>NZ_JAZDQV010000002.1:0-352421 GCF_036324225.1 Altererythrobacter litoralis
TCGCCCACATCAAGCCGTGATGAGCGGGCAGCCCAAGAACCTCTGGCAAAAGCGTTGATCAGCGAAGTGTTGGCCTCCGCCTTGGCTCATGGCCCAATAGTGCCTTTGAGGTCCTAATTGGTTTTTGGAAATCGAGTGAGTTCAGGATTTTCGGGCTGACAACCACTCGCAACGCCAAGGGCCTGAAGGGCTGACTCGCCACATTAGAGTGGTCCACCGGTTCAGTTAGAGCTCCGGCATTTATGGTCGCCCCACTAGGTGGCCTGAAGCGTAGCGTAAGGTGGCGTGGCCGGTTGAGGCCGGTCGTTTGGCAACATTTGCAACCGTTCCGCCCTGCGCCAGCACGATCTCCGCTTTCCGCAGCTTGCCGATGATGTCTTCCGGCTGGCGCTTCCTGCAATTCCATTCCTTCTTCTCAGCCAATTCTAAAATAGACAATAGGCCACTAAGTGGGGGTGGTGGATCATTCAGGCCGCGAAAAAATCTGATTTATTATTGCAGAATAATATTTTTTACCCAAAAACGACCAGTCAGAAAGTGCAATCTGCACATCAAAGTGGTGGCCCTCCTTGTGAAGAGCTTCGATAATTGTCAGTTTGCCGATCAATTTCTTCCTACCCCCATTTCGGACGCGATTAATGCCGATATCGTGAGCGTCGCGATGTATTTTGGGAATAATAATATGTAAACTCTGACCGAGAGCTTCATTCTGGGAGTGCCCAAAGATCTTTACGGCAGATTCGTTCCAAGAGATGAGCTTATCATCTTCATCGACAATGACTATTGCGCTTGGCGACGTATCGATTAGTCTTTTATATATATCTGCTTCAGCCCATTTATATTTTTGGTCCATGGCAATTCCTGTAATATTATTTTAGATAAACATATAATTCGAAATTTACCGGCGAAGGTTTATTGTGCGATATTCCCGCACGGAGACATATTTGCGAAATCTCATCTCTCCATGAACTTCTGCCATCAGAATTTGTAAGCCTGCCCAGCTTTGGGCTTATTGATTATAACTAACTACAGTCGGCGCGGGCCTTGAGCCCAATCCGCGCTTGATGCGCCAGCGCGCCAAGCACCTGCTCAATCCGAGAAAGATCGTCACATATAATTAAATTATAGGGCTACCATTTTTTTCTATGCAAATTTTGAATTGCTTCATTATTTGAATTTGTTTCTGATGCCATAATGCCTTTTATTACAGATTCGAACTCTTCAGATGGCGCATATTTATTCTTATAAAGCCCATCATTCCCCGATTTGGGCAAGCGAGATTCGAGCCGTGATAACTTAAGGGACGCCCTGCGTAACGCTGACCCGATCTCACTCAAAACATCAGATTTTGATAAAAAATCAATAGCACTGTGCCGTATAGCCTCGACAGCCTTATCTAAGCTAGTTTGCGCAGTTATAAGTATACAAACAATAGGCCTATGATCCATAAACCGCGCCTCTATCTCTTTGAGTAATGTTATTCCATCCAAACCAGGCATATTGATATCAGATATAATAATGTTCACGTCTTGTATGTCGCTTAATATTTGCAATGCCCCTTGACCATTATCTACGGTCAAGCACGCGTATCCTAAAGAAGATACAGCGGCTTGGTACACATCCAAGGCAATGGCATCGTCGTCTACGACTAAAACCTTACGCATCTTGTATCTCCATAAGCTCCCGTGCATGCCGGTGGCGATCATCGTGCGAATCGCACGCCCAGATTCTTTCGCAGTAATCTGCCGTGCGGATCGGATGGTCATCTTTAGAAAAGACTTTCCCAGCATCACTATGCCGAGCAAAATACACTCACTGGGCTCCTGGGGCGAGCGCCTCGTGAGGCAATAGGAGCGGGCAAAGCGCATAGAGTAGCACGAGGGTAGTGAGATTCATTCGTCCGCTACCTCCTGGGCTTCCTACTCAGCCAGCGGGGGTTCTTTTGGGGTGCTAGCCCGAACGAGTATGATAGTGCCTTAATTTCGTGCAACTCCGCAAGCCTTTTGCTACGCTTCCATTGGCGTGCGATGGCAATTCGAAGCTGGTACGGAGTGGAGGGGTAGCCGGGACGAACGGGGTCGGAGGGCGAGGGCAATCCTGTCGGGTGCGTCATTCTTCCCGTGGAGTTCGGTTTCAGGCCGAGGCGGGTGCCGGGCAATACCGCTTAAGATAGTCGATGTGGGCCGGCATATGCTGCACGGCGAAGCGAATCGATTTCTCCATTTCGTCGAGCTCTTGCCTGGCCCTGCCCAGATCCAGCGTGTCGGCCATCGCATTGTGGCCGCGCATCGAGATACCCCGCCCCATCATCACGGCCGCCCAGCTGGTTTCCGTGAACAGCTCATCCTCTTCGCGGAAAATCTGCCCGTTGAGTTTGAAAAGCTCGATCTTCTCGGTCAGCGTGTCGGGCACGCTCATCGTGCGGCAGTAGTTCCAGAACTCGGAATCGTCGCGGCTGGTGGCGTTGTAATGCAGGATCAGGAAGTCCCGGATCCGCGTATATTCCTTGGCTGTCAGCCGGTTGAAGGCGTCTTCCTGAGCCTGGGTTACGCCATCGAGCGAGAGTAGCGACACCAGCTTGTTGATGCCTGTGTTGATGAGGTGGATCGATGTTGATTCGAGCGGTTCCATGAAGCCCGCCGACAGGCCTAGCGCGACGACATTCCTGTTCCAGAACTTCTTGCGCCGCCCGGTAACGAAGCGCAGGTGATTGGGATCGGCGGTGGGCTTGCCGGTGATATTGTTGACGAGGATATCATGCGCCTCGTCGGCCGACATGAAGGCGTCGCAATAGACGTGGCCGTTGCCGTTGCGGTGCTGCAGCGGCACTTGCCATTGCCACCCGGCGCTGTGCGCGGTGGCGGATGCGTGTCGTCGGATCGGCGTCACCGAGCAGAGCTACTACCGCTGGCGCAAGGAATATGGCGGCCTGAAGATGGATCAGGCTCGGCGTATGAAAGAGCTGGAGAGGGAGAACGCCCGGTTGCGCCGAGCGGTGTCGGACCTGACGCTCGACAAGCTGATCCTGCAGGAGGCTGCAAGGGAAAACTTCTGAGCCCCGCGCGCCGACGGCGCTTTATCGATCATATCAGGACCATGATGCCGGTCTCCGAGCGGCGGGTCTGCCGCGTGCTCGGGCAACATCGATCGGCACAGCGCAAGGTGCCGCGCGGGGCAGATGACGAAGCGGCGCTGACCGAGGATATCATAGCCCTGGCTCGACAATATGGTCGCTACGGCTACCGTCGGGTGACTGCCCTGCTGCGCGAGGCAGGTTGGCATGTGAGCTTCAAGCGGGTGGAGCGCATCTGGCGCCGTGAGGGCCTGAAAGTGCCGCAGAAGCAACCGAAGCGGGGCAGGCTCTGGCTCAACGACGGCTCATGTATCCGGCTGCGGCCCGAGTATCCGGGGCACGTGTGGTCTTACGACTTCGTCGAGGGTCGCACCCATGATGGGCGCAAGTTCCGCATCCTGTCGATCATCGATGAGGCCAGCAGAGAATGCCTGGCCTTGCCGGTCGCGGGACGGTTGCGAAGCGAGGACGTGTTGGCAGCACTGGCTGAGTTGTTCGTCACAAGCGGCCCGCCAGCACATATACGGTCAGACAACGGCCCCGAGTTTATCGCCAACGCCGTGCAGCAGTGGCTGGCGAAGATCGGCGTGAACACGCTCTACATCACTCCAGGTAGCCCTTGGGAGAACGGCTACTGTGAAAGCTTCAATGGCTCGATGCGCGACGAGCTCTTGAATGGCGAGGTCTTCTACACCTTGGCTGAGGCAAAGATACTGATCGAAGCCTGGCGGCGTCACTACAACACCGTCAGGCCGCACAGCTCGCTCGGTTATCGGCCACCGGCCCCAGAAACATCGCCATCGCCATGGCTGCCCTCCGGTTCCGCTACGCTCCACCTCCGGACAGCCATGGCGCCGGAGACAATCTTGCACTAACAATCAACACGGACCACTCGGTGGGGGCCGGTCAGTATGTGGGACTTGAGGAAGGGAGGATTTGGGCTTCATCTTCGTTCCTTCGTCACTACGACGAGGCCCAAATCCTCCTTAAATCACAACCTCAAATCTGCGCCATTGGCGCTGACGGGGGACATGCATTGCGCATTCACGGAGTGCGTTTAATTCAGCTCGGGATCCAGCGCTTGGCGCCGGCTCTGACTTGCGAACTGGCCTTTATTTTGTTAACGTTCTCATCGCCTACAAGTCAGCACCCATTCCACAAAGACTAGGGAGGGATTTCGTGACCCGCTTGATTGCATTGACCGCCCTCTGTGCGGCCTTTGGCTTGAATACAACAAATGCCCTAATGGCTCAAAGTGGCGGGGCGGCTCTTGAAGCTCTTGATGCCCAACTTCCTGGCGAACTTGCGAACGATCCCTCCCGTATCGACTGGGAAAGTTATGGCGCGGACCTAGTGGCAAGCGCGGTTGTTGATCCCAATATACCCGGGGGGGGTGCGGCTCGTCGTTTCGAGGTCAGGCGCGCGGATGAATTCATCTATGCCGCCGGGACAAACCTCCCGACCACAAAAAGCATCCGTCGCGGTGAAGATGTTACGATAGGCTTTTATGCTCGAACCATTGAGGCTCAGACCGATAATGGCAAAGGCATCTTACGTGTTCGTTTTCAAAAAAATGAACCGCCTTATCCCGGCTTTGGCGAGGAGACACTCGAAATCGGCCGTGAGTGGGAGTGGTACGAAGTGAATGCAAAGGCTGAAATGGGGTTGCGACCTAAAGACGGCATCGTGGCAATTCAATTCGGGCGTACGCGCCAAATCCTGGAAATCGGCCAAGCTATTATTGTTACTGGCGCAACGTCAATTCTTTCGGGCGCTAAACCGCCTCCACCGGGGCCGCTCAATCTGCCCTCGCCGCTTGAGCTTCCGGAAGCTCTGAGAGGAGTGGGAACATTGCTGAATAATCCGGGTAACCGAAGTTGGAATTTTGAAGCGCCCGGCGGAAGCTACGAGGTGCGCGAGGATGAAACGATTTGGCTTGGAAGGGCCACTCGACTTACTTCGCTTAATGGCCCCGAGGGGGCGCCGAAAATTGTTGCGAAACTGCCGATCGAAGGCCGGATCGAAGAGGGCGATGTTCTCGTAATTGCGGTTGCCGCCAAGACAGTGCAATCAGCATTTGATGATGGGAAGGCCAGGCTGGAAATTTATGTCGAGACTGGGGGCGGCGAAGCCGTCAGGTTTGCGCAAAGTCGAATTGCCGTTACTGATAACTGGCAGCTGGTGAGACTTAAAACCCGGGCTCCAGTAGCTATTCCGATCGGCGGGGCACAACTTATTCTGCAGCTCCGCAATCCCGACCAGACGCTCGACATCGGCCCGGTCTACTTCCTCAAATCGGAGGAGTAGCTTGCCCGCCTTATGGTGGTTAAGGCCTTGTTGGCTGAAGCGGGAGCGGCTGAAATCCTCTCCCAATGGCAAAGCGCTTGGATCTAGTAAGGCGATTAAGTCGCGCGCCGAATGCAAAGCGCCCCTCGTCCCGAGAGCCCGTTGCCTTCGATCGGGACACCTACCTCTTGAGATTTTCAGCGCAATCGCGGGCTTGCCTTCTGGTTGCGCCGGGGATCGGCAACTGCAGCAACTCTGGATACGGCAGGGCGCCTACGGACTTGCGCAAACCAGTCAATAAAAGCACATATCGAGTTTTCAAATTGATGGTGCCGGGCAATATCGGTTCAAATAATCGCCGTGCCCGGGCATATGGTTGACAACAAACCGGATCGATTTTTCCATCTCGTCAAGTTCGCTCCGAGTGCGGGGGACATCGAAGGTATCTGCAATGGGGTTATGCCCTCCCATGGCGATCCTTTGGCCCATCATTACCGCCGCCCAGCTAGTTTCCGTAAACAGCTCGTCCTCTTCGCGGAAGATCTGTCCGTTAGCCTTAAAAAGCTCTACCTTCTCGGTCAGCGTTTCTGGCACACTCATTGTGCGACAATAATTCCAAAACTCCGAATCTGTTCGCTCTGTGGCATTGTAGTGCAAGATCAGGAAATCACGAATTCTAGCATATTCTTTAATTGTAAGGCGGTTGAAAGCCTCGACCTGGGTTGGACTGATCCCTTCTAACGTTAGCAACGCTAGAAGCTTATTCACGCCGGTATTAACCAAATGGATCGAAGTTGATTCGAGCGGCTCCATGAAGCCCGCCGACAAACCGAGCGCCACCACATTTTTGTTCCAGAATTTCTTGCGATGGCCTGTCACGAACCGCAGATGGTTTGGTTCTGCGGTCGGCTTTCCTGCAATATTGCTGACTAGGATTGCATGGGCCTCATCGGCCGACATGTAAGCATCGCAAAATACATGCCCATTGCCATTGCGATGTTGAAGGGGCACTTGCCATTGCCAGCCAGCCGAATGCGCTGTCGCACGGGTAAAGGGTGCGGGTGGGCTGCCGTCATCACGATTACACGGCAAGGCTACTGCGCGATTGCATGGCAGCCAATGGGTCCAATCTTCATACCCTGTCTCGAGCGCCTGCTCGATAAGCAGACCCCGAAACCCAGAGCAGTCCACAAACAGATCCCCGGCGATTTCCTGCCCGCTCTGCAGCTGTACTGAAGTCACAAATCCGGTTTCATCGGCAAGCGAAACATCCCTAATCAGGCCCTCTCGCCGGGTTACGCCACGGGCCTCCGCATATTTCCGCAGGAATGCTGCATAGCGCCCCGCATCTAAATGGTAGGCATAATTAACGGGAGGTAGATCCTCTTGGGCATAGTCCTCAGTTCGTGCAAACTTGCCAAAATAAGCCGCCATAGTCTCAAGGTTAAAGGCCTGTATCGGCCTTTTATCGCCGGCTTGCTGCATCCGGCGCCAAACTTGGTGAAATGAAATCCCGCCCATATGATAGCCATACGCGCCAAACGGGTGAATATAACTGTCTCCCAAGCGTGCCCAATTCTGGAATTGGATACCGAGCTTGAAGCTCCCCTGTACCTCGGAAAGCAACTCGCGCTCATCGATTTCCAGCAGTCGATTGAATTCGACGAATGGCGGGATAGTCGCTTCGCCTACACCAACTGTGCCGATCTCTTCCGATTCAATTAGAGTTATGTCGAGAGGCCCACCCTTTTTGAGCCTCGATAAAACCGCCGCCGCCATCCAGCCAGCAGTTCCCCCCCCGACGATCACGATGTGCTTGATGGCGCTGCCGTAGTTCATTTCTTGCAAGGACCCTCTGTTTGATCTCGTCATTCATACCGCGATCGCTGCAATAAGGCCATGGCCGGCAAGCAATCCACGAGTAATTTGTGAACGTTCATTTTTACTATTGTGAACGCTAACATAAGCGGCTAAGAGAAAGGGTGTCTAATGGAAAATTCCGCGCGCATTCTGGGGGAGTTTAATCTTGTCTAAGCAAACGCAAGCGAAAGCCGCATTGTCGCCACGCCTTCTCGCACTCACCACTGCATCAAGCATTGCCCTTTCGTCGATGATAGTCTCGCCAGTGCGTGCTCAAGAAGCTGAGGCCGTTGGAGAAGAGGTCTCGGAGGGCGACAATGTAATTGTCGTATCAGGCTTCCGGGCCTCCCTCGAAAGCGCTCAAAATATCAAGCGTGATGCGGATACGTTCGTCGATGCCATCACGGCAGAGGATATCGGCGCACTGCCGGACCGATCTGTTTCGGAGGCATTGCAGCGCGTTCCCGGTGTTAATATCGGGCGCTTCGAGAAGCCTTCTGATCCGGACCGTTTCTCAGTTGAGGGGACGGGCGTCATCGTTCGCGGACTTCCATTTGTGCGCTCTGAGCTCAATGGCAGGGATATTTTTTCCGCTACGGGCGGGCGCGAATTGAGCTTCAACGATGTCTCTCCAGAGCTTTTGGGCCGCGTCGAAGTTTTCAAAAACGTTACCGCGGATATGATCGATGGGGGCGTGGCCGGAACAGTGAACCTGGTGACCCGCAAGCCTCTTGATACCAACGGCCTGAAGGTAGCCGGTACAATTGGCGCCACCTATGGCGATCTCAGGGAGAAATGGACCCCCGAGTTTTCGGGCCTTGTCTCCAATACATGGGAGACGGGCGCCGGCCGGTTCGGTCTGCAGCTCGGTTATGCGTATTCGGAATTGAAAAGTCGCACCGATGCGGCGCAGGTGACGGACCCCTGCTATCGCCTTGGCACCACTGGCGGTGATGCCTGTCTCCGCGCGTTAACAGTTGTTGACGGCGGGTTTGACGGTGAGCCAAACTTCAATGCCAGTAATTTCCCTCCCGAAGGGGCGCTCCTCATTCCTAAAGGCGCCGGCGTCCGCACGACTACGCTTGATCGCGAGCGTCAGGCATTCTCGGCCGTTGCGCAGTTTGAAAGCAGCGACGAGCGCCTGCTGATTACGGCAGAATATCTCCGTGCTGATACGGAGTTTTTTACCGATGAGTACGCCCTGCTTGCCCAAGTTAACAACGACGGCGAGACCCCGGAGCCAGCTGCAGGGTCGACCTGGACCTTCGATGAGAACGGCGTATTCGAAAGTGGCGTCCTCACGCTCAGTAACTTTGGCGGATACGGCAGCCTATACGGTGGCCTGCGTCAGGAGACCCTCAATTTCCAGCGACGCACAGAAGCTGATACCGAGGACTTTTCGGTCGATATCGATTTTGCGGCGACCGATCGTCTCCGCTTCAATTTTGAATTCCAGAACATCAAATCAGACAAGCGTCTTGACGCTGTAATCGGCGCCATGAACACTTGGTCTGACTTGGCCCTGGACCTATCGGGCAAGGTTCCAAGTGTTCAGTTTTTGACGCCTGGCGGCAGCGCAACCGGAACGCGTTCTGGCGAGACGGCTCCGGCTAATTATTACGATCTCAACACCTACTATTGGTTCTTGCTCGATAGCGTCGAGCAGAACGATGGCGAGCTTGATAGCGCTCGCTTCGACGTTGAATACGATATTAGCGACGACGCTTTCTTTAAAAAGGCACGCTTCGGTGCGCGCTGGTCGGACCGCGACCGAACGACCCGCGATACTGCGTTTAGCACTTGGGGCAACTTGTCGGCGCCTTGGGCTGGTCGCGCGGGCTGCGCCCCTTGGGGCGGACAGCCAGGCTGCTATACGGGCGGAGGCCCATTTGTTCCAGATTGGGCTGGGTTTACACCAGGCCGATTATATACAGGCCTGCCAGATCAATTCTTCGCGACCGGCGGCGGCGCCTTTACCGACGAATTCCCGCAATATTCGCGTCAACGTGATCCATTTGGTAACGGCTTCATGCGTGGAAATGTCGGCCAACCAATACCTGATGGCGCGGCTTACTTCTTTGGCGGAAGCGATGACCTCCTCGGGGAGTACCTTTCGGGTCTCTCCAAGCAAGCTGCCTCTGAAATTAATGCCTTCTCCCAGACCCCGAACCCATTCTTCGGCGTGAATGGAAGGCAGGCACAAGTTCTTGGCCAAACTGACCCTGTGGCATGCGCCCCATTCTGCCCCGCAGAAATCAATGCCGTGGGCGAAGAGACCAAGGCCCTCTACGGACGCGTGGACTTCGGCACCGACTTCCCTGGTGGTGTAGTGATGGAGGGCAACTTTGGCCTTCGCTACATCCATACGACTGTTAAAACGGAGGGAATTCTTGCATTTCCAAGCCCAGATTTCATTGATCAGGGCCCTCAAGGCAACCAAGACGGGGTACTCACCCTCGCGGAATTGCAAGCCGCATGCGTCGGGCCGGGCCAGCCCGGTGCAGTACGCGGATATTGCGATCTCTCCGAGGCGCGCCAGCAGGAATTTGTCGCCGCGCACACTGGCGAAATTCTCGTAGATAACAGAGACATTAATTACAGCCACTTCTTACCTAGCTTTAATGTTAAATTTGACTTCGGCGACGGGCTGCTTCTCCGCGCCGCAGTCTCGAAGGGTATTTCGCGGCCTGACCTGACACTTTATCGCGCTGGCGGGACGATAGGTGATAATACCGCCGACCTTCTGGCAGGGGGCAATCTTGAAACCGGGCCGTTGTTCCAGCTCTTCACTGGTAACCGCAATCTTCGTCCGATTGAGTCGTGGAATTACGACCTATCTTTGGAATGGTATTTTGCGGATGTTGGCTCACTTACCGGGAACCTGTTCGTTAAAGATATATCCGGGATCGTTAACAGCGGTGTGGACCTCGTCGAGTATACCAGCCCGAGTGGCGTCGCTACACCGGTTGAAGTTAACGGCCCTGATGACAACACCGGCGGCACGCTGAAGGGATTTGAGCTTACTTACCAGCAGACATACGATTTCCTTCCCGGGCTGCTAAGTGGGTTGGGAACGCAGTTCACGTATACCTACGTGGATGGCGGTGCGTTTGGAAACTCTGACATCAATAACCGGAATGGCATTTTCTCTGCCCTTCAGCCTCTCGCTGGGATTTCGGAGCATACGATTAACGCGACGATCTTTTATGAAAAAGGCCCACTTGCGATGCGAGCCGCCTATAATTGGAGGGATGACTTCCTAATTACGGCACGTGACGATATTTGGCCCTATTCCCCGATTTGGCAGGAGTCGACCGGGCAGCTTGACGCGTCGGTATTTTATGCCGTTACTGATCAAATTAAGGTTGGCGTGCAGGCGGTGAACCTTTTGGACGAAGTCACTCGTACTTCGCAGGTGGTGAACTTCGATGGAGATCGGATCACGCGCTCTGCGTTTCGGAACGACCGGCGCTTTAGCTTCATGGCCCGTTTCGACTTCTAAACAGGGCCTTTATGCTGAAAGCCGAGCGGGTTCCTGCCATTGGGTGGGGGCCCGCTTCGGCATTGTGGCCCGCGCGATTGGAAGCGCCCTGCCCTGCCGCTTCTCGTCGGGCCATTTGGGGGGATGAATATGAAGAAATTCGCTTTGCTGCCACTCGGCGCGATGCTGCTTGCGTCTAGCTGGGCATCGGCAATCGAGCCCGACGACAACCCTGGCGCCGGCTGGGAACTGGTGTGGTCGGACGAATTCGAGGGACCGCAAATCGACCGTGCCAAGTGGGACTTCGATGTCGATTGCTGGGGTGGCGGCAATGACGAGCGCCAATGCTATACTGACCGCCTTCGCAACGCGGCGATCGAGGATGGCAAGCTGGTGATCACCGCGCACAAGGAGCGGAGCAAAGGGCCAGCCCGTCCACCGGCCCTCGCGGCGCAATTCGGGGATCCGCAAGCAACCAAGGTCCAGCCCTTCAGCAGTGCGCGGGTGGTCACACGCGGGAAGGCCGCCTGGAAATATGGCAAGATCGAAGTCCGCGCGAAACTACCGCAAGGCCAGGGCACCTGGCCAGCGATCTGGATGTTGCCGGAAGACAATGTCTATGGCGGATGGGCGCGCTCGGGAGAGATTGACATCCTCGAGGCGGTCAATCTCGGCGTGCCATGCGAGAGCTGCAAAAGCGGGCGCGAGGACACGATCCTGGGCACATTGCATTTCGGCGGCGGCTGGCCGGACAACAAGCTGGCCAGCACCGAGATCAGCTATCCCCCCGTGCTCGACGGCGGATTTCACACTTTCGGCGTGATCTGGGCGGAAGGCAGCTTCACTTGGACTGTTGACGGCAAGCCCTTTGCCAGTCGTACTGCCGACGAATGGTTCACCACCGAAAGCGACGATCCGAATGCCCCATTCGACCAGCGCTTCCACCTGATCCTCAACCTCGCCATAGGCGGCGGCCTGCCCGAAAGGCGCGGCCTGGGCGGCGTTTCGGAGGAAGGTTTTCCCAAGCAGATGGAGGTCGATTGGGTTCGCATCTGGCAATGCAGGGAAGATATCGCTACCGGCAAGGCCTGTATCCGGGATGGAGATCAGTAAGTAATGGCGCGCAGGCGGCAGGCAGTAACAATTCGGCACGTGGCCGAGGATGCGGGGGTTTCCCTGCAAACGGTCAGTCGCGTCATCAATAATGAGCCCAATGTCCGCCCCGCGATGAAGGAGCGGGTGCAGGATTCGATCGACCGGCTGGGCTATGTCCCCTCGATCGCGGCGCAGCGGATGAGCGGATCGCGTTCCTACCTCATCCTTGCGCTCAACGACCGCGAGCGCACGATCGAGGACTGGAAGTCGCGCCAGGGTACCGACTGGGTCGACCAGATGCTGCTGGGCGGCATGCTCAAATGTGCGGAGCATGGCTATCGCATGATCTTCGAACTGGTCGACACGCATAACGACCACGTCGAGCGCGAACTCAAGGCGGCGATCGCCGCGCTCCAGCCGGACGGGATCATCCTGACCCCGCCGCACTCCGACAATGCGCTGATCACGGGCCTGCTCGCGGCGCAAAAGATCCCTTTCGCGCGGATCGGTTCGCGCGAGCCCGGCCCGGGCCTGCCGATGACGATGGATGACGAAGGGGCGGCCCGGCTCGCAACCCGCCGCCTGATCGAACTGGGCCACAAGCGCATCGGGTTCATTGCCGGGCCGACCGATTACCACATTGCCGACTGGCGCATCGACGGCTGGCGCAGCGCGATGGAGGGGGCGGGCCTTGCCACCGACGATCTGTGCGAACGCGGTGATTTCGGCTTCACCAGCGGCCTTGCCGCGGCGCGCAAGCTGCTCGACCTTGCCGACCGGCCCACGGCGATCATCGCTTCGAGCGACCAGATGGCCACGGCGACGGTTGAAATCGCGCGCGAGCGGGGCCTGCGCATTCCCGACGACCTTTCCCTGATCAGTTTCGACAACACGCCCATCGTGCGCTTCACCGAGCCGCCGCTGGCTGCCATCGACCAGCCCATCGCCGCCACGATTGCGCGCGCGGTGGAGCTGCTGATCCAGGCTGCGGGCGGCGAGCCGATGCCAAGCGAACCGGTCAATGTCGCCGCCGCCTTTGTCGAACGCGCTTCGATCGGACCGGCGCCGGACACGAATGACGCCTGAGGTTTCGCCGCCAGCGCCCCAGCCGCTGTGGTTCATCCTGCTGCTGGCGCTTGCAGCCGCTGGCGGCGCGGTCGCCTATGTTCCTTTCCTGACCGTGTTGCTGCCGGTGCGGATTGCCGATTTGACCGGCAGCGACGATATCGCGGCGCTTTCCTATGCGACCTTCGCCGGGGCGATCGTGGCCAGCTTCGCCAATATCGGCTTCGGCTGGCTCAGCGACCGGAGCGGCAGCCGCCCGGGGTGGATCGCGGCGGGGCTGCTGCTTTCGAGCGCGCTGCTGGTCGCGGTTCGATACGCCGACAGCGTCACCGGGCTGATCGTCGTGATCATGGCCTGGCAGCTTTGCCTCAACATGATGCTCGGCCCGCTCGCGGCATGGGCCGGGGACTGCGTGCCCGATGAGCAAAAGGGGCTGCTCGGCGGATTGTTCGCATTCGCTCCTGCGCTCGGAGCGCTGTCGGCGGCACTGGTGACGACGCCGGGATTTGCGGGGGATGACGCGCGACTGGTTGTGGTGGCGATGCTGGTGGTCGCGATGGTCGCCCCGGTCCTGATCGTTGGGCGCGGCCACGAATTGCCGCGACTGATGCAGCCGACAGCTCCTATCGCAGGCGAACCGGTCGAACCGTGGCGGTCGCGCTCGGCTGTCGCCCGTATGTGGCTGGCGCGGTTGCTGGTGCAGATTGCCGAAGCCGCACTGTTCGCCTTCTTGCTGTTCTGGCTCCGCTCGCTCGCGCCCGGCTATGGCGGGAACGACGCGGCGCGGCTCTTCAGCTCGGTGCTGGTCGTGGCGGTGCCGCTGGCGCTGGTCGCCGGGCGATGGTCCGACCGTGTGCGCCGGCCGATGTTGCCGCTGGCTGTCAGCGCGGGCACTTCTGCAGCGGGGCTGGCGATGATGGCGCTCGCCCCGAGCCTCGAATTCGCCATCGCGGGCTACATGCTGTTCGGCGTCGCTTCGATGCTGTTCCTGGCCCTGCATTCGAGCCAGACCTTGCGGGTCCTGCCGCGGCCGCAAACGCGCGGGCGCGATCTCGGCCTGTTCAACCTCACCAATACCGTGCCTTCGATGATCATCCCCTGGCTCACGCTGTCGCTCGTGCCGCTCTTCGGCTTCGCCGGATTGTTCTGGGTGCTGGCGGCGCTTTGCGCTCTGGCCTCGCTGCTGGTCGCTGCGATCGCGCGGCCCATCTAGTCGGTTGATTTTGCGCCAATCGTTCATCGGCTCTTGCCATTGAGAACGTTCTCATTTAACGTTCCTATAAATGGGATGGGATGAGTTCGTCCTTCGGGAGGGGATGTTTCGATGCGATTTCGTGCACTGATTCTTGCGGGCGCACTTGGCTTGGGTGGCTGCACGTCAGCGCTGGATACACTGGCAGAGCCTGCCCGGCCCGCGCCGCTTTCGGCTGCGTCTACTGAAGATGCGCAAGTCGCCGATTTGCTCGCGCGAATGAGCCTTGAGCGCAAGGTCGCCCAGCTCATCCAGCCGCAGATCAATTCCTTCACCGCCAAGGACATGGAGCGTTATCGCTTCGGCAGCTACCTCAATGGCGGCAATGGCGGGCCCTATGGCGACGAGTTCGCCCCGGCTTCGGAATGGCTCCGGCTGGCCGACGAGATGTGGGAAGCATCGGCAAAGCCACTTGCCGGCAATGGACCCGTCATTCCGACCATGTGGGGCACCGATGCCGTCCACGGCCACACCAATGTGTTCGGGGCCACGATCTTCCCGCATAACATCGGGCTAGGCGCGACGCATGATCCCGATATCGTGCGGCAGATCGGCGCCGCCACCGCGACTGAAATCGAAGTGACCGGGATCGACTGGAACTTCTCGCCCACGGTAGCCGTGGCGCGCGATGACCGCTGGGGCCGCACTTACGAAAGCTATTCCGAAGACCCCTTGCTCGTGGCCCGCATGGGCGCGGCGCTGGTCGAAGGGCTGCAAGGCCGCAAGGGCGCAGACGACTTCCTCGGCAGCGGAAGGGTGATCGCCACCGCCAAGCATTTCTTCGGCGATGGCGGGACCGACCAGGGCGTCGACCAGGGCGAAGTCAACGGCGACATCGAGGCGTTGAAGGCGATCCATGCCGTTCCCTATCCTGCCGCAATCGACGCTGGCGTGGAAGCGGTCATGGCCAGCTTCAATTCGATCAACGGCGTCAAGATGCATGGCAACAAGCCGTTGCTGACCGGCGTCCTGCGCGAGGAAATGGGCTTTGACGGGCTGGTCGTGGGCGATTGGAACGGGCACGGCCAGATCGCGGGCTGCACCGTTACCGATTGCCCGCAGGCGCTGCTCGCCGGGCTCGATATCTACATGGTGCCTGACGATTGGAAGGGCCTGCTCGAAAGCCTCGTCGCGCAGCTGAACGACGGAACGATCCCGATGGCGCGACTCGATGAGGCGGTCGGGCGCGTATTGCGGGTCAAGCTGCGCGCCGGGATCATCGGCCCTCAAGCGGTCAAGCCCTCGGCTCGGCCGAACGCAGGGGACATGGGCAAGCTGGGCTCTGCCGAGCACCGCGCCATCGCGCGCGAAGCCGTCGCCAAGTCGCAGGTGATCCTCAAGAACAATGGCGTCTTGCCGCTGAAGCAGGGCGCTTCGATCCTCGTGGCCGGGCGCGCGGCAGACAGTATTGCGCAGGCCGCAGGCGGCTGGACGCTGACCTGGCAGGGCGGCCGCGAGCTGACCAATGACTATTTCCCCGGCGCGACTTCCATCTTTGCTGGGATTGCACAGGCGGCAGCCGAAGCCGGTGGAACTGCCTTGCTTTCAGAGGATGGCAGCTTCCAGTCCCGCCCCGACATCGCGATCGTGGTGTTCGGCGAACAGCCCTATGCTGAGTTCGCGGGCGACAGGAAGAACCTCCTGTTCGACGACGAAGAGGGGCTGGAGCTGCTGCGCAAGTTCAAGGCCGATGGAATTCCCGCGGTCGCAGTGTTCCTCTCGGGCCGCCCATTGTGGATGAACCGCGAGCTCAATGCCGCCGATGCTTTTGTTGCTTCATGGCTGCCGGGCAGCGAGGGGGCAGGCGTGGCCGATGTGCTGTTCGGCAAGCGCGAAGCGACCGGGCGGCTCTCGTTCAGCTGGCCTGCGCAATGCACCGGCGCGCCGGTCAATGGCGCGGATGGCGCGCTGTTCCGCCTCGGATACGGCCTCTCGCTGTCCGATCGCGGCGGGTTCTCGCAGCTTGACGAAAGCTGCGCGTTGCAGAACGGCGCCGCGGCCACCGATTGGTATGGCAACGGCAGGCTTGCCGCCGGAATTGTCGCGAAAGCAGGCGGCGTGGAATTGCCAAACCTGCGTGGCCAGGGCGGCGGCATAACCGCGCGCGGCATCGACAAGGATCGGCAGGAGGATGCCCGCGAAATCGCGTTCGAGCCGGGTGCCGAGCTCACCATCGCGCAGGATGGCGAAGGAGTGGGCGGCTTCCGCATACTCTATGCGATTGCCGAGCGCCCGCGCGTGGCTGTCACGCTGAAGATCGGCGAAACTGCAATCGACATCACCAGCCAGCTTGCCCATGCCGAGGGCAAGGACTGGCGCGAGATGGTGATCACCGCGAAATGCGCTCCGGGCCTGGGCGACGGCATCACGATCGCCTCTGAAGGCGCTGTGACCTTGAGCGTGGCAGCGATTGCGCGGCAGGATATGCCCGAAGGGACCGAATGTTCGTTCTGAACAGGGAAACAGTGGTGCATTCGTATACAGGTAGACTGCGGCACCGGCGCCGCTAGTTTGCCGGACCAATAGATCAAGGCCGGCAACGACCGGTCTTTGGGGGAGAATCTGAATGGCATTGGTACCTGACGTCGCGTCGAGTACGGATCCGGTTCCTGTCGAGGAACACGGCACTCCGATCGACGCGCCCGGCCTGAATTACTTCGTCTTCGGCCTGTTCTTCATCTTCGGTGGGATAACTTCGCTCAACGACGTGATCATCCCCAAGCTGAAAGAGCTGTTCACGCTGAGCTTCTTTGAAGCGAGCCTCGTCCAGTTCTGCTTCTTCATCGCCTATGCGGTGGTGGGCATTCCGGGCGCGCGTTTCGTGAAGAAGATCGGCTATATGCGCGGGGCAGTGGCCGGGCTGCTGACGATGCTGGTGGGGTGCCTGCTGTTCATTCCGGCGAGCCAGTCGGCCGTGTTCGGCGTGTTCCTGTTCGCCTATTTCATCCTCGCGACCGGCGTTGTGCTGGTCCAGATCGTGGCCAATCCGCTGATCAGCCTGCTCGGCCCGGTCAAGACGACCCACAGCCGCCTGACCTTCGCGCAGGCGTTCAACTCGCTGGGCACTACGATCTTCCCCTATTTCGGGTCGATCCTCATCCTTGGCAGCCTTGCCTCCATCACTGCTGCCGAGCTGTCCGGGGCTGAGCTCGACGCCTATCGCACCGCCGAAACGCAAGCGATCGTGAATGGCTACCTCGGTCTTGCCGCAGCGCTGGCTGTGGTTGCGGGGGTCGTGTGGATGTTCCGCAACCGGCTCAAGGGCGAACGGCATGAGGAAACCAGCTTCAGCGAAGGGCTGACTCTGCTCAAGCGCCCGCGCTTCGGTTACGGCGCGGCGTGCATCTTCCTCTATGTCGGCGCGGAAGTGGCGATCGGCAGCTTCATCGTGAACTATCTGATGCAGGCCGAGGTGCTGAACATTCCGGAGCAGGAAGCGGGCAAGCTCATTTCGCTCTACTGGGGCGGTGCGCTGGTCGGCCGGTTCATCGGCTCGGGCCTCTTGCGCATGGTCAGCCCCGGCCTGCTGCTGGCGGCCGTGGCAACCGGCGCGATCACGCTGATCGCGATCTCCGCCAATTCGACCGGCGAAGTGGCAGGCTATTCGCTGCTGGCGGTAGGCCTGATGAACTCGATCATGTTCCCCACGATCTTCTCGCTCGCTTGCGAGAAGCTGGGGCCGCGCGCTGCCGACGGATCGGGCATCATCAATGTCGCGATTGCAGGCGGCGCAGTGATCCCGACCATCTACGGTGCGCTTGCAGACGCTACGAGCCTTGCAACTGCACTGGCTTTGCCGGCATTATGCTATGCGATCATCGCCGGATTCGGGATATTCGCCCGCAAGCCGGCCTGACAATTTCTCCTGCTTGCGCTTCGGGGGGAGCGCAAGTACCCTCGACCGGGGCCGCCCAAGGGTGGCCCCGGTCTTCGCTTATCTGCGCAAATTGGCCTGGGGGCTTAGCCTTCCCAGCCGCTCTCTAGGAATTTGAGCGCGCAGCCTGCCAGCATTGCGGTCCCTTTCGGCAGCGCCTTCTCGTCGACATGCATACGCGGCGAATGGATTGCGCAGCATTGCCGCCAATCCTCGCCTTCATTGGCGACGCCAAGGAAGAACATCGCGCCGGGCACTTTCTCCAGCACGTAGGAGAAATCTTCCGCTCCCATGATCGGGTCGGCAAGGTCGCGCCAGCCAGCCTCGCCGCCGATCTCGGTCGCTACCGATTTGCCCAATGCCACTGCTCGCTGGTCGCAGATCGTCACCGGGAAGCCCCGGTTCACCGTGCATTCGGCGGTGAGGCCATAAGCACGCGCGACATGATCGGAAGTTTCGCGCAGGAGCGCTTCGGCCTTTTGCCGGTGTTCGGGGCTGAGAGTGCGGATCGTGCCCGCCAGCATCACATCGTCGGGGATGACGTTGAACGCAGTCCCCGCATGAACCTGCGTCACGGTGACAACCACCGCGCTCGCGGCATTGAAGCGGCGCGTCACCATCGCCTGGATCGCGCCAACCAGCGCCGCCGCGCCGGGGATCGGATCGACGCAGTCATGCGGCATCGAGGCATGGCCACCTTGCCCGCTCAGCGTGATGGTGAACTGGTCCGCCGCCGCCAGCAGCGGCCCGGCGCGCCCGGCCAGCACGCCGAAGGGCGCATTGGGCATGATGTGCAGCGCAAAGGCGGCATCGGGCAGCGGATCGATCAGCCCGTCCTCGAGCATGAAGCGCGCGCCGTGATAGCCCTCTTCGCCCGGCTGGAACATGAAATCGATCGTGCCCGCGATCTCGTCGCGTCGCGCGCACAAAAGCCGTGCCGCGCCCGCCAGCATGGCGGTGTGCGTGTCATGGCCGCAGGCGTGCATCCTCCCTTCGATGGTCGAAGCGAAGTCGAGATTGGTCTTCTCATCCATCTGCAGCGCATCCATGTCGCCGCGCAGCAAGACACGACGGCGCTGTCCGTCGCTGGGCTTGCCGCCTTCGAGCGTAGCCACTTGCCCTGTGGTGGAAGGGCCTTCGCGCCATGTCAGCGGCAAGTCCGCCAGCGCCGCGCGGACCTTTGCCATGGTCTTTGGCGTATGCAGGCCCAGTTCGGGCTCGGCGTGGATGGCGCGGCGCAGGGCGACGATGCCGTCGCTGAGGCCAAGGGCGGAATCGAGCAGGTTTTCTGTCAGCATGCGTGCAATCTATCCGATCAGGCCGCGTTGAACAGCGATTTCACAAGCTGCATGGCAGCGGTGTTTCCGGGTCACGCCAGCTTCGCGAAATCCCCCGCATTCCAAGAAAACCCTAGTGGTCACCGGTCGTTTGGAGTTAAAGGCGGGGCGCGATGGCCAGTCCGATCCATGAATTCGCAAATTTGCCGCGCAAGCGGGCGGAAGGCGCGCCGGCCTGGCGCGAACGCACTGCTGCGCGCGGCGAAGGCGCGGCGCCCACGGTCGGCCTGATTTACAACCCGCGCAGCCACCGCAACAAAGGGCAGGACCTCGACAGCCGCGTCGCGCCCGATGTGATCGTGGCGCAGCCGGGCGACCGCTCGCAATTGCCCGAAGCGCTGGCGCGTCTGGCAGAACGCGGGATCGACCTGCTGGTGATCAATGGCGGCGACGGCACCGTGCGCGACGTGCTGACCTGCGGCGATGCGATTTTCGGTGACGACTGGCCCGCGATCGCGGTTTTGCCCAAGGGCAAGACCAATGCCTTGACGGTCGATCTCGACGCACCGGGGGACTGGACGCTGCAGGGCGCGATCGATGCTTTCGAGAACGGTCGCAGGATCGTGCGCAGCCCGATCGCCATCACTCCGCTCGACCAGCCCGGCAATCGCGTGCTTGGCTTCATCCTTGGCGCGGGCGCCTTCACCATCGGAACGCGCGCCGGGCAAAGCGCGCACCGGCTGGGCGCGTTCAACAGCCTCGCGGTTGGCGTCACGACGCTGTGGGGCGTGTTGCAGACCGTATTCGGCACGCGCCGCAACCCCTGGCGCAGCGGCGTGAGGATGGAGCTGCTGCTGGGCCAGGCGCGCGCGCCGTTCCAGCACAGCGGCAAGGGCGATGTGGCGCGGCGCCAATTCCTGCTGGCTTCGACGCTCGAGCGCTTGCCCGCCCGGCTCAAGCCTTTCGGCGCCTTGCGCAAGGGGCTCAAGCTCGCCGTGCTCGACCAGCTCGATCGGCGCACCACGCTGCTTGTGCCGATTGTGATGATGGGCTGGACCAATCCCAAGCTGCGCGATCGCGGGTTCCACCAGGTCAGCGCCGCACAGTTCGAGATGGAACTGGACGACCAGTTCATCCTCGACGGCGAAGCTTTTCCGGCCGGCCGCTACCGCATCGAGCCGGGGCCCGAGCTCGAATTCGTCGCTCCCTGATGGGCGCGCTCGCTGCGCGCATTGCCGCCCGTTGTGCCGCGCTGGTCGACCCGGCGGTGGCCGATTTCGCGGCGCGGCTGGCGCAGGAAAGCGGCGCGCTGGCGGTGCTGTTCTACGGTTCGAACCTGCGCACCGGTTCGCGCGAAGGCGTGCTCGACTATTATGTGCTGCTGCCGGGGGCGCAGCGCGAGAAAATCTGGCCGCGGGTAAGCTATCGCGAATGGGAGCATGGTGGCGAAGTGCTGCGCGCCAAGATTGCGACCATGGCGCTGGCGACATTCGGTGAGGCGGCCCGCGGCGAGTTGATCGACACGACGATCTGGGCGCGCTTCGTCCAGCCCTGTGCATTGGTTTGGAAGCGGGACGAGCAGGCAGCGCAAGCGGTGCTGGGCGCGCTGGCCGATGCAGCGCAAACGGCGGCGCGGCTGGCGGTTGCGCTCGGCCCCGATCGCGGCATTGTCGAAGATTATTGGCGGGCGCTGTTCCGCGCCACTTACCAGGCCGAATTTCGCGTCGAACAACCGGGGCGTGAAGACAGCATCCTGACGGTCAATGCTGCGCATTTCGACGGGCTGTTGCCGCTGGCGCTCGAAGCGCAGGGGATCGGTTTCGCGCAGGATGGCCCGGTGCTCACTCCTGAGATGGCGGCGAGCGAGCGCAGCAGGATCGAAGGCTGGTGGCGCAAGCGGCGGCGACTGGGCAAGCCGCTCAACATCCTGCGGCTGGTGAAGGCGAGCACGACCTTCGATGGCGCCGCGGGCTATGCCGCGTGGAAGATCGAGCGCCACACAGGGGTACGGGTGGAACTGACGCCATGGCGCGAGAAGCATCCCGTGCTCGCTGCGCCGGGGGTGCTGTGGCGCGTATGGCGGGCGCAGAAGCAGGAGCGCTGACGAGCCTCAACCGGCCCAGGCCGACTTACAGGTACTTCATGTTGATGGTGATCGAAGTGACCCCGGGGCCAACTTCGAATGCAGTCTTCCTGTAGCTCGGCTTGCCGAGATTGAAGATGTTGATCGAGGGGTTGTTCGACATGCCCCCGCCATCCTTGCTGATATCGGTCTTGCCATTGCCATTGGCATCGTGCCGCACCGCGATGCCATAGGTGCCTGCCTGCGGCACGGGCAGGCAGAAGGTCATCGTGCCCGCGCGGGCCGGGGTTTCGATGCGGTTGATCCACTTGCCCTTCTCGAGCCATTCGGCCTTGGTGCCGCGATAGCTTTGTACGCGTACAAGGCCCTCGGCGGCCTTGACCCCGTGCACGGTCACCCGCACCGCTGGCCCGCCTCCGGGCGCGCATTTGCGCATGTCGTTGGTGATTTCCTGGCGATAGTCGACCGCGCTTTCAGCGGCCTGCGCCCAGCCGGCCGCGCCCAGCGGGGCAAGCGCCAGGCTGGCAAGCATTGCGCTCGTCTTCGCCATTTCCGATCGCATAATCATCTTCGTTCCGGTGAGCCCCTTACGGCCGCCATATAGGCGGCACTGGAAATTCGGCCAAGCAATTGCACGAGAGGGGCTGAATTGCCGCTGAATTGCGCTGTCGGCTTGGCTTAATGCGCGCCGCCCTCTGGTCGGGGTGCAACGGCGCTCTGCGCGTGTGGAAAAGGACGGCGCGCCGCTTGTGAGTTGGGTGTGCGCTTCGTTACTGGAGGAATTCGCGCGATCCGAAAGCACACCATGGCGGCACCGCTCATTTCACCTTCGATCCTCTCGGCCGATTTTGCCCGGCTGGGCGAGGAAGTGCGCGCGATCGACGCGGCCGGTGCGGACTGGATCCATGTCGACGTGATGGACGGGCATTATGTGCCCAATATCACCATCGGCCCGATGGTGGTGAAGGCGCTCAGGCCGCACAGCGCTAAGGTGTTTGACGTCCATTTGATGATCTCGCCGGTCGATCCCTACCTCGAGGAATTCGCAGAGGCGGGGGCGGACATCATCACGATCCACCCTGAGGCCGGGCCGCATGCGCATCGCACGGTCCAGGCGATCAAGGCACTGGGCAAGAAGGCGGGCATTTCGCTCAATCCGTCGACTCCGGTCGAAGTGCTCGATTACCTGATCGGGGATATCGACCTGGTGCTGGTGATGAGCGTGAACCCCGGCTTCGGCGGGCAGAGCTTCATCCATTCGCAGCTGGACAAGATCCGCCGCGTGCGCGCGATGATCGACGCCAGCGGTCGCGACATCCACCTCGAAGTCGATGGCGGGGTCAATGCCGAAACGGCCAAGCTGTGCGTCGAGGCGGGGGCCGATGTGCTGGTGGCGGGTTCGGCCACATTCAAGGGCGGGCCCGATCACTACGCAGCCAATATCGCCGCGCTGAAGGGGCTCGGCTGATGGACGCGCTGCTCTCTGGCCAAAGCGAGCACAAGCCGGAGGAGGACCTGTTCGGCGAGATCCACGCCGATGCGCCCGCGCTGCCGCTGAAGCGCCGCGATGCGCAGCCGGTTGCGAGGGTAACGGATGAGGCTGCGGCCCCGCCGGTGACTGAGGTGCGCGCGCTGGTACTGAGCGATTTCGTGCCGCCCAAGGCCGATTTCACCGAGAAGCTGGTGCGCTTTGCCTATCGCTTCGGTGTCGGCGGGGCCACGCTGACCGCGCCGTTCCGCAAGCCTGCGCGCCCGCGGCTTCTGGCTACGGTCGAGAGCCCGCTAGCGGGCGACCGCACGGCGGGCATGGCGCTGCGCGCGGGCCATTTCCTCATCCACGGGGTCAAGGCGCCGATCGGCGAGGTCGACTATGCTTCGTCCTCGCGCATGGCCCCGCCATTCGAGCGGGTGATTCATGGCTTTGCGTGGCTGCGCGACCTTGCCGCTGCGGGCCAGCGCGAGCAATGCGTGGACACGGCGGAGCGGATCACAAGGCTGTGGCTCGACGCCAATCCGAAGCCGGGCAAATGCGCCGCCTGGCAGGTCGAACATGCGGCGCACCGCCTGATCGCCTGGCTGGTTCATGCGCCGCTTGTGCTGTCGGGCCAGAACGAGAAATTGCGCCCGCGCCTGCTTGCCGCGATCGACGACACTGCGCGCTGGCTCGACCACGAAGTCCGCCGCGCGCCCGACCCCTTGAGCGAGGTTCTCGGCTGGGGCGCAATCACTGCCGCCGGCCTGCTGATGCCGCAAGGCAAGCCGCGCCGGCTCTATGGCGAGGCGGGCCTGATCGCCGCATTGGGCGATTTCGTCGGCGAAGATGGCGGCGCGCTGTCGCGCAGCCCGATGGCACAGATGGACGCGATCGCCATGCTGACCGACCTCGAGGCCTGCTACAAGGCTACCGGGCGCGACCTTCCCGCGTCGCTCGGCCTGATGCGCGAATTGCTGGTGCCGCCGCTCCTGGCGATGCGCCACGGCGATGGCGGCTTGGGCAGCTGGCAGGGCAATGGCGCGACGCGGGCCGACCGGCTGGCCGCGCTGCTCGACGCCAGCGGCGTGCGGACGCGACCGCTCAAGGATGTGCGGCACTGGGGCTATCACCGGCTGGCTGGCGGCAAGACCGTGGTGCAGATCGATGCCGCGCCGCCGCCGCGCGCGCGCCACGCGCGCTGGGGCTGCGCTTCGACACTGGCCTTCGAAATGTCGGACGGGCCGCACCGCCTGATCGTCAATTGCGGCGGCGCTGCGCTGGCTGGCGGGCAGGTTCCCGCGCGGATCGAACAGGGGCTGCGCGCTACGGCAGCACATTCGGCGCTGGTGCTCGACAATGCCAATTCGACCGCAGTGCTGCTGGGCGGCAAGCTCGGCAAGGGCGTGGAGCAGGTCGAGGTCGAACGCGGAGAGATCGCGCGCGCCAGCGGCGAAGTCCAGCGGATCGAAGCCAGCCATGACGGCTATCTCGCGCGCTATGGGCTGATCCATCGCCGCATACTGATGCTGCGCGGTGACGGCACCGAATTGCTCGGCGAAGACATATTGCTGCCGCCCGCGAAGAAGGGACAGCGCGGCAAGGTCGGCTTTGCGATCCGCTTCCATCTCGGGCGCGGGGTCGAGGCACGGCTGGCCGAAGACCGGCGCGGCGCCAGCCTGGTTCTACCCGATGGGGGCTTGTGGCAATTCCGGCTTGGCGGCAATGACGCCGGCGCTGGAGTCGAAATCGAGGACAGCATGTGGGTCGACGGCGACGGACGGCCGCATGCGATCGAGCAATTGGTGATCCAGGGCATGGCATCGCGCGGCGGGGGGCAATTCTCCTGGCTGCTCAAGAAAATGGGGTAGGTTCCAAAGTGACGGACGTGACGATCAAGCGGGCACTGCTGTCAGTGTCCGACAAGAGCGGATTGGTGGAACTGGGCCAGGCGCTGGCCGCGCGCGGAGTGGAGCTGGTTTCGACCGGCGGCACAGCCAAGGCGCTGCGCGATGCGGGGCTGGACGTGCGCGACATTTCGGACCTCACCGGCTTCCCCGAGATGATGGACGGGCGGGTCAAGACGCTCCATCCCAAGGTCCATGGCGGCTTGCTGGCTGTGCGCGACAATCCCGAGCACGCCGCGGCGATGACGGAACACGATATCGGCGCTATCGACCTGGTGGTGGTGAACCTTTACCCGTTCGAAGCGACCGTGATGCGAGGCGCGGACCGTGACGAGATCATCGAGAATATCGATATCGGCGGGCCGTCGATGGTGCGCAGCTCGGCCAAGAACCACGCCTTCGTCACAATCGTGACCGACCCGGCGGACTATGCCGAACTGTTGGGCGAACTCGATGCGCATGGCGGCGCGACCTCGTTCGACTTCCGCCGCAAATGCGCGACCAAGGCCTTCGCCGCCACCGCATCCTATGACAGCATGATCAGCCAGTGGTTCGCCTTTGCCGACCAGCAGCAGCTGTTCCCCGACATGCTGGCGATCAACGGCCGTTCGCTGGTGATCTTGCGTTATGGCGAGAACCCGCACCAGCAGGCCGCGCTCTACACCCCGGTCGGGCCGCATGGCCGCGGGATCGCACAGGCCGAGCAGCTGCAGGGCAAGGAGCTCAGCTACAACAATTACAACGATGCCGATGCCGCGCTTGAGCTGGTTGCCGAATTCGGCGGCGGCGATCCGGCAGTGGTGATCGTCAAGCACGCCAACCCATGCGGCGTGGCGCAGGCGGCATCGCTCAGCGAAGCATGGGAAGCGGCGCTGCAATGCGACAGCGTATCCGCCTTTGGCGGGATCGTGGCGGTCAACCAGGAACTCGATGGCGCGACTGCGGAGGAGATCGCGAAGATCTTCACCGAAGTGGTGATCGCCCCTTCAGTGAGCGACGAGGCGCGCGAGGTCTTCGCCAAGAAGAAGAACCTGCGGTTGCTGACTGTGGGCGACCTGCCCAATCCGCGGCGCGGCGGTTTGCTGGTCAAGCCGATCACCGGCGGCTTGCTGGTGCAGACGCGCGACAATGGCGCGATCACCGAAGCCGATCTCAAGGTCGTGACCAAACGCGCGCCGACGCAGCAGGAATTGAAGGATTGCATGTTCGCCTGGACCGTGGCGCGGCATGTGAAGTCGAACGCGATCGTCTATGCGAAGGATGGCGCAACCGCAGGCATCGGCGCGGGGCAGATGAACCGCCGCGACAGCTCGCGCATCGCCGCGATGAAGGCTGCCGAAGCCGCCGAGACCTATGGCTGGGGCGCGCCGCGCACCGTAGGAAGCGCGGTTGCGTCGGACGCCTTCTTCCCGTTCGCCGATGGTTTGCTGGCGGCGGCCGAAGCGGGCGCAACCGCGGTGATCCAGCCAGGCGGTTCGATCCGCGACGACGAAGTGATCGCGGCGGCCGACGAGGCCGGGCTGGCGATGGCCTTCACCGGAATGCGGCATTTCCGGCATTAATTCTGTCCTACCTCTTCGCTACTTGAGGACGTGACCTTTTTGCG
Organism: Altererythrobacter litoralis; assembly: GCF_036324225.1. Classification (NCBI taxonomy): domain Bacteria; kingdom Pseudomonadati; phylum Pseudomonadota; class Alphaproteobacteria; order Sphingomonadales; family Erythrobacteraceae; genus Altererythrobacter; species Altererythrobacter litoralis. The sequence goes on from NZ_JAZDQV010000002.1 coordinate 26,331, forward strand.
AGCGCGCCTCCGCGCGCTCGCCCTCGGTGCTGTTTCTCGCTGCGCTCGAGTACCTGCGGGCGCCCGGTCGGGCTTGCGGCGCTTTGCGCCGTTACAGCACTATTTCGCCCAGAAACGCTTCGATTTCAGTATCGCATGAGCCGCGTTATGCCCCGGCGCACCGGTCACACCGCCGCCCGGATGCGTGCCCGCCCCACATAGCCACAGCCCTTCGAGCGGGGTGCGATAGCTGCCCGCACCTAGCGCCGGGCGCGCCGCCCACAGCTGGTCGAGGCTCATCCTTCCGTGGAAGATGTCGCCGCGCCACAGGCCGAACTTGGCTTCGAGCGCGCGCGGCGTGTGGATTTGCCGATGCAGAACCAGTTCGCGGAACCCGGGGGCGTGATGTTCGATCACGTCAAACACCGGTTCCACCGCAGCGGCCTCCTGCTCCTCGGGCATATCCGGATCGACATGCTGGCAGAACAGGCTCGCGACGTGCTGGCCTTCGGGTGCAAGGCTGTCATCCACCAGGCTCGGGATCAGCATCTCGACGATCGGCTTGCCGCTGAAGCCTTGCACGCGCGCATCGAGCCAGGCGCGGTCCATGTAATCGACCGAAGGCGCCATGATGATGCCTGAGCGCAAATGCGCATCGCCTTCGGGCGCATGGCGGAAACGCGGCAGGCCGCTCAGCGCGACATTCATGCGCAGGCTTCCCGAACCTCCGCGATAGCCATCCATCGCGCGCGCGAAATCATCCGGCAGCGCGTCGCGCGGCACCAGCCGGTCGAACAATGGCTTGGGGCCCATGTTCGAAATGACACGCCTGGTGCGCAGTTCTTCGCCATTCGCCAGACGCGCGCCGACCGCCTTGCCACGCTCGACGAGTACTCCGCTCACCGGCGCGCCGGTGCGGATCTCGACGCCCTGCTCGCGCGCGGCGGCCGCCATCATCTGGGTGATCGCGCCCATGCCGCCGATCACATGGCCCCACGCGCCCTTCTTGCCGTTCACTTCGCCGAACACGTGGTGGAGCAGCACATAGGCGCTGCCCGGCTCGTCGGGCGAGGCGTAATGGCCGACACAGGCATCGAAGCCGAACGCCGCCTTGACCGGCTCGCTCTCGAACCAGTCGTCGAGCACTTCGCGCGCCGAGCGGGTGAACAATTGCAGCACTTGCCGCTGGCGCTCGACGCTGAGTCGGGCGAGGCCGCGCGCCTGCATGGCCGCATCGACCAGCGAACGCAGCCCGCCCTTGGGATCGGGCGGAGCTTTGAGCGCAAGGGTGCGCAGCACTTCGGCTGCATCTTCGAGCATGTCGAAATAGGCGGATAGCCGTTCGGCATCGGATTTCGAGAAGCGCGCAACCTGGGCCTGCGAGGCCTCAAGTCCGCCGCCCATCAGCAAATAGTCGCCGTCGAGCGGAAGGTAGTTCGACACTGGCCGCTCGATCACGCGGTATCCGCGTTCGGGCAACCGCATGTCCGCGATCACCTTCGGCTGGAGCAGGCTGACGGTGTAGCTGGCGGTAGAATTGCGGAAGCCCGGGGCGAATTCCTCCGTCACGGCCGCGCCGCCCAACACGTCGCGCGCTTCGCACACGGTCACCTTGAGCCCGGCCCGGGCGAGGTAGAAAGCGCAGGTGAGGCCATTGTGCCCACCGCCGATAATCACTGCATCAATCATTCTGTCAGGCTGTAAACACATCCTGCCGCAGCGCGAATAGACTTTTGCTGTAAACCGTGTTCACCGCGCCTCAATCAATCGGGGCTAACAAGACCCCGACGACAAATTGTTTCGATTCGTGAGCAATCAAGCCATGCGCCTCTTCAAACCTGACCTCTACCGCAACTTCGGCATCGGCTTCGGCATCGGTGCGCTTCTGGTTGGCGCCAGCCTTGCTCCGCATTTCGAAGCCGACCTCGCAACGCCGGCCAAGGCTGCGACGGCGGACACCCAGGACGAAGGCGTTTCCGCCCCTACCCCCTGATGAATATTCGTTTCGCCTTTCTGGCTGCTGCCGGCGCGTTGGCGCTGAGCGGCTGCCAGGTCGCGTCCGCAGCGGGCGAGAAAGTGGTCGAAGCGCCGGAGGCGAGCGTGAAGGCGCAGGAGCCCGATAAGCTGCGGGTCGCGATATTCGCGGGCGGGTGCTTCTGGGGCGTCGAAGGCGTCTTCAGCCATGTGAAGGGCGTGAAAGCGGCGGTTTCGGGGTTTCACGGTGGCACGGCAGCCACCGCGAGTTACGACAAGATCGTCACCGGGCTGACCGATCACGCCGAAGCGGTGCGGATCGTCTATGACCCGCGCGAAGTGCGCTATGACGAGCTGCTGCAGATCCTGTTTTCGGTGGTGGCCGATCCCACGCTGAAGAACCGGCAGGGGCCCGATGTCGGCACGCAATATCGCAGTGCGATCGTTCCGATGAACAAGGAGCAGGCGCGGGTGGCGCGTGCCTATCTCAAGCAGCTCGGCGCTTCGGGGCTGTGGGACAAGCCGGTGGCGACCAGGATCGAACCCTATCGCGCGTTCTACGAGGCCGAGGACTACCATCAGGATTTCATGGCCCGCAATCCGCGCCATGGCTACATCGTGCGCTGGGACAAGCCCAAGGTCGAAGCACTCGCCCGGCTCTTTCCGGAGCACTATCGAACCAGCTTCCTGCGCGACCACAGCTAATTTTTAGCGAAGCTGCAGGAGTGGCGCTCGCCGTGCAGCGCGACTATATGTGCGCCATGGCCAGACACGATCATGCACATCACGAACATTCGGGCCCGGACCTTCTCGGTGCGGCGCGCGCGGCGCTGACCGATGCGGGCGAACAATGGACCGGCATGCGCGAAGCGGTCTTCGCAGAGCTGGCGCGGCACGACTGCCCCGTCTCAGCCTATGACATTGCCGACAATCTCTCGCGCAGCCGCGGCAAAAGAGTGGCGCCCAACAGCGTCTATCGCATCCTCGACCTGTTCGTGACGAACAACCTCGCGCTACGGGTCGAAAGCGCCAACGCCTTCCTCGCCAACACTCACCCGGGTTGCGAGCACGACTGCATCTTCCTGGTCTGCGACGAATGCGGAGAGGCGACGCATGTCGACGATGATGACGTGTCGCGCCGGGTGCGCGAACTGGCCAAGGCGCGCGGTTTCCAGGCGCGCCGGCCGGTGATCGAAATCCGCGGCGTCTGCTCTGCTTGCCAGGCCTGAAACTCCGCCTGCTGGACGGCCAAGCCTTGATCGACACTTCCCCAATTCGCGTGTAAGCCCCTGATCCATGAGTCAATCACCGAATACTCTACTGCTCGATACGGTTACCTACCCCTCGGACCTGCGCAAGCTCGACAAGTCCGAGCTGCGCCAACTTGCCGATGAGTTGCGGGCCGAAACGATCGACGCCGTCGGCACCACCGGCGGGCATCTGGGCTCGGGTCTGGGCGTGGTCGAGCTGACCGTGGCGATCCACTATGTGTTCAACACGCCTGAAGACAGGCTGGTGTGGGACGTGGGCCATCAGTGCTATCCGCACAAGATCCTCACAGGCCGGCGCGACCGCATTCGCACCTTGCGCCAAGGTGGTGGCCTGTCGGGTTTCACCAAGCGTGCCGAAAGCGAATACGATCCCTTTGGCGCGGCGCACAGCTCGACCTCGATCTCGGCCGCGCTGGGCTTTGCTGTCGCAAACAAGCTCAACGACAAGCCCGGCCGCGGTATTGCCGTGATCGGCGACGGCGCGATGAGCGCGGGCATGGCCTATGAGGCGATGAACAACGCCGAACAGGCAGGCAATCGCCTGATCGTGATCCTCAATGACAATGACATGTCGATCGCACCGCCGGTGGGCGGGCTTTCGGCCTATCTCGCGCGGATGGTTTCCTCGAGCGAATACCTCGGCCTGCGCAACCTCGCTTCGCGCATTTCGCGCAAGCTCAGCCGCCGCGTCCACCATGGGCTGGAAAAGGCCGAGGAATATGCGCGCGGCATGGTGACCGGCGGCACGCTGTTCGAAGAGCTCGGCTTTTACTACGTCGGCCCGATCGACGGGCACAATCTCGATCATCTGATTCCGGTTCTCGAGAACGTGCGCGATTCCGACCAGGGCCCTGTGCTGGTGCATGTCGTGACGCAGAAGGGCAAGGGCTATGCCCCGGCCGAGAACAGCGCCGACAAGTACCATGGCGTCGCCAAGTTCGACGTGATCACCGGCGAGCAGAAGAAGAGCGCGGGCGGTCCGCCGGCCTATCAGAACGTGTTCGGCGAGACTCTGGCCAAGCTGGCGGAAACCGACAAAAGGATCTGCGCGATCACCGCCGCCATGCCTTCGGGCACCGGGGTCGATCGTTTTGCCAAGGCGCATCCGGAACGCAGCTTCGACGTCGGCATTGCCGAGCAACACGGCGTGACTTTCGCTGCGGGCCTTGCCGCGCAGGGCATGCGGCCCTTTGCTGCGATCTACTCCACCTTCCTCCAGCGCGCCTATGACCAGGTGGTGCACGATGTTGCGATCCAGAACCTGCCGGTCCGCTTCGCGATCGACCGCGCCGGGCTGGTCGGGGCCGATGGTTGCACCCATGCGGGCGCGTTCGACATCGCCTATCTAGCGACGCTGCCCAACATGGTGGTGATGGCCGCGGCGGACGAGGCCGAACTCGTCCACATGACCTATACCGCTGCCGAATATGATCACGGCCCGATCGCCTTCCGCTATCCGCGCGGCAATGGCGTGGGCGTGCCGCTGCCTGAGGTTCCCCAGAAGCTGGAAATCGGCAAGGGGCGCGTGGTACGCGAAGGCAGCAAGGTGGCGATCCTGTCGCTCGGCACGCGGCTGGCCGAAGCGCTCAAAGCGGCAGACCAGCTCGAGGCCAAGGGCTTGCCGACCACCGTTGCCGACATGCGTTTTGCCAAGCCGCTCGATACCGAACTGATCGAACGCCTGATGCGCAGCCACGAAGTGGTGGTTACGGTCGAGGAAGGCGCGATCGGCGGGCTCGGCGCGCATGTGCTGACCTTCGCTTCGGACGAAGGGCTGACCGATGCCGGGCTGAAGGTGCGCACCATGCGCTTGCCCGACATCTTCCAGGACCATGACGATCCCCAGCGGCAATATGACGAAGCGGGGCTCAACGCGCCCGATATCGTCGCGACCGTGCTACGCGCACTGCGGCACAATTCGGCCGGAGAAGACGAACGCGTGGAAGAAGCGCGGGCTTAAGGGGTGGCGCTCCTCCAGATCGAAACCGCCAATCACGTCACCACCCTCACGATCGACCGTGCGGAAATCATGAACCCGCTCGGGCAGGCAGGCGATGGGGACGAATTCGCAGCAGCCTGCGATGCGATCAATCGCGATCTCGATGTGCGCTGCGTGATCCTCACCGGCGCGGGGCAAGCCTTCAGCGCTGGCGGTGACATCAAGGCGATGAAATCGCGCAGCGGCAGCTTCGGCGGCACTCCGCCGGGCATTTCAGACAGCTATCGCGACAATATCCATCGCATGCTCCGCGCGCTGTATGGTCTGCGCGTGCCGCTGATCTCGGCGGTCAACGGGCCCGCGATCGGGCTCGGCTGCGATGTCGCCTGCCTCGGCGATCTCCGGATCGCGTCGGACAAGGCAAAATTCGGCGTCACTTTCCTCAAGCTCGGGCTGGTCCCCGGCGATGGCGGCACATGGACCCTGCCGCGCATCATCGGCGAGGCGCGCGCGGCAGAGCTGTTCTACACCGGCGATGTGATCGATGCGGCAACCGCGCTCGACTGGGGTCTCGTTAGCCGGGTGGTGCCGCCCGAAGCGCTGATGGACGAGGCGCAGGCGCTCGCCGCCAAGGTCGCCGCTATGCCGCCGCATGCGCTGCGCCACGCCAAGAACTTGATGCGGCAAGGGCGCGAGGTGAGTTACGACACCGCGCTCGAACTCGCCGCCAATGCGCAGGCGCTGATGCATTTGACCGAAGACCATATGGAAGGGGTCGACGCGCTGATCGAGAAGCGCGCACCCGATTTCAAAGGCAAATAGCCCGGCAGATCAGCTCTCGGGCAGAGGCTGCACCACTTCCTTGCTGATATAGACGATCGCTGGCGGTTCCGGCTCGGCTACAGTTTCGGGCTCCACTTGCTCGACCGGCTCTGCGATGATCGTTTCGACGGTCTCGGCCAGCGGCCCTTCGGGAAGCGGCGGGCCCGCCATGATCGCCTCGATGCTGCAATCGCGCGGCGGCGGGCGGTTCTTGAGTGCGGCGATCTCGGCTTCGCGCTGGCACAGATAGGTCTCGCGCATCGCGTAATAGGGATCGTCGCTCGTGTTGATCTGCGTGATCTGGTCGTCGAAGTTGATCCGGTATTCGAGCGAATTCACCGTGAAGGCGGGGATCGCGTAATAGGGCGTGTTGAACGGCTTGCCGACTGCGAAGGGCAGGATCGACTGGTCGATCCCGGTGCCGATCAGGTCGCGCAGCGTGGTCGCGCCCACCAGCGGTACCACCAGGAATGGCCCCGGCCCGACCCCGTAATAGCCCAGCGTATTGCCGAAGCCGTTGCGGCGATGGGGAAGCTTGAACGGTTCCTTCTTTGCGACGTCGAACAGCCCGCCCACCCCGACGGTGGTGTTGATCGCGAAGCGACCGACAGTCTCAACGGCCTTGCCCGGCTTCAGCTGCAGCAGGAAGTTGAGCGCGTTGACCGGCTCCATCAGGTTGCGAAAGAAATTCCGCAGGCCCTTGCGCAACGGGCTGGGCAGATCTTCCTCGTAAACCTCGGCAATCGGCGCGACCACGGCCTGGTCCACCTTCTGCGTAAGTTCGAAGGTTGCAGCGTTGACGTTCTCGAGCGGGTCCTTGAGCGGGTCGCGCGCTTCGGCGCTGACCACGATGACATTGCCCTGGGTCGGGTCCTGAGCCTCCGCCTGGGGCTCGGCTGTGGCGGGCCGTTCCTCGGCGGGCGCCTCCTCGGGCAGCTCCTCGGGGGGAACTTCCTGCACCGCCTGTACCAAAACCGGCTGGGGGAGTGCAGACGCAAGCGGGGCCGACGATGCCATCAGGGCCACGGATGCGAGCGAAATTGTCATGCCTAACCTTTCTGCCCCCGGCGGCCTATCTGTAGGCTATTGGCTGCTAAGACAAATAAAAGGTTAGTATCCGTTATCTGAATACGATTACCGCTGGCGCAGGGGAGACACCTTGCCGCTGGCGAAGTCGCACTTCCGGGATGTCAGAACCAGCGCCAGATCCCGCCTTCGATGCCGCCCAGCGGGCCGTGCGCCCAGCTTATCGCCAGCCACAGGCCCAGCCCGATCGCCCACCACAGCAGGCCGACCGAAAACAGCTTGTCCAGCTTCGGCCAATAGCTGGTCTGGCTTTCCCAACTTGCCCAGGCGTCACCCATCTGCTCGCGTTTCTTGCGATCCTGCAGATGCGCCCCGACCAGCGCCAATATGCCCATCGCAAGCGCGGTGATCACTCCGCGCCAGCTCCACCACAGCACGATGTGCGACAGCGCCCACAGGCCGAAGCCCCACATCATCGGGTGCCGGGTGACGCGGAACACGCCTTTGGGCTCAGCCATCGCCTGCTTGGCGGCGGCAGGCGTCGGCAGTGCAGGATTACCCGCCATCGATCCGGCGAACAGCACCATTGCCGGCAAGGTCAGCACAGTTGCGATGATCCATCCCGCTTCGCCCGAGCCACCAAGATCGCCCGCCGGAGCCTTGGTGAAGGCGGCATAGACCCAATAGAGCGTGGCGAAACTGACCAGCGTGTAGGCGAAGCTGAAGCCGCCCTCGCGCAGCAGCTTCACCATCGGCGCGCGCAGCGGGTGCGACATCGCGAAATGCGAACCGACAAAAGCCACATTGGCTGCGACCACTTCGACCAAGGCATTGTCCATGACCAATTCCCCCTTGCAGGGAATTGGTCACATGGAGCCGCAAAAGGCAAGCCGGCGCTGCCGGCTCACCGTGGATGCTACCAGTCGAAGGCCTTGGGCAAGTCGCTCTCATCGAGGTCGCGATAGCGGTCGCGCAGGCGAGTACGATGGTTGTCGAGCGGTTGTTCGACGCCATCGATGAACACCTGCACAGCCCCGCTCGACACTTCAAGCGGATCGCCGTCCCAGATCACGACGTCGCCGGCCGCGCCCGGCTTGAGCACGCCGATCTTGCCGCCCATGCCAACCGCTTCGGCTGGCCGCGAGCTAATCGTGGCGAGCGCTTCGCCCCAGCTCAGCCCGGCAGCGCCGGACATGCGCCCAAGCGCGACCAGATTGCCCGCGTGCTGCTTCAGATGGTCGGTGAAGCGGATCGAATCCGCATTGATCGACACATTGACCCCGGCAGCGCGCATGCGGCCGATATTGCTCTGCGTGGCGGCGATCTGTTCGAACCGTTCGGGCAAGTCCTGCAGGCTTTCGGCCATCACCGGAATGCCCGAAGCCGCCAGTTCCTGCGCCACCAGCCAGCCTTCGGTCGCGCCAACCAGCACGAGGCGAAGCCGCGGGAATTCCTTGCCCAGCGCGATGACCGTACGGATGTCGGAAGCGCGATGCGCCTCGATGAAGAGCTGCTGCGTGCCCGCGACGACCGGACCCAGCGCTTCGGCATCTGCGCGGGTAAGGAGGTTGCCATCGCCGCTCCAGCGCCCGGCGGCAAAATCCTGCGCTTCGCGAAGCGCGTTGCGCAGTTCGGCATGGCTCGCCTTGCGGCTGCCGCCGGCGATCCGCGCGCCGCTTTCGGACAGGGTCACCATCTGGAACGCTTTTGCCTTCGTCACCGGCGAAGGATCGTCACCCAGGTCGATCACCGCACCCTGGCCCGCGAAGATCGAGTTCGACGCACCGCCAGAGACCACCGCGCGGGTGATACCGTTGGCGCGCCCGACCTTGATGTGCTGCGAGGCGGGATTGATCGCGGGCGTCACGTCGAGCGCGGCATTGAAGCGCGCCCGGCTCGCACTGGTGTCATTGCTCGATTCCACGCCGTTCACGTCAACCAGGCCAAGCGTGGTGACGGCCGCGACCAGTCCGGGCGTGACCCAGCGGCCTGTCCCGTCGATTGTCGGGAGCGAAGGATCGGGTCGCACGTCGGCGCCAACAGCCGCGATCTTGCCGCCGCGCACCACTACGGTGGCGTTGGCGATCGGTGCGCTGCCGTCACCGGTGGCGACAGTGGCGTTGGTGATCGCGAAGTCCTGCGCCATGGCAGGCGCTGCGAGAGCGATTGCGGTAGCACTGGCTGCTAGAAGCGAAGCGCGGATCATTTCACGTCTCCTTCGCCTTGCTGGCCGAGCTCGAAGTCGCTCACCGGGCGTCGCTCCGGATCGTCCGCATCGAACAGCAGCGCGCCGTCGACCCACACCTTTTCGGGTCGCGAATAGACGCTCAGCGGGTCGCCGTTCCACAGCACCACATCGCCCATCTTGCCGGGTTCGAGGCTGCCGGTCATGGAATCGATCCCCATCGCCTTGGCGGCGTTGAGCGTGAACCAGCGGACCACCTGGCCATCAGGAATGGCGATGCCCATGCGGGCACCCGCAGCCTGCGCCTTGGCGGCTTCCTGGTTGAGGCGCTGGATGCCGTTCTCGTCATCCGAATGGATCACCACGCAAGCGCCCGCCTGCTGCAGCAAAGCGGCGTTTTCGGGAATCCCGTCATAGCTTTCCATTTTGAAGCCGTACCAATCGGCCCAGATCGCGCTGCATACGTCGTTTTCGCGCAGCAGGTCGCCGATCTTGTAGCTTTCGACCGCGTGGTGGAAAGCGGTGACGCGGTATCCCATCTCCTTGGCCATATCCATCACTAGCGCCATTTCGTCGGCGCGGTAGCAATGGTTGTGGACCAGGATTTCGCCCTCGAGCACGCCCTGCAGCGTCTCCTTGGCGAGGTCGCGCTTCTTCTTATCATCCTTGGCATAGGCCTTGGCGTCGAGCCAGGTCTGGCGATTGACCGCGAAATTGCCCATCCGTGTGGAAGGCATGCGGTTGCGCGAGCCATAGACGCGCTTGGGATTCTCGCCGCATGCCATCTTCATGCCATAGGGCGCGCCGGGGAACTTCATTCCCTGCACCGTGCGGCTGGGCACGTTCTTGAGCGTGACCGTACGGCCGCCGACAAGGTTGGCCGAGCCGGGCAGGATCTGCAGCGAAGTGACACCGCCATTGGCGAGCGCGCGAGTGAAGCCCGGATCCTGCGGCCACACCGAATGTTCAGACCAGACGTCGGGCGTACTCGGCGAAGTCGCTTCATTGCCGTCCGAATGCGCGGGTACCGACGGGGTCGGATAGTCGCCAAGGTGCGAGTGGATGTCGATCACCCCGGGCGTCACGAACTTGCCGCGCGCGTCGATCACCGCATAGCCCGACGTGTTGAGCCCCGCGCCCACCGCTTCGACCTTGCCGTCGCGCAGCAGCACGGTGGCATTGTCGAGCTGTGCCCCGGTCCCGTCGAACACCGTCGCGCCGACCAGCGCGGTCGGCACGCCGGGGTAGGGGCGATAGGTAGAGGGGTAGGGATTCTTGTCGAATTGCGGCGAAACCGGCTTCGATGCAGAGGCTGTCTCCGCGCCGGCTTCGGCCCCTGAAGTTGTAGCGCAGGCGGCGAGCGCGAGTGCGCTCCCGAGGCCTGCGAGTGCGCGCGTCACGCGTGGCATGTGCGTCCCCTTGAAGATTGCGACCAGATTTGCGGAGCCCGGCGTACCGGGCTCCGCATTGCATTCATACTATCAGGATGAAGGGCGCGAAGTGGGGTGAACCCCGGCTTCCTGCGCTTCGAGGCCCGCTTCCGCAGCGCCTTCCAGCGTGTCGTCCCTCAGCGTATCGAGGTGCATCAGCTTCTTGATCAGCGGGCTTATCACGATCACCGCAATACCCACGCCAACCGTGATCCAGCCGATCTGGCTATAGACCGCGAGCACCGTTTCCTTCGCTGCGCCTTCGCCCGATGCCGCTTCCGAACCGGTCGCCGCTGCGATCAGCCCGGCTACGAAATTGCCGGTTGCCGAAGCGAAGAACCAGGTGCCCATGATGAGCGAGGCCATATGCGCGGGGGCCAGTCGGTTCATCGCCGATAGGCCGACCGGGCTGAGGCAGAGCTCGCCCGTGGTGTGCAGCAGGTAGATCAGGAAGATGAAGATGACCGGGGTCATATTCTCCATGCCGACCGTGTTGGCGCCCAGCACCAGAACCAGGAAGCCTGCGCCAAGCTGGATCAGTGCCAGGCCGAACTTGGCCGGGGTCGAGGGTTCGAGCCCCTTCTTGCCAAGCCAGGTCCAAAGGCCCGCGAACAGCGGCGCCAGCATGATGATGTAGATCGGGTTGATCGACTGGAAGATCGAGGCTGAGACGCCCTGCCGGTCGACATAGCGATCGGTGAACAGGTTGAGCGAAGAACCAGCCTGTTCGAACAGCGCCCAGAACAGGACCGAACCGATGATCAGGAACATTGCGGCAAAGATGCGGTCACGGTCGTGCCCGCCGATCTTGATCGCCTCCCAGACCACGAAAGCGACCAGCGCAAGGCCGAACACGCCGAGGATGGTCCCGACGATTGCCTGATTCTGCACCAGCCACCAGGTCACTGCCACCGCAGCGAAGCCGACGAGGTAGAGGAACCATTCGAACTTCATGCCCATGAACGGCGCCGCAAGCTTTTCCGGAACGGTGCTTTCGCCCTTGCCCAGCAGCAGCGGCTTGAACACAACGAACACGACCAGGCCGAGCAGCATGCCGATGCCCGCCGCGCCGAAGCCATAGGCCCAGCCATAGGTCTGGCCGAGATAGCCGGCGATGATCGTGCCGACTGCGGCGCCGACGTTAATCCCCATGTAGAAGATGGTGTAGGCGCCGTCGCGGCGGATGTCGGTGCGCGGGTAGAGCTGGCCCACGATCACCGAGATATTGGCCTTGAGGAAGCCCGAGCCGACGATGATGAAGGCCAGCGCCGCCCAGAAGATGTCGATCATCGGGTTGTTCTGGCCCAGCGTGCCTTCGCCTTCGAAGGCCATCAGGAAGTGGCCGATCGTCAGCAGGACCGCGCCAAACAGCACTGCCTTGCGCTGGCCGAGATATTTGTCCGCGAGATAGCCGCCGAGCACCGGCGCGATATAGACCAGCGCCGTATAAGCGCCGTAGATGACCGAGGCCTTCTCGTCGTTGAAAAGCCAGTGCTGCGTCAGGTAGAAAATCAGCAGCGCGCGCATGCCGTAATAGGAAAAGCGCTCCCACATCTCCGCGAAGAACAGCACGAACAGCCCTTTGGGGTGCCCGGCAAATTCTGCTTTCGACGAAGTAACGATGGTTGCGCCGCCGATCAGCAGCAGCAGCAGGAACGACGCCGCAATGGCGACGATGATTTCTTCAAGCGACACGAAGGCCCTCCCCGATAGTCCTTAAGGCAGCGCGCGGCATGCCTCCCCTTCGGGCGGCACCCTAACGCCTCAATCGCTCATGTGAAGCCTTAGTTGCAGGCGAAACCACCTCTGCGAATGTCGTTCGTCGAAAGACCGGAAACTTGACGCGCATGGCTGTATTATGGCACTGAAGCACTTATCGCGAGGGAACTATGAGCCAGAACCGACCCGTTTACCTGAAGCTGCGCGACCAGATCGCGGCTGCCATCATCGAAGGGCGCTATGCCGAAGGCGACATGCTGCCGTCGGTGCGGGCGCTTGCAGCCGAGGAGGGCGCCAATCCGTTGACCGTGGCCAAGGCCTACCAGCAGTTCCAGAACGACGGCCTGGTAGAAGTCCAGCGCGGCGTCGGCATGTATGTGGTCGCCGGCGCGGCCGACCGGCTGCGTAATCGCGAACGCGACAGCTTCCTGCGCAATGAATGGCCCGAAATCCGGGCCCGGATGGAACGCCTCGGAATCGACCTGGCTGAGCTCCTCGAGGAAGCCTGACAATTCTGCGGCTTATGCCAAGCACCTATTGAAAAAGCAAAAAATCGCCTGCCGACCTTGCGACCGCGCCTGTTATCTGGCACGATAACAATGGGGGTCGGAGCTGCTTTTGGGTCGAAGCAGTGCCGTCAGGATTGCCACAGGATAGGCTCGCCGGTTTTTTGATCGGCGAGGGTACGCAGGCGGGAGGTGCACATGATCAGATCCGAATTGCTGCAGGCGCTTCACAGGGACAATCCTGAATTGCGCGCGGAAGAAGTCGAGCAGGTGGTCGACATCTTCTTCGAAGAGATCGCCGAACGGCTTGCCGAAGGCGGAAGGGTGGAGCTGCGCGGCTTCGGTGCCTTCTCCACGCGGCAACGCGAGTCGCGCCAGGGGCGCAACCCGCGCACTGGCGAAACGGTGGACGTGCCTTCGAAGCGCGTTCCCTATTTCAAGCCCGGCAAGGAGATGCGCAAGCGCATCAACGACGCCTGAGCGAAAGCGGCAACGGCAAAACCGCTCACTGCCAATGCAAAATATGTAGCGATTGCGCTGATGCGTTGTCGCGCCCGCCCGCTGTCGCTAGGAGGCTCGACGCGCGGGTGTGGCGGAATGGTAGACGCCGGGGACTTAAAATCCCCTGAGGTTTCCCTCGTGTGGGTTCGAGTCCCACCACCCGCACGCGGTTCCGGAGCACAATTAGCTCCGTTTTAACCCCTATGCCCCTAGATCGAATCCGATAAGCAAGGCCGTGGTAACGACTGCATGCGGCCAGTTCGGGGCGTATAGGACAGGGGTTTCCAGCGATGGATCATGCGGTTTTTCCGCGAGATGTGCAGACGGATCATGCCGAACCGGCGGACCAGCGCAATGCGCAACGCTATTCGCTGCTGATTCGCCCTGCCAAGCTGCTGTCCCCGCAAGGCGAGTTCGTTTGCATCCTGCGCGATGTTTCCAGCACCGGCGTCAGCACCAGGCTGTTCCACAGCCTGCCCGCCTGCGCGACCTATACGCTCGATGGCGTTTGCGGGTGTGCTTGCCGCGATTCCGATGGGCTGGTTCGTGGCGCGGATAATCAAGCGCTGGCGCAGCTACGAGCACCTGCTGCCCAAGGCCGCGCTCGCAATCGTGCTCTAGGTCGTTTTCCTGCCGGGCGCGCTGATGCTCCCGCTTCAGAAATTCGTGGAGCCTGAGCCTGTATCCCGGACATTCAAGATCGCCGAATCCAGCTGCGAGCTGAGCAAGAACGCGCAGTTGCTTGACCGACTGCCGCCTTCCACACTCTTCGCACCACTCGACCTTGGCCCGGCGCTGTTGTTGGACACGCATCACTCGGTGGCGGCATCGAACCACCACCGCGCGGCAAAGGCGATGCACGATGTGATCTACGCCTTCACGCACAGCCCCGATGATGCGCGCAAATATGTCGAAGCCTATCGTGCCGGATATGTCGTGGCGTGCCTCGACCTGGCGGAGGTGGCGAACTTCCGCAGGGGTGGCGGGAACGGCGGGTTGATGAACAGGCTTTACGAGGGCGACATTCCCTCATGGCTCGAACCGGTCGATGTGGGCGGTCCGGATACGCTCAAGGTCTGGCGTGTCGTCACTCCTGCCGAAGCGCGCGCAGCCGATGTGGCCGCCCCTGAAGCTACGCCGGGCGGAAATCCAGCGCCAGCCCGTTGATGCAGTGCCTTTGGCCCGTCGGTTCGGGCCCGTCGCTGAAGATGTGCCCCAGATGCCCGCCGCAATCGGCGCAGTGCACTTCGGTCCGCGGATAGCCGATCTTGTAGTCGGTCGAAGTGCCCACCGCGCCCTTGTCGATCGCCGCCCAGAAGCTGGGCCAGCCCGTCTTGCTGTCATATTTGGTGCGCGAGGAATAAAGCGCGTTGCCGCAGCCGACACAGTGGAAAGTCCCCGCCCGCTTTTCCTTGTTGAGCGGAGAGCTGTAGGGGCGCTCGGTCCCGGCTTCGCGCAGGATCCAGTACTGGTCCTTGGTCAGTTTCCTGCGCCATTCGGCATCGCTCAGCTGGACCCGATAGCTCTTGGCTTCGGCGCGCGACGATCCGCAAGCGGCCAGAACCGGCAGCGCGGCCCCTATGCCGAGCGCGGCGAGAAACTGGCGGCGATGGGTGACGAATGCGTTCATGGCATGCGGTCCGTATAGAGGTCTCATGACAGTATATACGAACCGGACGCCGGAATGGTTTCAAATTATCAGAAGCTGGTGATCTCGACTTCGAGCTTGCGGAAGCCGTGCACGAAGTTGGCGCGGACCCGCTCTACGTCGCCTGCTACATGCACTCGCATGCGGCGCTTGTGCATTTCCTCAAGCAGAACCCGCAGCTGCAGTTCGGCAAGGCGAGCCCCGACGCAGCGGTGGATGCCATAGCCGAAGGCGATGTGGCGGCGGGCATTCTCGCGCGTGATGTCGAGCTTGTCCGCATTGTCGAACACTTCCTCGTCGCGATTGGCCGAGAGATACCACAGCACCACCTTGTCACCCTTTTTCACATGCTGGCCGAACACTTCGGTGTCTTCGGTGCAGGTGCGGCGCATGTGCGCGAGCGGCGTCTGGTAGCGGATGCATTCCTGCACCGCATTGGGGATGAGGTCGGGGTTCTCCTCGAACAGCTTGCGCTGGTCGGGGAACTTGTCGAAGGCATGGATGATCCCGCTCATAGTGTTGCGGGTGGTGTCGTTGCCACCCACGATCAGCAAGATCAGATTGCCCATGAATTCCTGCGGGCTCATCTGGTTCATAGCGTCGGAATGGATCATCATCGAGATCAGGTCTTCGCCGCCGTCCTGATGGGTCCGTTCGATCCACAGCGACTGGAAATAGGCCAGCATCTCCTGCAGGATTCCCCAGCGCATTTCGTCGAGCTCGCGCACGGTGGCGAGTTCGGTGTCGCCCGACCAGTCCGACCAGAAAGTCAGAAGGCGGCGGTCTTCCCAGGGGAAGCCGAACAGGATCGCCAGCATGCCGGTGGTCAGTTCGATCGAGACCTTGTCGACCCAATCGAACACTTCGCCGCGCGGAAGCGTGTCGAGCAATTCGCCGGTGCGCTGGCGAATTTCCGCTTCCATGTCGGTGATCGAGCTGGGGGTGAATTTGGGCGCAACGGTGCGGCGCTGGCCGGTGTGCTGCGGCCGGTCCATCGCGATGAACATCGGCAGTTCGCGGCGCTCGGCACCACGCGCCGCAAGCTCTTCGTCGCTCAGCCGCTCAAGGATGGTGATCCCGCCATGCTCCCAGCTCGACGAGAAGATTTCAGGCAAGGCTTCGATATGCTGGATCGCCTTGTGCTGCACCACCGCCCAATAGGGGCCGAAAGGGCTTTCGGGGATGTAATGCAGCGGGCCGGCTTCGCGCATTTCCTTGAAGATCGGCTGCCAGGTGTCCTCGAAATAGATGTCGGAGCGGCTCACGTCCCATTTGTGCGTGTGCACCAGCCTGTCGTCAGGATGCGTCTTCAAATGTTCGCGCAAAGCCTCGAAGGCGGTGGGCGAGCGACGCACTTGCGGGCGTTCGGGGGCGATCGTGGCCATTCTTCTCTCCGTGCTGAGCGACTCTGGCGGTCGCTGCGTTTCTGGCTCCATCCTGCCGCTATTGACAGCAATGTCAATAGTGAGTTGCGATTCGGAACCTATTTTGCGGCATCGGCCGCTCGCTTCCCGAATGCGAAGCGGCGCCGGGCCGGCTTGTCGCGCCCCGCAGCGCCCGATTTCATCACGCGGCGGCGGAACAGGGTCGAGCCGCCCTTGACGATCAGCGCCACCATCAGCCCTTGCCAGGCAAGCGCCGCGGCATGGACCCACAACGTCTCCTGCAGCGCCGCACGCGCAAGCATGGCGAAAGGGGAGCTAAGCGGGAAGACGATGGCCAGCATCTCCAGCGCCGAACCGGGCTGAGTGATCACATAGGCAGCAAGGAAAAACACCATCAGCTGCATCATGGTGACCGGCATCGACAGAGTCTGGACCTCGCGCACCGTCGCCGCCATTGCCCCGATGGTCAGGAACAGCACCCCGAGCAGCAGATAGGCCATCGCGAAATAGAGCACGCCCAGCAGGACGAACATTGGCCAGCCAACCGCGGGCGCAGGCAGATTGGCGGGGTTGAAGCCGGTCGCGGCGGTGATCGCGTCTCCTCCTACGCTCCACAGGCCGAAGCCGACCGCACCCCATACGCCGATCCCGACCAGCGAGACCGCCAGCATGGCGAAGAGCTTGCCCAGGAACACCGCATCCATCGGGATCGCGGCGGCAAGGATTTCGATGATCTTGTTGGCCTTTTCCTCGACGAGGTTCGACAGAACCATGCCGGCCAGCAGCATGGTGAGCAGGAACAGCATCATCTGGGCAGCCTGCGCGGTGCGAATCCGGTCGCTCCGCACCGCCACTGCGGTCGTGGTAACCAGCTGCGATTTTACCGTCGGCAGGCTGGCGGGTTCGGGTGCGGCGGCATTGGCAGCAAGCAGCGCTACCGGCCCTTCCCAGCGCGCGACCTGCCCGGGCGTGCCGAAAAGTTCCGGCTCGTCGAGCGAACCCGCGACGATGGCGGCGTAATTGCCGCGCTTTTCCTGCAGGAATGCGCGCGCGTCGAAATCCGGATCTCCTCGCGCAGTTTCGATCTCGACCAGGTCGGGCAAGGCCCCGCCCAACTGCGGACGGAGGTGGGCCCTTGCTGCAAGCATGGCGGCGTTATCCTCGGCGCTCATGGCTAGGCCGACTTCGCTGCTCATCGCTTCGCGCTGCACTTGCCCGCCGATTCCGCCAGCGAGCCCGCCCACGATCACCGGGAACAGCGGCCCGAGCAGGAAGAAGAAGAACGCCCGGCTGAACAGCACCGCCACGAAATCGCGGCGTGCGATTACCCAGGCGGCTTGCAGCGCGGACAGGCGCGACTTTGGGTGTGTGGCGTCGCTCATCGGCGCCCTCCTGCCAGATCGGCGGTCGATTCTTCTTCGAGTGCACGCGCTGCCGCTTCGCCCGCGATGTGCACGAACGCGTCGTGCAGTCCGGCGCGTTCGATCGAAAGCGACAATATGCCCGCATTGCCTTCGATCAGCTGGCGCAGCAGCGGCTCGATCCCGCTTTCGGGCAGTGCGAACATGAAGAAATCGCCTTCGCGGCGGGCTTCCGACGGAAGCGCATTCAGCCAGGCGCCTTCGCGGGCCCGAGTTTCCAGCCGCACCTGCGCCGGGATCCGGTCGCGCGCCGCTTCGACCGAACCGGCATAGGGCACCTTGCCCCCGGCAATGATCGCCACGCCTTCGCACAGCCGCTCCGCATGGTGAATCACATGGGTCGAGAAGATTACCGTCACCCCGTCCTCGGCCAGGGCGCGGATCATTCGCTCGAGCTTGCCCTGGTTGATCGCGTCGAGCCCGCTGAATGGCTCGTCGAGCACTACCAGCCGTGGCTGGTGTACCAGCGTACCGAGCAGCTGGACGGTCTGCGCCATGCCTTTCGACAGCTGGCGGATCTGGCGCTCGGCAGCATGGCCAAGCTCGTGCCGTTCGAGCAGCTCGCGGCCGCGCTGGCGCCCTTCGGCCAGCGGCAAGCCGCGCAGCGCGCCCATGAAGGCGATTGCGTCGATCGCCTTCATTGAGGGATAGAGCCCGCGCTCCTCGGGCAGATAGCCGATCATGCGCGCAATATCGTGCGGCCGGTCATGCCCGAACACGCGGCGCACCCCTTCGTCGGGGTCGATGATGCCCAGCAGCATGCGCAGGGTCGTGGTCTTGCCCGCGCCATTCGGGCCCAGAACGCCATAGATCGCGCCTTCGGGCACTGAGATGTCGACCCCGTCCACCGCCACCGTGCCGTCGAACCGCTTCACCAGCCCGCGCGCCTCGATCGCCAGCGGACGCGCCGCATCGGCACGATTGCCCAGCTCTGCCTGATCGCCTACCGCCATGTCGCCAAACGCATTGTCCATTGAGCCCTGTTAACTGTGAGGGCTAAACGGGAGCAACCCCAAGCGTGGTTAACGCCGCAACAAATGCCGATCTGACGGAAAGGTTGAAGGCGGAAGCCAGAGCACTCGGCTTCGCGGCGATCGGCATTGCCCCGGCCCGCGACGATCCGCTTGCCGCACGCCGGCTTGACGAGTGGCTGGGCGAAGGCTTCCACGGCACGATGGAGTGGATGGAAAGCCGGCCGGATGTTCGGCGCGGGCCGCAATCGCTCTGGCCCGAAGCCAAAAGCGTGATTGCCTTGGGCATGAGCTATGCCCCTGCCGATGACCCCCTGGCGCTCGAAGCCCATCCGGAAAAAGCGCGCATATCGGTCTATGCGCGGGGGAAAGACTATCACGACACCGTAAAGAAGCGGCTCAAGGCGCTGGCGCGCTGGCTGGTGGATCAAGCGCCCGGCTCCGAGCTCAAGGTCTTCGTCGACACCGCGCCGGTGATGGAAAAGCCGCTGGGGCAGGCGGCGGGCCTCGGCTGGCAAGGCAAGCATACCAATCTGGTCAGCCGCACCCATGGCAGCTGGCTGTTCCTGGGGGCGATCTACACCACGCTCGAACTGGAAGCCGATGCGCCGCATGGCGACCGTTGCGGCTCCTGCAACGCCTGCCAGATGGCGTGCCCCACAGCGGCATTTCCCGCGCCTTACCGGCTAGATGCGCGGCGCTGCATTTCCTACCTCACGATCGAGCACAAGGGGCCGATTCCGGAAGAATTCAGGGCCGCACTGGGCAATCGCATCTATGGCTGCGACGATTGCCTCAGCGTTTGCCCGTGGAACAAGTTCGCTTCGACGGCGCATGCCCACCGCGATTTCCTGCCGCGCGCGGAACTTGTCGCGCCGCGGCTTGCCGACTTCCTGGCCTTCGACGATGCGGGCTTTCGTGCGTTTTTCTCGGGCTCGCCGATCAAGCGGATCGGGCGCAATCGCTTCGTCCGCAATTGCCTCTATGCGGCGGGGAACAGCGCCGACCCTGCGCTGTTGGCGCAGGTGGAACCCTTGCTGGACGATCCCGATCCGGTGGTGGCGGAGGCCGCCGGTTGGGCCGCCGAGAGGCTCAGAGCAGTTCCTTGAGCTGAGCTTCGGGGTCCGCCAACAAAGCCAGATCGACTTCGCGCACATCGCTTTCGATCAGCTTGCGGCCCTGGACGTAATCCCTGGTGTTGTTGACGCAGTCGAAGGCGATCGGGCGGCCTTCCTTGAGATAGACCACACTGAACTTCCGCTCCGCCGGATCGCCGCGGACGATTGTCTGGTCATGGTCGATCGACAGGCCGGCGGTCTGCAGCTTGAGGTCGTACTGGTTCGACCAGAACCATGGCAACGCATGATAGGGCTGCTTGTCGCCCATGATCGCACGCGCGACGGTGTTCGCCATGTCATTGGCGTTCTGCACCGATTCCAGCCGGATCACGGCCTGGTCGGCAAAGGGATTGGCGTGCGCGGCACAGTCCCCGATGGCGAAAACGTCATCGAGCGTAGTGCGGCAATACATGTCGACGTCGACCCCGTTCGATCCCGCGGCACCGGCGGCGATCAGCGGGCCGACCGCCGGAACGATGCCGATCCCCACAATCACCGCATCGCAGGGGATCGTCTCGCCGCTGCCGATGCGGACTCCCGTGACATGGCCATCCTCGCCCTCGATCGCTTCGACCATGGCCCCCAGCCGCAGGTCGACGCCATGCGCGCGGTGTTCGCCTTCGATGAAGCGCGACAGTTCTTCGCCCGCAACCCTTGCGAGCACGCGCGGCAGGGCTTCGAGCAGCGTCACTTCGCAGTCGAGCTTGCGCAGCACGGCAGCCGCTTCCAGCCCGATATAGCCGCCGCCGATCACCACGAAGCGTTTCGCGCCGCCTTCAAGCTGCGCCATGATCGCATCGACATCGCGCTTGTCGCGAACTGCATGCACGCCTTTAAGGGTCGCTCCGGCGCAGGAAAGGCGGCGCGGGTCGCCCCCGCCAGCCCAGATCAACTTGCGGTAGCCGATCCGCGACCCGTCGCTGAGCCCGATTTCATGCGCCGCCGGGTCGATTTCGGTGACCGCGTGACCCAACCTCAGCTCGATGTTCTTGTCCGCCCAGAACTGCGCCGGGCGGATTATGATCCGCTCGAACGGTTTCTCCCCGGCAAGGTATTCCTTGGAGAGCGGCGGGCGCTCGTAAGGCGCCTCGGAATCGCGCCCCACCATGATGATCGTTCCATCATGCCCCTGCTGGCGCAGCGCGATCGCCGCCTGCGCTGCACCGTGGCCCGTACCCACGATTACGACGTCTGCTTTATCCATGGCGACACTGGCTCGCTGCAAAAGCCCGCGCCGTCAAGTCTGCGATGTGGCGCGCGGTCAGCGGTCGAGCAGGTTGCGTGCCTGGATCGAGATCTGCGCCAGTACCGCCGGAGCCACCGGCGTGTGCAATTGCGCCCGTCCGATCATCGAACGGAATTGCGACACGGACGACTCATGCTGTTCGAGCCATTGCTGCACCGCAGCCGCCGGGCCGGCCTTGCGATTGGCCCGCCGCCGCAGGAAATCGAGCCGCATGTGCTGGAAATCACGCGCCAGCCCGTTGACCAGCAGGCGCTCCCACGGATCGGACGGGGCCATGTCTTCGGCGGTCTGCTGCGCCCAGTCGAGCCCCAGCCTGGCGCCGAGTTCGATAAAGGCATGCGTCAGCACATGCGGCGCGATGCCGCTGTCGCGCGCCAGCCCGGCGAGGCCGATCGAGCCGTCGATCTCGAACAGGTGGACCACCTTGTTCGCAAGCGTGCGCGGCGAACCAAGGTCGACGAAATGCTCGCACGACTGCGCCGAGCGCTTGCGGATCGCAGGCGAGAGCAATTGCTCCGAATGCTGTTCAAGCAAGGCCATGCCCTTGCCCAGCGCCTTGACCTGTTCGCTGGGAGCTACACTCGCGCTGCTATGGCGAATAAGGTCTGCCATATGCGAACTCATCGCGGCGGCGGCGCGTTCGAGCAGCGTCAGTCGTGCGGTTTCGGACATGTCGGCGCGTTCGATCGCCGGCCAGATCTCTCCAAGGCCAAGCAGGTCTTCGACCGCCACAAAGGCAGACGCGACCTGCGCCAGGCTTACGCCTTCCTCCTCGGCCAGTTCGAACGGGTGGATCAGCCCCATGCGGTTGACGATGCGATTGGCCAGCTTGGTTGCGATCAATTCATTGCGCAGCCGGTGGCTGAGGATTTCCTTGCGGTAGGAATGCTGGAGAGCTTGCGGGAAAGCGCCGATCAGGAGCGGCTCCAGTGCCTTGTCGCGCACCAGTTCGCTCTGCTCGATCGCATCCTGCAGCACCAGTTTCGCCGAGGACAGCAGGATCGCCAGCTCGGGGCGAGTCAGCCCCTTTCCTTCGCTCGCGCGGCGCGAGAAGGTTTCGTGATCGGCCAGCCCTTCGGTCTTGCGATCGAGCGCGCCCATCTCCTCGAGCTTCTCGATCAGACGGACGTGCGAGGCGGTTGCCTGCACCCCGCCCATTTCGGCGATCGACAGCGCCAGCGCTTGCAGCCGGTTGTCTTCGAGCACGATCGCCGCGACCTCGTCGGTCATGTCTTCGAGCAGCTTGTTGCGCTTCTTCGGCGTCAGCTTCCCGGCCTGTTCGGCGGCAGCCAGCGCGATCTTGATGTTGACTTCATTGTCCGAGCAATCGACGCCTGCCGAATTGTCGATGAAGTCGGTATTGATGCGCCCGCCCTTTAGCGAGAAGGCGATGCGGCCTGCCTGCGTCACGCCGAGGTTCGCGCCTTCGCCGATCACCCGTGCGCGCAGCTGCCCCGCATCGACCCGCAGCGCGTCATTGGCCGGATCGCCGACCTGGACATTGTTTTCGCTTTCGGCCTTGATGTAGGTGCCGATGCCGCCGAACCAGATCAGGTCCACCGGGCTCTTCAGGATCGCATTGATCAGCGCATCGGGATCGAGCTCGGTCGCTTCGATATCGAGTGCCTCGCGCGCCTGTTTCGACAGCTTGATGCTCTTGGCGCTGCGCGGATAGACCCCGCCGCCTTTCGAGATCAGTTCAGCCTTGTAGTCTTCCCAGCTCGAAGCCGGCAGGTCGTAAAGCCGCTGGCGTTCCTTCCAGCTCTTCGCCGGATCCGGATCGGGATCGATGAAGATGTGGCGGTGGTCGAATGCGGCCACCAGCTTGATTGCCTTCGACAGCAGCATGCCGTTGCCGAACACGTCGCCCGACATGTCGCCGCAGCCGACCACGCGGACCGGATCGCGCTGCACGTCGACGCCCATTTCGAGGAAGTGGCGTTGCACCGACACCCACGCGCCCTTGGCGGTGATGCCCATCGCCTTGTGGTCGTAGCCGTTCGAGCCGCCGCTGGCGAAAGCGTCGCCCAGCCAGAAATTACGCGATTGCGCGATGCCGTTGGCGACATCCGAAAAGCGTGCGGTGCCCTTGTCGGCCGCGACCACGAAATAGGGGTCTTCGCCGTCGAGCACTTGAACGCGCTCGGGGTGCACGACGTTGCCGCGCACCAGATTGTCGGTGACCGACAGCAGCGTACGGATGAACACTTCGTAGCTGGCCTGGCCTTCAGCGGCCCAGCCCGCCCGGTCCTTTTGCGGCGAAGGCAGCAGCTTGGGATAGAAGCCGCCCTTCGCGCCCGAAGGCACGATCACGGCGTTCTTGACCTTCTGCGCCTTCAACAGCCCTAGGATTTCGGTGCGGAAGTCGTCGCGCCGGTCGGACCAGCGCAGGCCGCCGCGGGCAATCGGGCCGGCCCGCAAATGGATGCCTTCGACTCGCCGCGAATAGACCCAGATCTCGCGCCATGGCACGGGCTTGGGCAGGTTCGGGACGAGCGAGGAATCGATCTTGAACGCCAGTGCCTCTTCGGCCGCGGGGGCGAAGGCATTGGTGCGCAGGATCGCTTCGACCAATGCATGGTACAACCGCAGCAACCGGTCGTCATTGATCGCATTGACCTTGGCAAGGCCACGGCGGATGCCATCGCGCGCGAATTGCGCGGCCTTTTCGCGGTCGGGTCCAAAATTGGGATCGTGGCGCGCGCGGAACAGCGCGATCATCTCCCGCGTCACTTGCGGGGCATGCGCCAGCGCATCAACCACAGTATAGATCGTGTAGCTGATCCCGGCCTGCCGCAAATAGCGATAGAAGGCACGCAGCCAGTCCGCCTCATGCGCGAACAGACCGGTGCCGATGACCAGCCGGTTGAACGGATCGTTCTCGTTCTCGCCGCTCAGTACGCCAGCGATCGCTTCCTCGATGATCGCTGAGCGCTCGAGCAACGCGTCACCGTCTTCGCCCTCGGGCAGGCCAAGCGTGAAGTCATGGATCGTGCCGAGCTCGCCACGGTCGAGCGAGGTCGGCACTTCGGTAAGCACGCGGAATCCGAAATTCTCGAGCGCGGGGACCGCATCGGACAGAGGAAGAGCGCCCTGCTGCTGGTACACCTTGAGCCGCAGCTGGCCTGACGGATCGCCGGGCAAGTGGCACAGCCGCGCGTCGCGCGTGCGCGTTTCGTTGGCGATCAGCCTGCGCAACCGGCAGATGTCGATCGCCGCTTCGACTGCACCATGCTCGGTCCGGTAGCTGACAGGGAATGCCGGCGCATAGCGCGCTGCGATCGCCGCGGCGCGCGAAGGATCGTCGATTTCGGCAAGGTGCTGTTCGACCGCTTCGCGCCAGCCGCGCAGCATGTCCTGCAGATGCGTTTCGAGCATAGCTTCGTCGAGCGGCGACGTCGAACCGCGAATGTCGAGCACGAAGCGCAGCATCGCCAGATTGCCGCCTTCGACCTCAAGGCTCCAGTCGAGCAGTTCGACGCCTTCGTGATGAGCCAGCATGCCTTCGATCTGCTGGCGAACCTGCGTCGAAACCATGTCGCGCGGGAACCATACGAAAGCGAACAAGTGGCGGGCCAGCGGCGCTTCGACCAGCGCCAGGCGCGGTCGCGGCCGATCGACCAGGCTCATCATGGTGGTGACGATGCGTTCTAGATCGGTAGGTTTGAAGCCGATCAGGAGGTCGTGCGGCAGCGCGGTGAAGGCATGCACCAATGCCTTGTCGGCATGGCCGCCCGCATGGAAACCGAGTTTGGTGCCGACTTCGCCCAGCGCATGGCGCAAATGCGGTATCTTGTCCGGCGGGCTGGCGAGCGCGGCGCTGGTCCACAATCCGGCGTGGACCGAAAGTGCCGTGATTTTTCCATTCTCGCGGATGGGCACGATTAAGAGGTCAAGCGGCACCCGGCGATGGACATTCGCCACGCGGTTGGACTTGACGATCAGAAGATCGCACAGCCTGCCGTCGCGGCGGCCCTGCTCGAACCAGGCGAAGGCGCGCTCAAAGGAATTGTCTGCCAGAAGTTCCTTTGCGCTCTTGCGGCATATGCCGAGCAGGTTGGAATTGCTGCCATCGCGCTTGCGAGTGAGATGGCCAAGCTGGGTAAGCATGCCCGAGTTGAACCATTCGAGCAGCGCGACGTTCTCCGGATCGGCCAGCTGCTCCTTGTCCTCGGCCATTGCTGCCTGCATCTTCCCCCAGTCCTGCACAGCGGCACGAACATCGGTGAGGGTGATGCGCAACCGCTTCTCAAGCTCGCGGCGCTGGCGCGCGTCGACCCGCTCGGTCTCGAGATAGATCATCGATTCGCGCGCTGCGCCTTCGGCGTCCTTGCCCTTGGGCAGCGCAACCAGCTTTCCGGACGCATCGCGCTCCACCGGGATCACCGGATGAACCAGACGGTCGATCGCAAGGCCTTGCGCCGAAATCGCGGCTGCAACCGAATCGACCAGGAAAGGCATGTCATCATTGATGACAGCGATCCGCAGGAAGCGCCGGTCACCCGCGATAGAGACCATCGACAGCGCCGAGCGTCCGGCCTCGCGCACGCTCGCGGCATCGAGTACGAATTGCGCCGCTCGCTTCAGCGATGTTGGCGAGAAGGGCGTGTCGCCGGGCAGGATCGAGTCGCGCATGCATCGCGCCAGTTCTGCCGCCATGGGTGAGTCGGGAGGCGCGGCGCTCGCCTTGGCAGTTTTCCCGGGAACACCACTGGTCTTCGAAGCCATCGTCCTGCTCCCCTGCGAGAGAAATTTTATTCTCTTCTCGTGTAGCAATCATGCGCCGATAGGCTCATGGCTGCGCACCCGCAAGCGACAAAATCGCCCTGCAGGCGTGCTCATCCGTACAACAGAATGGCCCGATCTGCATGGCCTTTCCCTTACGGCGCCGGCGCGAAGCGTGTGAGATCAGCGACGCATCGCCTCCATGGTCAGCTCGAGCGAGCGGATCCGCGCTGCGGGATCGAAAGTCGCACCCGAAACGATGATTTCGTCGGCCCCGGTGCGTTCGATGAAAGCCGCCACTTTCGCGCGCACGGTGCTGACGCTGCCAACTGCCGCAGCTTGCCCCAGATGGTCGAGCATCGCCTGCGCATTTGCAGGCAGGGCTTCGCGATATCCTTCGATCGGCGGCGGCAGCTTGCCGGGATTGCCGGTCCGCAAGCGCACGAAGCTCTGCTGCTGGCTGGTGGCGAGCAGTTCGGCCTCAGCATCGGTTTCCGCCGCAAAAACATTCATCGCCACCATCACATGCGGGCGATCGAGCTGTTGGGACGGCTGGAAATCGCGGCGATAGAGCGCCAGCGCGTCATCAAGCTGGTCGGGTGCGAAATGCGCCGCGAAAGCATAGGGC
The DNA here is from genome assembly GCF_036324225.1 of Altererythrobacter litoralis. Classification (NCBI taxonomy): domain Bacteria; kingdom Pseudomonadati; phylum Pseudomonadota; class Alphaproteobacteria; order Sphingomonadales; family Erythrobacteraceae; genus Altererythrobacter; species Altererythrobacter litoralis. The sequence goes on from NZ_JAZDQV010000002.1 coordinate 52,825, forward strand.
ATCCCCAGCCGTGCCGCTAGCTGCGCGCCGAACAGGCTCGATCCGAGCATCCAGAATTCGACATTGGCGCCGTGCCCCGGGGTGGCATGGATCGGCAGTTCGACATCGCCGGTGATGAGTGCGCGCAGTTCCAGCACGTCCTGCGGGAACATCTCGGCGGCCTGGTGCAAATTCTTGCGCAGCGCGCGCTGCAGTTCCGGCCCGGCGCCAGGCGCGCGGCCCAGGCCCAGATCGATGCGGCCCGGAAACAGCGCGTCCAGCGTGCCGAACTGTTCGGCAATCTGGAACGGAGTATGATTGGGCAACATGATTCCGCCCGAACCGATCCGGATCGTGCTGGTGGCATTGCCGAGATGCGCCAGCACGACCGAGGTCGCGCCGCCCGCGATGCCGTCTATCGCATGGTGCTCGGCCACCCAGAACCGCTTGTAGCCGCAGCGCTCGGCCGCCTTTGCCAGCTCGGTCGCGGCTTGAAGGGCCTCGGCCACGGTGCCGCCTTCGCGTACGGGGACGAGGTCGAGTACCGAAAGCGCAGTCATGGCTGCGGTTCCTGCGCGGCGGGTGGCCCAAGCTGTTCGAGATAGCGCTTCGCAGTGCCGGCCTCCTCGCCTTGCGGGTCGATATCGATCACCGACTGCCAGCTTGTGCGCGCCGCCGCTTCGCGTCCCGACAGCATGGCGATCACGCCTGCCTCGAGCCCGATCGACGGGTCGAGCGGAGCGAGCCGCGCGGCCTCCTCGATCTGCGCCTGGGCTTCTTCGAGCAGGTCCATCCGGCGCAGCAGCGTGGCTGAAAGCAGCCGTGTCTCGCTGTCTTCGGGTTGCAATTGGCGTGCTTCGGCAAGGCTCGCTTCAGCGGCTTCGAGCTCGCCCGCGCCGACCAGTGCCCGCGCTCGGTCGAGCGCGATCAGCGCCTGCAAAGTACCGGCCTGGGCGGCGATGGCATCGGTGCGCGCGGCGCCGAGCAGGTCGAGTGCGCCCGCCATGTCGCCGGTTACCAGCGCGGCATTGCCCGCCATCGCGCCGAAGCGGGCGCGCAGCCGCGGATCGTCATCCGGGGTTTCCTGCCGGGCAGCGGTGAAAGCGGCGCGCGCCTCTTCCCAGCGGCCAAGCTCGGTCGAAGCCAGCCCCAGGCAGTGATTGGCGTAGACGCGCTCGTCGCCGGAAGTCGTGTCGCGGCGAATCTGCGCCTGCACATGCGCGCGTGCCGGATCTTCGTCCAGTTGAGCGAGGCATTGGCCGAGCCAGCTGGTTGGTTGCGGGGCATCGATCACCGACGAGGCGCGCGGCGGGCGATCCTGCACTTCGGCCGAATAGTCGGGAATCGCGCCCTGGGTCGGATCGAACCCGACTTGCATGAGCAGCGGCAACAGCACGGTGGTTAGGGGCATTGCGGGCATTTCCTAATCGAACAGGCTCCATGCCTGGCGCAGCAGCAAGGCGATGTCCTTGTCGCGCGACAGGCGGTGGTCGCCGTCCTTGACGAGCGTTACCTGTATATCGTCCGAACGGAGCGCCTGCGCCAGCCGCATGCTGATTTCCCACGGCACAACCTCGTCGCGCTGGCCGTGGAGTAGCCGCACCGGGCAATCGAGCGGAATCTCGCTGTCGAGCAGCAATTGGCCCTGCCCGTCGGCGAAGAAGCCCGGGTGCATCGGCGTGGGCTCGGGGCCATAGGGATTGTCGTCGAGCACGGTCTCGCCGACAGCCAGACGCTGTTTGTCGGCCTCGCTGCGCCCCCAATCGGTGAAGTCGGGCGCGGCGGCGATCCCGACCAGGCCGGCCAGCCTTTCGCCCAGTTTCTTGCCCGCGAGCAGCATGAGCCAGCCACCCATCGACGATCCGATCAGGACCACCGGGCCATCGACGATCGCACCGACCAGCTCCACAACCTCGTCGCGCCAGCGCGACAATGTGCCATCGGCAAAGTCCCCGTCGCTCGCGCCGCAGCCCGAATAATCGAGCAGCAGGCAGGCACGCCCTTCGCTGCGTGCCTTATCGAACACTGCGGTCGCCTTGCCGCCTTCCATGTCCGACATATAGCCGGGCAGGAACACCAGCGCGGGGCCGGTGCCGGGCGTGAAGCGATAGGCGATGCGGCGCCCATCGAGCATCGAGTGGAACTGGATGTCGTTCATGCCGCGCTTCATGCCCGCGCCCCTGGCTCCAGCGCAAGGGGCTGCGCGCTTGCGATTGTCATTGACGCGCCATTCCCGCGGCGTATCGCCATCCAATGATCAAGAATGACACCCCCGCTTCGCCTATGCTTCCCGCCGCACAACTCACCCGGCGCAATCTGTTCAGGCTCGGCGGGCTGGCAGCTGCAAGCGCTGCTGCGCCGCTCGCCGCGCAGAGTTTCGGCACGGGTTTCACCCATGGCGTCGCCAGCGGCGAGCCCGGTCCGGACAAGGTGCTGCTGTGGACCCGCTATGTCGGTCAGCAGGACGTGGCGCTCGAATGGCAAGTCAGCGAGGATGCCGATTTCGCCAATGTGGTGGCAGAAGGCAGTGCGCTGGCCCGAGCTGAGAGCGACTGGTGCGCAAAGTCCTGGGCTGACAGCCTCCGCAGCGGGCAATGGTATTATTACCGCTTCATCGCGGCGGATGGGTCGATGTCCGACGTCGGCCGCACCCGCACTCTGCCCGAAGGCAAGCTCGATCGCTTCCGCATGGCCGTGTTCTCCTGCTCGAATTACGGATTCGGCTGGTTCAACGCCTATGCCCACGCCGCCGAAGCGAACGATGTCGAGCTGGCGCTGCACCTCGGCGACTATATCTACGAATATGGGCGCGGCACCTATCCGTCCGCGCAGGAAGCGCACCCGGACCGATTGCTCTGGCCCGAAGGCGAGATCGTTGCGCTGGCGGACTACCGGCTGCGCTACGCCACCTATCGCAGCGATCCCGATCTGCGGCGCATCCACCAGTCGCTGCCGATGATCTGCATCTGGGACGATCACGAAACCGCCAATGACAGCTGGAAGGATGGCGCGCAGAATCACCAGAGCGACATTGAAGGCGATTGGGAAATGCGCAAGGCCGCCGCCAAGCGCGCCTGGCGCGAGTGGCTGCCGGTGTCCGACGAGACCTATACGCAATATGAGGTGGGCGATCTCGCCACTCTGTTCCGGCTCGATACGCGGCTGGAAGGGCGCGAGCAGCAGTTCGATCTTGGCGCTGTCGTTGCCGGTGCAAGGTCGCCCGAACAGGTGGCGGCAGCGCTGACGGCGTTTCGCGACGGCCCCTATGGCGATCCCAAGCGGCAATTGCTCGGCGCGGCGCAGGAGGCATGGCTGGGTGAAGGGCTCAAGGCGTCGCGCGGCGCGGGCAAGCAATGGCAGGTGCTGGTCCAGCAAGTGCTGATGGGCCCGCTGTTGAGCCCGCCGGGCCTCGCCGAAGGGCTTGGCGATGGCGTGCCCGACTATGCCCGCCGCCGGGTGGCGCTCGCGGGGCTTGCCAGCAAGGTGGGCCTACCCTCCAACATGGATGCGTGGGACGGCTATCCGGCGGCGCGGGAGCGGCTGCTTGAAGCTTCGCTCGCCGCAGACGCGAATTTGGTAGTGCTCGCTGGCGATACACATAATGCCTGGGCCTTCGAGCTTGAACATGACGGCACGAAAGCGGGCGTCGAGTTCGGCGTGCAGTCGGTTGCCTCACCGGGCCTCGAAAGCTCGCTGCCCATGCTGAAGCCGGATGATTTCGCGAAAATGGTCGTTGCCGCGAGCCCGCAGCTCAAATGGGCGGACACTTCGCAGCGTGGCTATATGGTGCTCGAATTGACGCCCGGGGCTGCGAGCAACGAGTTTCGCTTTGTGGACACTATCCGCCAGCGCTCCACGCGGCTTGCGGGAACGCATCGCATGGTGAGCAATGCCGGCTCGCAGTCCTTTTCTGGCTAGCTTTCCAGCGGGAGGCGAAAGCAACAAGGGTCGGTTGCCGAAGTAAGTGACTCGCAACCATTACCCTGCTAATGGGCGCGCATGGCCAAGCTGCTGACCACTACAGTGACCACTACCACCTCGGATGCCCGGGGGCGGATGGTCGCGCGTTAATCGCAGATCCCGCCACCCGGTTTCGGGTGGCCTGGGTGTCAGCCTCCCGAAAATTTGCAAATTGACCGACACCGCTCTTCAAGCGCGCGCGCCTCTGTGCCATGGCGCCGCCAAGTGCGAGCCGCAACAAGCGCCGCGCGACAAGGAAACGGACGAGTTCGATGACGGAAATGCTCAAGATCAGCCTGCCCGATGGTTCGGTGCGCGAAATGGAACGGGGTTCGACCCCGGCGGACGTCGCGGCTGCGATCGGCCCAGGCCTGGCCAAGGCGGCGCTGGCAGCGCGCGTGAACGGCGAAGTGCGCGATATCGGCCGTCCCTTCGATGGCGATGCCGAGCTGGCGCTGATCACCGCGCGCGACGAGGCCGATGCGCTCGAGCTGGTTCGCCACGACTATGCCCATGTGCTCGCCGAAGCGGTGCAGGCGCTGTGGCCCGGTACGCAGATCACCTTCGGCCCGGCGACCGACGACGGTTTCTATTATGACGTGATGGCGCCCGCCAGCCGCGATCCCTTCTCGATGGATGACCTGCCCGCGATCGAGGAAAAGATGCGCGAGATCATCCGCGCCGACAAGCCGCTGCGCCGCGAAGTGTGGAGCCGGGAAGACCTGATCGCCAAGTGGAAGGCAGATGGCGAAAGCTTCAAGGCCGAATGGGCCGCCGAACTTCCCGAAGGCGAGGAACTGACGGTCTATTGGTCGGGTGACGACTGGCTCGACATGTGCCGCGGCCCGCACCTCGCCAGCACCGGCAAGCTCGATCCGCAGGCCTTTAAGCTGATGCGTGTCGCGGGCGCCTATTGGCGCGGCGACCAGCGCAATGCGCAGCTCACGCGCATCTACGGCACCGGCTGGCTCAACAAGAAGCAACTCGACGAGCATCTGACGCGCCTTGAAGAGGCCGCCAAGCGCGACCACCGCAAGCTAGGCCGCGAGATGGACCTGTTCCATTTGCAGGAAGAGGCGCACGGCTCGGTCTTCTGGCACCCGCATGGCTACAAGGTGTGGCGCGCGCTCGAAGCCTATATGCGCCGCGCGATCGACGCCGCCGGCTACCAGGAGGTCAAGACGCCTCAGGTGATGGACGCGCGCCAGTGGGAACAGTCCGGCCACTGGGGCAAATATCGCGAGAACATGTTCGTCATCCCCGATGAAGTGCCCAATACCGAGGATGAAGGCCCGCTGGTGTCGGACGACGCCGAGTGGATGGCGCTCAAGCCGATGAACTGCCCGGCACATGTGCTGATCTTCCGCCAGGGCATCAAGAGCTATCGCGACCTGCCGCTGCGCCTCTATGAAAACGGCTGCTGCCACCGCAACGAGCCGCATGGCGCGCTGCATGGGCTGATGCGCGTGCGCCAGTTCACGCAGGACGATGCGCATATCTTCTGCCGCGAGGACCAGATCGTCGAAGAAGTGCGCAAGTTCTGCGAACTCGCCGACCGGATCTACAAGGACTTCGGCTTTACCTACCAGATCAAGCTCGCGCTGCGCCCTGACCAGCGTTACGGCTCGGACGCGGATTGGGACAAGGCCGAAGCCGAGCTGCGCCAGGCGGTGATCGACGCCGGGTTGGCGACCGAAGAGTATGGCTGGGAAGAACTGCCGGGCGAAGGCGCCTTTTATGCGCCCAAGCTCGAATGGCACCTGACCGACGCGATCGGCCGCACCTGGCAGGTCGGCACCATCCAGTCCGACCGCGTGCTGCCCGAACGGCTCGATGCAAGCTATGTCGGCGAAGATGGCGAGCGCCACCGCCCGGTGATGCTGCACCGCGCGATCTTCGGTTCCTACGAACGCTTCATCGGCATTTTGATCGAGCACTTCGCCGGGCGGTTGCCGGTGTGGCTTGCGCCGGTGCAAGCGGTGGTGGCGACGATCGTGTCCGATGCTGACGGCTATGCGAAGGACGTGGTGGCCAAGCTTGAAGCGTCCGGGATCCGCGTCGACAGCGACCTCAGGAACGAGAAGATCAACTACAAGGTGCGCGAGCACTCGCTCGCCAAGGTTCCGCACCTGCTGGTGGTGGGCAAGCGCGAGGCCGAGGAAGGCAGCGTTGCAGTGCGCACGCTCGGCGTCGAGCACCAGAAGGTGATGAGCCTCGATGACGCGATTGCCATGCTGACGGCGGCGGCGACGCCGCCGGACCTCGCGCAGGCCTGAACGCCGCTTGGAGCTGCTCAACGCCTATAGCACGGCGCAGCTCCTCGCCGGGCTGGGCGCCGCTTTCGGAGCCGCGGTGGTGCGCGGGCTTGCCGGCTTCGGCATGGCGATCCTGCTGGTGCCGGTGCTCGCGCTGGCGCTCGACCCCGTCCATGCAGTGCTGGTCGCCAATGCGCTGGGGGTGATGATCGGGCTGGTCGAATTGCGCCGCCTGATCGGCCATTCGGAACGGTCGGCTTGGATAATCGGTGGCTTCATCATGCTGGCGACGCCTGTCGGCTTGTGGCTGCTGGCGGCGACCGATCCGGCACTGGCGAGGCTGGTGATCGCAATGATAGCGCTGCTCGCCTTCGCGGCGATCTTCCTTCCGCGCAGGTCATCCACTGCGCCGGGGATGTTCGCGACAGCCGGCGTGGGGACCGTTGCGGGCTTGCTGACGGGTTTCGCCGGAATGCCGGGCCCGCCAGTCGTGCCCTATTATGTCGGGCGCGAGCTCCCGCGCGAGGTGGTGAAGGCCTCGATGCTGCTGGTTTTCACGATCGCGTCGGTGTCGGGCTCGCTAGCGGGCATTGCGCTGGGCCATTTCGACCTCAGCATCGCCTTGCTCGCGATTGTGCTGTTCCCGGCAATCCTGCTCGGCAACTGGCTGGGCGAAAAGGCGTCGGACGCGATCGGCGATGCGACCTGGCGTTTCCTGGTGGCTGTGATTCTGGGCGGCACGGCTATCGCCGCGCTTGCGCGCCTGTCCTGACGGGTCAGAAAGGAAGCGCGCGGTCGGCAGCGATGAGTGCCACGGCGCAAGTGCATACCAGCATGGAGCGGAGCACTTCGATCCGGGCCTCTGCGACCTTGTCCGCCAACCGGACCGCGCGCGTAAGGGTAATGACCTTGGACATGGCCAGAGTATGCGCGCCTGAATCCTAACGGGTCGTTAAATTCCCGTCAGAAGGGGCATCTGCTGGCTGGCGCAATGGAAGCCGCCGCCGCCTGCGAGTACGGCATCGCCGGGCAAGCCCACCGTATCCCGGTCGGGGAACAGCGCGGCGATTGCCGCAACCCCCTCCTCATCGTGCGGCGAGCCGAAGGTCGGTACAATGACGAGGTGCGTGGTGATGGCAAAATTGACATAGCTTGCCGGTTCGATCGCTCCATCGCGGGTCATCAGGCCGGGTGAAGGGATTTCGTGCAGCGTGAGCCCTGCTTCCAGGATGCGTGCCTTCGCATCGGCATAGATCGCGGCATTGGGATCGTCGCTCCCGGTCGCGCGCGGCAGCACGACTTGGCCCGGAGCCACGAAGCGCGCGAGATTGTCGACATGGCCATCGGTATGGTCGTTGATGAGCCCATCGCCGAGCCACACCGTCCGGGTGAAGCCGAGGTCGCGCGCGAGCCGATCTTCGATCTCGCTTCGCGAAAGCTGCGGGTTGCGGTTGGGATTAAGCAGGCATTGCTCTGTCGTCAGCACCGTGCCGGTCCCGTCGCCGTCGACCGCGCCGCCTTCCAAGACCCAATCGGATTCGACGACCTTCAGGCCTGTATCGTGCGCCAGCTCGGCACCGATCGTCTGATCGCCCGGCATCAGATACTTGCCGCCCCAACCGTTGAAGCGGCAGCGCAGTGCTGTACCATCACCCAGCACCAGCGGGCCGGTGTCGCGCAGCCACACGTCGCCATAGGCCCGTCGCTCGAGCGTTACCTTGCTCGACACCAGTGCCTGCGCGCGCGCTTCATTGGCTTCGTCGCGCACCAGCAGCCGCACCTGTTGCCCGCTTTCGGCCACGGCGTTGGCAAAGGCGGCGATTTGCTCCTGTGCGGGCTCAAGCCAGCCCGGCCATTCATCGGCCAGGTGCGGAAAGCCGATCCACAGCCATTCCTGTGGCGCCCATTCGGGCGGCATGACATTGCGGGTCATCGGACGGTCTTCAGCAACTGCGCGTTATCGGCTCAGCAGCCGACATTGCTCGCCGCGCATTCCGCGTCGCGGGTGGCGCGGAATTCATCGCCTTCGTTCCAATTGGGCCAGCTGGTGCTTTCGGCCAGCATCCGGCTCAAGCGATAGACGAGCTGCAGATTGCTCATCACGCCCGACCAGTCCCAATTCTCGTCGAACTCGTCCTTCGGTCCGTGGTAGCGGTTGGCGCGATAGTCTGAGTTGGCTGCTGCCCCGGCTTCCTTGCCGCCGTCGATCAGGTCCTGCCCGTCGCGCAAATAGAACATCGGCACGCCCTTCTTGGCCAGCGCGAAGTGGTCCGAGCGATAATAGTAGCCCGCCTCGGGGGTCGGGTCCGGCGTCGCGACCTTTCCGACTGCCTTGAGGCCCGCCGCGAGGAAATCGTCGAGCTGCGACTTGCCGCCGCCGACAACAGTCACGTCGCGCGCTTCGCCCATCACCTGGAAGGCGTCCATGTTCAGGCCGCCCACGGTCTGCGCCAGCGGGAAGACGGGGTTCTCGGCATAGTAATTGGCGCCGAGCAGGCCCTGTTCTTCAGCCGTGACCGCCAGGAACACCAGGCTGCGCGCTGGCGCGCCTGCTTTGGCATTGGCTTCGGCCAGCGCCACGAGCGCCGCGGTGCCAGTGGCATTGTCGACCGCGCCATTGCAGATATCGTCGCCATCCTCGGCCGGTGTGCAGCGGCCAAGGTGATCCCAATGGGCGGTGTGGATGACATATTCATCGGGCCGCTTGGTGCCGCGCATCAAGCTGATCACGTTCTTCGAGGCATAGGAGCGGATGTCGTTGGCGAAGCTGGTCCCGGCCTTCAGGCCAAGCGGGACCGGCTTGAAGCCTTTCTGCTTCGCCGCCGCGCTCAGTGTATCGAGGTCCTGCCCGGCGGCGCCGAGGATTGCGCGCGCGACGTCCTTCTGCACCCACCCGTTCATTGCGGTCAGCGGCGGAGCGTTCTCGCCGCGCTGGGCATAGGCTTGCGGGCCGGTCCAGGAGGATTCGACCACATTCCAGCCATAGGCCGCCGGTTCGGTGTCATGCACGATCAGGGCACCGGCAGCGCCTTGCCGGGCGGCTTCCTCATACTTGTAGGTCCAGCGCCCGTAATAGGTCATCGCGCGGCCGTTGAAGGGGCCGGTCAGCCCCGGCGTTTCCCAATCGGGGTCGTTGACCAGTATGACCACAGTCTTGCCTTTGACGTCGACGCCTTCGTAATCGTTCCAGCCGCGTTCGGGCGCGTTGATGCCGTAACCCACGAACACCAGATCGCTGTCCTTGAGGTCGGTCTTGGCATCCTCGCGATAGGTCACGCCGACCCATTCGGTCCCGAAATCATACGACAGGTTCACGCCATCGCCCTTGATCGTGAGCGGCGCGAAGTCCTTGCCGGTGATTTCGACCAGCGGCACTTCCTGCACCCATGAGCCATTGTTGCCCGGCTCCAGACCGGCCGCCTTGAAGCGCTCGATCAACAGCGCGACAGTCTTTTCCTCGCCCGCCGTGCCGGGCATGCGCCCTTCGAATTCGTCCGATGCCAGCTGGCGCGTCACATCCTTCATCGTCGCTTCTGAAATATCGCCATCGGCAACATCGGGAATGTCCAGTCCGGCATCGCCGCTGAGTCCGCTGCATGCGGTGAGCATCAGCACGGCGGCAAGGGAGGCCATGCGGTTGCGTGGAATGATCATCGTCAGGTGTATCCTCTTCGGGAAAGCTGCGGCGCCTCCATCGCAGAGCCGCGAGCGCGGGGCAAGCCATCGCGCTTGCGCAGCCGCGCGGCTGCGGGCAGGGAGCGCAGATGGCGAGCGAATGGCACAATGCGCTGGCGCGGGCGCGGGCAGAGGCGCCTTTCCTTGCGCGCGCGCTCGATCGCCAGCCGGCACTCGCTTCGCTGCTTGAGGCCGGTGACGCCGATGCGGCGCTGGAATGGGCGCGCCGGGCAGGCGAGAATTGCGCTTCGGTTGGGCTGGCATTGCGGCGCGAGCGGCTCGCCTATGCGACCGCGCTGGCGATTGGCGACCTTGCGGAGGCATTCCCGCTCGACATGGTCATGGTCGAACTGTCGGATCTCGCGGACCGCGCGCTCGACATCGCGATCACCGATGCGATCACCCGGCGGGTCGAAGGGGCAGAGCCGGCGGGGATGATCGCGCTGGCGCTGGGCAAGCATGGCGCGCACGAACTCAACTATTCCTCCGACATCGACCCGATCCTGCTCTACGATCCGCAAACATTGCCGCGGCGCGAGCGGGACGAGCCGGGCGAAGCAGCGCAGCGCTATGCACGCGAAGTGGTCAGGACTCTGTCGGAGAACACCGAGGAAGGATATGTCTTCCGGGTCGATTTGCGGCTCCGGCCAGCGAGCGAAGTGAGCCCGCTGGCGATCTCGGTCAATGCCGCGCTGACGCATTACGAAAGCTCTGCTCTGGCGTGGGAGCGCGCGGCCTTTATCCGTGCGCGCGCGGCTGCAGGCGACATTGCCGCGGGTGAGCTCTTCCTCGACATGATCGGTCCTTTCGTCTGGCGCTCAAGCCTCGATTTCGGCGCGATCGATGAAATCCGGCGGCTCACCTCGCGGATTCGCTCGAACTACAAGGGCCCGCGCGACGTGGGGCCCGGCTTCAACCTCAAGCACGGGCGCGGCGGGATCCGCGAAGTCGAATTCTTCGCGCAGACGCACCAGTTGATCCACGGCGGTCGCGATCCGTCCTTGCGCCTGCGTGGCACCCGCGCCGCGCTCGACGCCTTGGCCGCAGCGGGACGGATCGAAGCAGAAGAGGCGGTGATACTGGGTGAGGCCTACGACCGGCTGCGCGTGATCGAGCACCGGCTTCAGATGGTGGAAGACCACCAGACTCACGCCTTGCCTGCCGGGGCGGCGCTCGATTCGGTCGCCCGGCTCGACGGGCTCAGCGACGGCGCTGCTCTGGTCGAGGAATTGCGGACAATCACCGCCCGCGTGGCGCAGGCCTATGACCGGCTGCTCGATGGCGGGAGCCATGCCGAGCCGGTGGATGCCGCCCCGGCGCCGCTTGCGCAGCGGCTTGGCCAGCTTGGCTTTGCCGAGCCTGAAAAGGTGGCGGAACGGATCGCCGAGTGGCGCGATGGCCGCTACCAGTCGCTGCGATCGCCCGCCGCGCTTGAGGCATTTGACGCCATGCTGCCCGCGCTGGTCGAGGCTTTCGCGCATGCCGACGATCCCGAGCGGGCGCTGTTGCGATGGGAAGGCGTGCTGGCCAATGCATCGTCCGCGATCAACCTTTTCCGCTTGCTCGAAGCACGCCCCGGCATGCTCGAGCAGTTGATGGCGGTGCTTACGCTGGCGCCCACGCTGGCCGAAGACCTGGGAAGGCGGCCGGGACTGCTGGACACGCTGATCGACGCAAGCGCACTCAACTTGCCTGGCGATGTCGACGATATCGCGGCGCGTATGGAAGCGGGGGGCGCCTCGCGCGACTACGAACGGCAGCTTGACCGGATCCGCATCGTCACGGGTGAGCTGCGCTTCGCGCTGGGGCTGCAGTTGATCCAGGCCGTGCATGATCCGCTCGACATCGCGGCCGCGTTGTCGCGCACGGCAGAAGCGGCGCTTCAAGTGGCGCACCGCGCGGCTTGCGAGGAGTTTGCCTGCAAGCATGGCCGCATTGCCAATAGCGAGCTGGTGGTGCTGGGGCTCGGCAGGTTTGGCGGAGGCGCGCTTACCCACGCCTCCGACCTCGACATCATCTACCTTTTCAGCGGCGAGTCCGGCGCGGAGTCCGACGGCGAGCGCCCGCTTGGCGGCACACATTACTATAACCGGCTGGCGCAGCGGCTAAGTGCCGCGCTTTCGGTGCCGACGGCGCATGGCGCGCTTTATGACATCGACACGCGATTGCGGCCACAGGGGGCGCAGGGCCCGCTCAGCGTGACGATCGACGCCTTCGCCAGATACCAACGCGAAGATGCCTGGACATGGGAGCATATGGCGCTCACCCGGGCGCGTGTACTGGTCGCTTCGTACGAGGCGCGCGCCGAGCTTGAAGCCATCATATCGGAAGTGCTCGCGAAGGAGCGCGAACCCCACAAGCTGCGTGAAGACGTGCTCGCGATGCGCAGCGAAATGGCGCAGCACAAGGTGCCGGGCGGTCCGCTCGACGCCAAACTGCTACGCGGAGGGTTGGTCGACCTCGAGTTCATCATTCACTTCCTGCAATTGCGCGAAGGCGTGGGACTATCGCCTAATTTGGCTGACGCGATCGACGTGCTCGTTGCAGCCGGGTTGCTCCCACCGGAGCTGCGCGAGGCGCATGACTTCATGACGCGGCTGCTCGTATCGACCAGGCTGCTCGCCCCCGACCTCGCCGAACCGCCGCCCGCTGCGGCACGGGCATTGGCGCGAGCTTGCCGCTGCGAAACCTATGACGCGCTCTTGCGTAGTCTGGGCGAGGCACGCCATGCGGTGGCCGCCGCATGGCAGCATGTGTTCGGATTGGAACTGGAGATGGAAGAATGAGCAAATTTCCCGCAACCGGCGACGCCCTGCCCGATATCGCGCTGGAAACCCCCGATGGCGGCACGGTGAAGCCGTCCGACTTCAAGGGCAAGAAGCTGGTCCTGTTCTTCTATCCCAAGGACGACACGCCGGGCTGCACGACCGAGAACAAGGATTTCTCCGCGCTGGCCGGCGATTTTGCCAAAGCGGGCGTGGCGCTGCTTGGCGTCAGCAAGGATCCGCCAGCCAAGCATGCCAAGTTCATCGCCAAGCACGGGCTTGCCGCGCCGCTGGCGAGCGATGCGCTCGAAGGCGGCCTGTCGGACGCGCTCGGCATCTGGACCGAGAAGAGCATGTACGGGAAAACCTATATGGGGATGGTGCGCACTACCTATCTGGTCGGCACCGACGGCAAGATCGCTCGGGTGTGGGACAAGGTGAAGGTCATGGGCCACGCCGAGGAAGTGCTCGCCGCTGCCAAGGCGCTGTGAGGCGGGATTGACGTCACCCGAAATGCCTTCGCTTGCCGGTGCGATCCGCGTTGCGCTGCTCACCGCCGATCCGCGCGGCAAGGCGATGGCGACGCGCGACGTTGCGCGGAGATGGCGGCTTGGGCGGCTGGCCTGGCGGTTTGACGTCACTATGCCGGATGAACCGGCCCGCCCTGCCCAACCGGAGCTTCTGCCACCGAATCGTATGCCCAAGCGCGGGAAGGGCGGCTCGGAGCGCGGGCGGATTGCCCTGTGGCATTCGCTGGCACATATCGAATTCGTCGCGATCGACCTCGCACTGGACATGGCGGGCCGCTTCGGGGAAGCGATGGGTGAGGAATTCGTGTCGGACTTCCTCTCGGTCGCGGCCGACGAAGCGATGCACTTCGCCTTGCTCGCCCGAAAACTCGAAAGCCTGGGCAGCCACTATGGCGCGCTGCCCGCGCATGGCGGGCTGTGGCAGGCCGCATATGAAACGCGCGATGACGTGCGTGCGCGACTCGCGATTGTACCGATGGTGCTGGAGGCGCGCGGGCTTGACGTCACGCCGGCAACGCTCGAGCGGGTTCGCGCACAGGGCGACGAGCATGGCGCAAGGATTCTCGAACGAATCCTTGACGACGAAATCCGCCATGTCGCGATCGGCACCAAGCACTTTCTTGCGCTGGCCAAAGCAGCGGGCGATTCTCCGCAGAAATGCTGGCAGGAGCTGGTGTCGCGCCACTTTCGGGGGGCGGTTAAGCCACCGTTCAACGACTCGGCGCGTCTTGCAGCCGGTCTGTCGCGCGACTTCTACGCCGCTATTGCTTCGTAAATTCTTCGCCGCTTAACCAATCATCACACAAAGGCGGTTGGGCATTGGGGCCTCCGCCGGGATCGCGGGGGCACCCCCCTTCGGGTTAGCTAAGAAATAAGGCGGCTTCGTTTCAGGAGCTGCCGCGAGGAACGGGTTTTGGTGGGATCGCATTTCAAGCAATACGGCTTACGGGTGGGCTTTGCGCTCGTTGCCGGCTGCCTTTCGATCGCCGCCAGCCCGGTGCTCGCCAACAGCAACGCCGTTGCCGTCGAAATCACCGACACGGTGCGTGACGCGCAGGACGATTCGCTGATCGCCGGCGATCAGGGCTTCCGCCAGCTGTTCACGACTTGGGAAGCGCTGGAAACCCGCCCCGACGCCAGCACGGTCCGCACGGCCATTTCGGTTCCTTCGCGCATGCCCCTCGATGGCGCGCGGCTGAGCAGCGATTTCGGCATGCGTACCCATCCGGTCCTTGGCGGCCGCCGCAAGCACCAGGGTATCGATTTGGCAGCGCCCACTGGCACGCCGATCTACGCAACCGCTGACGGGATCGTCGATCGTGCCGAATGGTTCTCGAGCTACGGGCTGTTCATCGAAATCAATCACGGCGCCGAACTTGGAACCCGCTACGCGCACCTCTCGCGACTCGACGTTGCGGAAGGCGAGCGGGTCAAGAAAGGCGACATCATCGGCTACGTCGGATCGACCGGCCGCTCCACCGGCCCGCACCTGCACTATGAAGTTCGAATCGCAGGTGTTGCGGTAAATCCAATTCCGTATATGGTGGAGTCGACAGTCCAGCAGCGTTTGGCGGTGCTGGACGAGAATTTCGAAGAAGGCGGCCAGGGGGGCGACTAGGCCGCAGTTACAGTTTCCGCCTGGAAGCGGAATTCGGACAGAGGAGAGGATGTCCGATCATGGCGGCGGGTTATCCCGCCGCCTTTTTTCTTGTCGCCTTTGGCTAGTTAGCTAGGTTTCCAATCGCAGACAGTCGGCCAAGGTGCTGCGCTGGAGAGAGGAAACCCATGCATCCGATTGAGCACGCAAGAACTCGCCCGAACCACCCCGCCGTGATCATGGCAGGCAGCGGCGCGTCCATGACCTTCGGCGAAATGGAAGCCGGATCGAATCGTTTCGCACACCTGCTGCGCGCTCGCGGTTTCAAGCCGGACGATGCCTTTGCGGTCCTGCTAGAGAACCGAATCGAATACTTCACGCTGATCTGGGGCTCGCAGCGCGCGGGCACAATGCTGGTGCCTATCTCGACCCGGCTGACCGCGCCTGAAATCGCCTACATCCTCAAGGACAGCGAAGCGAAGCTGCTGATCACGTCGCATTATTTCGACGAAGTCTTGCCCGGGGTGCGCGCCGAATGTCCCGAAATCCCGATCCTGATGATGGACGGAAACGGCGAAGAGGATTTTGCAGCCGCACTGGCCGCGCAGCCTGTCGATCCGATTGCCGACCAGAGCGCAGGCCTGGTCATGCTCTATTCCTCCGGCACGACCGGTCGCCCCAAGGGCATCCGGCCCAAGCCCCCGGAAGATCCCGATCCGGCGGCGCCGGTGGCTCTGGTCGCGCTGGCCCAGATGGGGGCGGGCATGCCGGGCGATGGCAGCATGGTCTACCTCTCGCCTGCGCCACTCTATCACGCTGCGCCGATAGGCTGGTGTTCGACGGTGCACCGGCTGGGCGGCACAGTGGTCATGATGGAAAAGTTCGATCCCGAGGCGGCGTTGGCGGCGATCGAGAAGTATCGCGTCACCGACAGCCAATGGGTCCCGACCCATTTCGTGCGCTTCCTCCGCCTGCCGGAGGAGATCCGGAACAAGCACGACCTTTCAAGCCACAAGCGAGCGATCCATGCCGCAGCCCCGTGTCCGATCCCGGTCAAGCAGGCGATGATCGAATGGTGGGGGCCGATCATCATCGAATATTATGCCGGATCGGAAGGTATCGGCATGACCATGGTGCACAGCCCTGACTGGTTGACCCACAAGGGAACGGTTGGCCGGGCGATCTATGGCAAGCTGCACATCTGCGGCCCTGAAGGCGAGGAGCTGCCTGCAGAGCAGGACGGGCTCATCTATTTCGAGAACGATATCCTGCCGAGCTATCACAAGGATCCGGGCAAGACGGCCGAGGCGATGCATCACGAAGGCTGGATGACGCTGGGCGACATCGGCCATGTCGATGCAGAGGGCTTCCTTTACCTCACAGACCGCAAGAGCCACATGATCATCTCGGGCGGGGTCAACATCTACCCGCAGGAGATCGAGAACCTGCTGGTGACGCATGCCAAGGTGATGGATGCGGCGGTGATTGGCGCTCCCGATCCCGATCTGGGCGAGAAGGTCGTGGCGGTGGTCCAGCCGGTCGACATGGCCGCTGTCGCTGGCGATGGCGGTGCCGCGTTCGAGCAGGAGCTGCGCGATTTCCTTGCGCCGCAGCTGGCGCGGATCAAGATGCCGCGGCTGTTTGACTTCCGCGCCGAGTTGCCGCGCGAAGCGAATGGCAAACTCTACAAGCGCGAATTGCGCGATGAATACGCCGCGAAGGCGAAGGAGCAGGCGTAACATGGCAGACCAGGCGAAAACCCTTCCGCCCGACGTCGCGCGGCAAGTGATCGACCCGCATTCCTATGCTGAATGGGACGGCTTGCTCGACACGTTCGATCGCTTGCGCCTCGAATCGCCGGTGGCACGAATCGAACCCGATGACGGCAAGCTGTTCGATCCGTTCTGGCTGGTTACGCGCTATGAAGATGTGATGCGGATTTCGAAGGACAACGCCACTTTCCTCAACAATCCGCGCCCGGTGGTGTTCAGCTTTCGCGACGCGATCGAATTCTCGCGCCAGGCGACCGGCAGCGACATGCTGGTCGATTCGCTGGTGGTGTTCGATGCACCGATCCATCCCAAGTATCGCAGGCTGACGCAGGACTGGTTCATGCCGCGCAACCTCCAGAAGATGGAGGAAGAAATCCGCGCGATCGCCCATGCCACGGTCGACCGACTGGTCGCCGCCGGGCCGGAAGTGGATTTCGTGAAGCTCGTTTCGGGGCCTTATCCTTTGCATGTCGTGATGCAGATCCTGGGTGTGCCCGAGGAAGACGAGCCGCGCATGCAGATGCTCACCCAGCAGCTGTTCGGCGGGCAAGACAAGGATCTGTCGGGCACTGGGCTCGACCAGATGACGCCCGAACAGGTGGTGCAACTCGTCGCAGGCGCGGTCCGGACTTTCGAAGATTATTTCGCAAAGCTGGCGGAAGACCGCCGCGCGAACCCGACGGACGACGTCGCCAGTGTCATCGCCAACGCCATGGTCGATGGCGCGCCGCTGCCCGCGCGCGATATGGCAGGCTATTACATCATCGTTGCCACTGCCGGCCATGACACCACTTCGGCATCGACAGCGGGCGCAATGATGGCGCTGGCGCAGGATCCCGAGCAATGGGCCCGGGTCAAGGCCGACCGCTCGCTGCTTCCGGGCATCGTCGAAGAAGCGATCCGCTGGACGACGCCGGTGCAACACTTCATGCGCACCGCTGCCGAAGATGTCGAACTTGGCGGTCAGCAGATCAAGAAGGGCGACTGGTTGATGATCAACTATGTCGCGGCCAATCACGATCCGGCGCAGTTCGAGAACCCGCGCAAGTTCGACGCGGCGCGCTCTCCCAATCGCCACCTGGCTTTCGGTGCCGGGGCGCACCAGTGCCTTGGCCTGCACCTGGCGCGCATGGAGATGAAGATCCTGTTCGAGACTTTGCTCGACCGGATCGAGTGCATCGAACTGGCGGGCGAGCCCAAGCGTGCGACTTCGACATTTGTCGGCGGCCTCAAGACGCTGCCGGTTCGTTTTGTGGCCAGTTAGTCCGCCAGCAACCGCTCAGCCATCGCGCGGACCTCTGCGCCGATGTCTTCACGCTCGAGCGCCAGTGCCAGAGTTGCTTCGACGAAGCCGGTCTTGCTGCCGCAATCGTAGCGCTTGCCGTCGAAGGTCACGGCGTGGAAGGGCTGGTTGCCGATCATCTTTGCCATGGCGTCGGTCAGTTGGATCTCGCCCCCGGCACCCTTTTCCTGCGCTTCGAGCACGCGCATCACTTCGGGCTGCAGGATGTACCGGCCGGAGATGATCTTGTTCGATGGCGCTTCGGCCACAGGCGGCTTTTCGACCAGCCCCTTCACTTCCGTGAGTGCAGCCGAAACCTGCGCGCCGGGATCGATCACGCCATAGCTCGAGACTTCTTCGTGCGGGACTTCGAGTACGCTGATGAGGTTGCCGCCAACCTCGTCATAGGCATCGACCATCTGCTTCATGCAGCCAGTGCTGCCCTTGTGTGCGATCATCAACTCGTCGGGCAGGAAGATCGCGAAGGGTTCGTCGCCCACGATCGCGCGCGCGCACCAGATCGCATGGCCAAGGCCTAGCGGGACCTGCTGGCGCACGGTGATGATGTCGCCCGGCGTTGCGCGGGTCGGTTCAAGCACCGCCATGTCCTTGCCGCGCTCTCCCATCGTGGTTTCGAGTTCGAACGCCATGTCGAAATGCTCGACGATCGCCGTCTTCCCGCGCCCAGTGACGAAGATCATCTGCTCGATCCCGGCCTCGCGCGCTTCGTCCACTGCATACTGGATCAGCGGCCGATCGACGATTGCCAACATCTCCTTTGGGATCGCCTTGGTGGCGGGCAGGAAACGCGTGCCGAGCCCCGCAACGGGGAACACGGCTTTCTTGATCGGTTTGCGAGAGGTCATGGCGTTATCCGATAGAAGCCAAAGGTTTCCGTCGCAAGTAAGCCGCGCATTTGCCGCGCTTGTCCATTTGCTCGGGCGCAAGGATTGGCTAAGGGCATTTCATGGACAAACTCGTCATCCGCGGCGGCAGCCGGCTCGAAGGCACGATCCCTATTTCGGGCGCCAAGAACTCCGCGCTCACACTCATTCCTTGCGCGCTGCTTACCGAAGAGCCGCTGACGCTGAGGAACCTGCCACGCCTCGCCGATATCGACGGGTTCCAGCATTTGATGAACCAGTTCGGCGTCACCACGGTGATTCAGGGCACCCGGCCCGAAGATTTCGGCCGCGTTATGAGCCTTGAAGCTCCGCGGATCACTTCGTCGGTCGCGCCTTACGACCTCGTGCGCAAGATGCGGGCTTCGATCCTGGTGCTCGGGCCGATGCTGGCGCGCATGGGCGAAGCCACCGTTTCGATGCCGGGCGGCTGTGCAATCGGCAACCGCCCGATCGACCTGCATTTGAAAGCGCTCGAAGCTTTCGGCGCAACGATCGAACTGACGCAGGGCTATGTCCGTGCGATTGCGCCCGATGGCGGCCTTCCCGGCGGCGAATTCGATTTCCCCGTGGTCTCGGTCGGTGCGACCGAGAACGCGCTGATGGCAGCGGTGCTTGCCAGCGGCACATGCCGCCTGTTCAACGCGGCGCGCGAGCCAGAGATCGTTGACCTGTGCAACCTGCTGGTGGCGATGGGCGCGGAGATCGAAGGGATCGGCACCTCCGACCTCACGATCCATGGCGTGAAGCGGCTGCACGGCGCGACCTATCGCGTGATGGCCGACCGGATCGAAGCAGGCTCCTACGCCTGTGCCGCGGCGATCACCGGTGGTGAGGTGCGGCTCGAAGGTGCGAAGGCGGACGAGATGGCCGCCACTATCCACGCGCTGCGCAATATCGGGGTCGAGGTCGAGGAAGACCCGCGCGGCATCCGCGTGCGCGCCAGCGGCCCGCTCAAGGCGACAAACCTTACCACCGCGCCCTATCCGGGCCTCGCGACCGACATGCAGGCCCAGCTGATGGCGCTGCTGTGCAAGGCCGAGGGCACCAGCGTGCTCAAGGAAACGATTTTCGAGAATCGCTACATGCACGTGCCCGAACTGCGGCGCATGGGCGCGGATATCGAGACAGAAGGCCGCACCGCCATCGTCAAGGGGGTCCAGCGGCTGACCGGTGCCGAAGTGATGGCGACCGACTTGCGCGCTTCGTTCAGCCTCGTGCTCGCCGGGCTCGCGGCCGAAGGCGAGACGACCGTAAGGCGGCTCTATCACCTCGATCGCGGCTATGAGCGACTGGAAGAAAAGCTACAGCTGGTCGGGGCGGACATCGAGCGCGTCGGCGACGATTAGCTCTTGCTCATGCTGGGCTGCAAATGGCCCCTCAGTTGGGTAAGCCCTAGGGGCGGCTCACCAACCAGATCCGCACAGCCCCTGCCAGCCCGCAGGGGTTTGCCGCGCGGATCCGCTCGGCGTCGATCCGCGCCACCAGCGCGTTGATCGGCACGCCTTCCGCCTCTGCCGCTTCGCGCAGCATGTCCCAGAAGACCGGCTCGAGGCTGATTGAGGTCTTGTGCCCGGCGATCTCGACCGAACGCTTGACCGGCGGATGGTAGGGCGGGGGGCTGTTTTGCGTCACGCGTAAGTTGATAAGACACAAGCGAAGCGCAGGCTAAGGGAATTTGCAAAGAGGGGCGCCAGAACGCCTGTAGGAAAATGGCGACGATCAGCCCGGCGCCGCGATCGGTCCGGGCCCGGCGAGGCTGCCATTCTCGACCTGCTCCTGCCGGTCGAGCTCGTTCATCCGCCGCCTCGGCGCCGCGCCGAACACCACAATCGCTACAGCCCCCGCCAGCGAGATGCCTGAGTTCATCAGCCAGAACCCCCAGGCCGGCATCGCTTCGTAGAAGCGGGCGATCGTTCCCGATCCAATCCCGGAGGCAAAGGCGACGAAGTAGACGCAGGCCATCATCGTCGAATTGATCCGTGCCGGCGCCCGGCGCGAAACCAGCGCGAGCAGGGTGGGCCAGCCCCACATGAAGCCCGCGCCCGAAAGGAAATAGGCGATGATCGGGAAGGCGATCGACACCTCGCCGCCGTCCGCCAGCCAGTCTCCCAGTGCCAGCGAGCCGGTCGACAGCGCCAGGATCACCGAACAGGCCGCGATCTTGCTCAGATCGTCCGGCTCCCTGCCGCGGTCCGCCTGTCAGCGCCACAGCACGATCAGCACCGGAACGATCAGCACCGAAGCCAGCGCATCTTCGGATGCGAACCAAGGCACCGGTATCGAGCCCAGCGGCGTGTCGAGCGCCACCCGTTCGGCCACAAACAGCAAGCCGACATTGGCGAGCTGGTCATAGGCGAGCGACCACATGACCGAGATCAGCATGACCACGCCCAGCAGCGCCATCATCTGCCAGTCGCGCCCGGTCATCGGCGGGTGATCATGGTGCGCACCCGCCCCGGGCTTGACCCGCTCGGCGGCGAAATGCGGCAGGCCGGTGAAATAGACCACCGCCGCCACCAGCATCATCGCCCCGGCCAGCCCGAAGCCGTAATGCCAGCCATAAACCTGCGCCAGCAGGCCGCACACCAGCGGCCCCAGGATCGCGCCGATATTGATCCCGGTGCTGAAGATGGTGAAGCCGCGCGAACGGCGCCCTTCTTCGTCGCATGGATAGAGATGCCCCACCTGCGCGGCGATATTTCCCTTGAGGCAACCCGAGCCGAGCACGAGCAGCAGCAGCGCTAGCAGGAAGCTCCAGTCGAAGATCATCGCGAAATGGCCCGCGGTCATCAGCGCGATGCCGATCATCACCGTCTTGCGCGAGCCCAGCCAACGGTCGGCCAGCAAGCCGCCGAACAGCGGAGTGAAATAGACGAAGCCCGAATAGAGGCCAAAGGTCTGGCTGGCGAAGGCCTGCGTCGACAGCGGGCCGAACACCGCTTCCACCACGCCGCGATACGCATCCATCCCGGCGACATTCTCGATCCGGCCCGGCAGTAGCAGTTCCTGCACCATGTACAGGATCAGCAGCCCGCGCATCCCGTAGAAGGAGAACCGTTCCCACATTTCGGTAAAGGCGAGGAAGGCGAGTCCCTTCGGATGCCCCCACAAGGTGTCGCCCTTCGCCGCCGCGCCAGATTCCATCCGGAAACTCCCCGTCCGCGCGACCACGTGGAGAGTGCGCAGAGTCTGGAGCCGTGGTCAATGCCGCGGACAATCTTGGCGGGTGATCGGCGAATTCATATGCCATGCGGCGGCCGACCGGGATCTTGGCGATGATTTTCTCCAGCACCGGTTCGGGCACCAAATTTTTGGGGTGGCTGGCGCAGCGTACAGCGCCTAGCTAACAAAAATGCGCGCCGCGATCGACATTCTCACCGACAAGGAGAAGGAAACCCTGCGCCTGATCGTGCGCGGGCACGATGCCAAGTCGGCTGCGCGCGAACTGGGCCTGTCGGTCCACACCATCAATGAGCGGCTGCGCGAAGCGCGACGCAAACTGTCGGTCACGAGCAGTCGCGAAGCCGCGCGGCTGCTGCTCGAGCAGGAAGGCGCGCCCCCCGAAATGCTCGTGGACAAGGAAATAGGGGAAGCGGGCGCAGCGAGAATCGGGGATCCATCCGGTCCATTGGACGATCGCCATAGTGGCGGTCGAGTCGTCAGGCGGCGCTCCGCCTGGCTGATCGGAGGATTGATTATGTCCGCACTATTCGCATTGATGCTCGCCACAGCGCCGCTCGTAAGCGATGAACATCCCCGTGCCGGAGAAGCCGTTGCCGACCGCGTGGAAACCTCGGACGAGGCTGTCGAAACGGCAGCACGCAACTGGCTGCGCCTCGTGGACCAGGGCAATTGGGATGCCAGCTACGAAGCGGCAGGCTCGACGTTTCGCGGCCTCAACACCCCCGAGAACTGGCAAGACGCATCGATCCAGACGCGCAAGCCATTGGGAACGGTGCTAGCGCGTGAAGCGATCAGCTTCATGGAGGTCCCCGCACCGCCTGCCGGACTCGAGCTGGTCCGCTTTCGCACCGATTTCACCGGGAAGGCCGGGGTGGTCGAAACTCTCACCCTCCAGAAGGAAGGCGATAGCCTGAAGGTCGTGGGATACTATATCAACTGAACCAACGGTCGAGCGCGCGCCTGCCGGCGCGCGCCGCCGCATCAATACATGTGCTGGCCGCCGTTGATGCTCATGGTCGAGCCGGTCACGAAGCCCGCGTCTTCCGAGCACAGGAACGCCACGCCGCGCGCGATTTCCTCGGCATGGCCAAGGCGGCCGACCGGGATCTTGGCGATGATCTTCTCCAGCACCGGTTCGGGCACGGCGGCGACCATGTCAGTATCGATATAGCCCGGCGCGATCGCGTTCACGGTCACGCCGAACTTGGCGCCTTCCTGCGCCAGTGCCTTGGTGAAGCCGTGGATGCCGCTCTTCGCTGCGGCATAATTGACCTGGCCATATTGCCCGGCCTGCCCATTAATCGAGCCGATGTTGACGATCCGGCCCCAACCGCGTTCGCGCATGCCGGGGAAGCAGGCCTTGGCCATGTTGAAGCAGCCGCCAAGGTTGATCCGCATCACTTCGTGCCAGTCATCATAGCTCATCTTGTGGAGCACGGCGTCGCGGGTGATCCCGGCATTGTTGACCACCACGTCGACCGGGCCGACTTCCTCCGCCACGCGCGCGCAACCCGCGATCGTGGCTTCGTGGTCGCCCACGTCCCATTTGTAGCAGCGGATTCCGGTGTCGGCCTTGAGCTGGTCCGCCGCGGCGTCATTGCCCGCGTAATTGGCCACCACGGTGAATCCGTCCGCCTGCAGCTTCTCGCAGATTGCGCGGCCGATGCCGCGGGTCCCGCCGGTGACGATTGCTACGCGCGCCATATCCCACTCTCCCAAATTATCGAGTTGAGGCAGGTTAACCACGCCATTGCGTCAAGCAAATGAAAAACCCCGCCGAAGCGGGGTCCTGAAATCGAATTCATTGTTTGCGGTTCTGCGGAGCGGGCTGGAGCCGTCAATCGGGAATTGCCCAAGGCAGTTCCCGCAAGAAACGTCAGAAGCGCAACTGCGTGCCGACGTAGACTGCCTGGCTGTCCTGCACCGAATCGGTGATCGGGCTCAACCGGTCGCGTTCCTGCGACAGGCGCACGCCCGCGGTCACGTTGAGATTGCCGGTGATGCGATAGGCGCCGCCGAGGTCGACCGTCTGTGCAGCGAGCGAATCGAGCGTGTTGGGCGAACGGCCCGCCACCTGCTCGCCTTCCAGCGCGATACGCGGCTGGAACCGGCTGGGCTTGTCCGCAGCGCCGGGCTGGCTCGGTTCGAAGGTCGAAAGATCGGCCATGGCGATTTCGCGCACGCCACCGGCCAGCGAGACATGCACGTCGGGCCGCTTGAAGCTCTGATAGCCGCGCGCGGTGCCGAGGTTGTAGCGGCTTGCCGCCAGCGCGGTCAGCCCGCCGCCCGCGCCCGGCGCGATGTCGAGCGCCTGGCGCACCGAGATGGCGCGCGCGATGTCCTGGTCGACGCGGACCGCCACCGTCACCGTGCGGTCGCGCTTGATCGCGCTGCCGGCGGGAGTGAAACGCATCGCCGCATTGTCGGCGCGCTGCGCCACGCGGCGGGCGAGCTGCGGATCGACTTTCGTCGGGGTGAAGATCGCGAAAGAGGGAGCTTCGATCGCGCCGACATCGTCTGACAGCGCGGCGACCGCCAAGCCTGCCGAAGGCGCACCGAAGGCGAGGCCGACGGCAGCCAGCAGCAAGGGCAGCTTGCGCGCCGAACTTGCCGAGTGCCCCTTCGCCATTGCTTCGATCCCCTGCCTCTTTTCCATGGCCACCATTGTGACCGGCTGAAAACGAACGAACCTGTAAAGGTTCTGGTTTACCTAAACTCAACCATGATGAACCGCCGCTGACCGTGCTTTCCGCGCGTAAACGACTCGGACCACCACTTTATGACAATATGAGCCTGATCCGCGATTCTGCAATGCCGAGTAACAGGGTGGTGACGTTGCGGCAGCGAGGTGTTGCCTTGAGCACACAATGACTTGAACTGGGAGTTGCACTGAGACTTGGATCGGGCTTGGACTGGCGGCGCATCGACGCTGCAGGAGCAAGCAAAGCGACTTCCTCCCGGGCATGTTCAGCAAGCATAAAGCCGCGCGCGGCTCACAAATACGGGCATGGCTGCGCTGCACCCCGGTTTCCCGCCTTGTCGCGCGCGCAGGGAGGGCTATAGAGCCTGTTGACGAACCGGCCCGGCAGGGCCCCTTCCGTTTGAGGACGATTGCAACAATGAGCTTGATTGTGTCTGCCACCAGCCGCCCCGCCCGTCTCGTGCTTGCCTGTGCGGCGCTGGCCACGCTTGGAGCATGCGCGGGGCGCGACCGCCCGCGGGCTGACCTTGCCGCATCGCAGGTCAACACGATCGGGGTCAATTCCTATCTCTGGCGCGCGGCGCTCGAAACCGTCAGCTTCGCGCCGCTGCTGCAGGCCGACAGTGCGGGCGGCGTGATCGTGACCGACTGGTACGCCAATCCCTCGAACCCGGGCGAACGGGTCAAGGTGACGGTGACGATCCTCGACCAGGACCTGCGCGCCGATGCGCTGCGCGTCGCGGCGAGCCGCCAGGTGCAGCAGGGCGGCGGCTGGGTCGATGCGCCGGTGCAGGCGGCCACGGTGCAGAAGCTTGAGGACATCATCCTTACCAAGGCTCGCGAGATCCGCCGCCAGACCATGGCGTCCTGATTTCGCTGACACAGGCCTGCGCAGCGCGCGGGCCTTGCCCTTCGCAGGGCAAGCGTTCAAATCGACTTTCCGGCAGCGTGCGATCTTCCAATCGCGCGCGAAATCCCTAACAGGTTGGCCATGACCGACACGCGTTTCGATCCGTCCCAAGCCGACGCCCGCTGGCAACGCGCCTGGGAAGAGGCAGGCACTTTCCACGCCGACAGCAATTCGGCGAAGCCCAAGAGCTACGTGCTCGAGATGTTCCCCTATCCTTCGGGGCGCATCCACATGGGCCACGTCCGCAACTACACCATGGGCGACGTGCTGGCGCGCTACAAGAAGATGCGCGGCTATGAAGTGCTCCATCCGATGGGGTGGGACGCATTCGGCATGCCGGCGGAAAACGCCGCGATGGAAAAGGGCGTCCACCCCGGCGGCTGGACGCGCGAGAACATCGCCAACATGAAGTCGCAGCTCAAGCGGATCGGTTTCGCGCTCGACTGGAGCCGCGAATTCGCGACCTGCGATCCCGAATATTACGGCCACGAACAGGCACTGTTCCTCGACCTTTACGAGGCGGGTCTGGTCTATCGCCGCCAGAGCGAGGTCAATTGGGACCCGGTCGACATGACCGTGCTCGCCAATGAGCAGGTGATCGACGGCAAGGGCTGGCGCTCGGGCGCCGAGGTCGAGAAGCGCAAGCTCGACCAGTGGTTCCTCAAGATCACCGATTTCGCTGAAGATTTGCTCGACGGGCTGGGCGCGCTCGACAACTGGCCCGAAAAGGTCCGGCTGATGCAGGAAAACTGGATCGGCAAGTCGACCGGGCTCGAATTCAGCTTCGACTTGTCGAACGGAGATCGCGTGCCGGTTTATTCGACCCGGCCCGATACGATCTTCGGCGCGAGCTTCGTTGCAGTCGCAGCAGACCACCCGGTGGCGCAGGGCGTCGCTGCGGGCAATCCCGACGCGGCGGCTTTCATCGAGCTGTGCAAGCGCGGCGGCACCACTGCGGCCGAGCTCGAAACCGCCGAGAAGCTGGGTTTCGACACCGGCATCACTGCGCGCCACCCCTTCACCGGCGCGCCGCTGCCCGTGTTCATCGCCAATTTCGTGCTGATGGATTACGGCACCGGCGCGATCATGGGCGTGCCCGGGCATGACGAGCGCGACTTCGAATTTGCCACCAAATATGGCTGCCCGATCCTGCGTGTGATCGCCGCTTCCGCCGAAGCGGCAGGCGATCCGATGAGTGAAGCCGAAACCGGCGACGGCATCTGCGTCAATTCGGATTTCCTCGACGGGATGAGCGTGGAAGAGGCCAAGGCCGCAGTCAACGCGCGCGCCGAAGCCGAAGGCTGGGGCAAGGGCACCACTGTGTGGCGCCTGCGCGACTGGGGCGTTTCGCGCCAGCGTTACTGGGGCACGCCGATCCCGTTCATCCATTGCGGCACTTGCGGCGTCGTGCCCGTGCCCAAGGACCAGCTGCCCGTTACCCTGCCCGAGGATGTCGATTTCAAGACCCCGGGCAACCCGCTGCTGCGCCACCCCACCTGGAAGCACACCACTTGCCCGAACTGCGGCGCTGCCGCCGAGCGCGAGACCGACACGCTCGACACTTTCGTCGACAGCTCGTGGTATTTCCTGCGCTTCGCCAGCCAGCCGGCGGACAAGCCGTTCGATCGTGACGAAGTCGCCAAGTGGCTGCCGGTCGAACAGTATATCGGCGGGATCGAGCACGCGATCCTGCACCTGCTCTATGCCCGCTTCTGGACTCGCGCGCTGCAGCACATCGGCCAGCTCGATTTTGCCGAGCCTTTCGCATCGCTGTTCACGCAAGGGATGGTGACGCACGAAACCTATTCGCGCGTGGTCGACGGGCGCACCGTCTATTTCCTGCCCGAAGAGGTCGAGCGCACCGGCAATGGCGCGACACTGAAGCAGGACGGCCAGCCGGTCGAGATCGGCCGCGTCATCAAGATGTCGAAGTCGAAGAAGAACACGGTCGACCCCGACAATATCATCGACACCTATGGCGCGGATGCGGCGCGCTGGTTCATGCTGTCGGACAGCCCGCCCGAGCGCGACCTGCCGTGGTCCGAAGCCGGGATCGAAGGTTGCTGGCGTTTCGTCCAGCGGCTGTGGCGGCTGTTCGGGCAAGTCGGCGCGGGCGGTGCCGGGGCCGATGCCGGTGAAGACAAGGCGCTCGACCGCAAGACGCACCAAACGGTTGCCGCAGTCGCGCAGGACATCGAAGCGCTCGGCTTCAACAAGGCGGTTGCACGCATTTACGAGCTGACCGCCGCGATCGAGAAGGCCGCGCCTTCGGCCAGCCGTTCGAACGCGATCGTCACGCTGGTTCACCTTGTCGCCCCGATGATGCCGCACCTTGCCGAAGAGGCATGGTCGACGGTCGGCGGGGGCGGTGAAGGGTTGATCGCCGATGCCGCATGGCCCGAAGTCGATCCGGCGCTGCTGGTCGACGACCAGGTCACCATCGCGGTCCAGCACATGGGCAAATTGCGCGATACGCTGACCGCGCCCAAGGGCGCTTCGAAGGAAGATCTCGAGGCCATGGCGCTCGCCAGCGAGAAGGTGCAGCGCTCGATCGATGGCGCTGCGATCCGCAAGGTGATTGTGGTTCCCGACAGATTGGTCAATATCGTCACCTGATGCGCGTCCTGTTCCTCCTCGCTGCCAGCATGGCGCTCTCGGCCTGCGGACTGCAGCCGATGTATGCCGGCAGCGGCGGAGCGGCGGTGGCGCAGGGGCTGGCCGAAGTCGAAGTGAGCCCGATTGCGGGGCAGGACGGCTGGCTGGTGCGCAATGCGCTCAACGACCGGCTCAGGATCACTGGCAGCAATGCCGCCCCGCGCTATCGGCTAGACGTGATGCTCGACGATTCGCTCGAAGGGCTGGGCGTGCTCAATGACGATACGATCAGCCGCGAACGCCGCATCCTGCGCGCGCGCTTCCAGCTGGTCGATATCGCCAGCGACGAGATCCTGCTCGATTCCACCGCTGGCTCCGACGCCGGGATCGACGTGGTCAGCAGCGAATATGCCACCATCGCCGCCGAACAGACCGCGCTCGAAAATCTCGCGCGTGACGTGGCCGACCGGATGGTGCGCCGGATCTCGCTGAGGCTGCGCGAAGCCGGCCAGCAGCAATGAGGCGGGCGTGAAGGCGACCCAGCGCGATTTCGCTTCCAATGCGCGCCGCGCCGCCGAACAATGCGGCATCTTCTTCTTCTGCGGGCCCGATGAAGCCGGCGCTTCGGCGGCGGCGCAGTCGATCGCGCAATTGCTGCCCGAAGCGGGCGAGCGGATCGAATTGTCGGGCGCGGATTTGCGCAAGGATCCCGCGCTGCTGGGCGACGAGGCCCGGTCTGGCTCGCTATTCGGCGACAAGCGCCACATCTATGTCCGCGCCAATGGCGATGAAGCGCATGACGCGCTGCAGGTGCTGATCGAAACCGGCGACGCGGGGGCGGGGCAGGCTGCGCCGGTGCTGGTGGTGGCGAGCGCCGCGACCGACAAGTCGCGCACCGCCAAGCTGCTCGAAAAGCGCAAGGACGCGCTGGTGGCGATGTTCTATCCGCCCGATCTCTCGTCGGTTTCGGCTTCGGTGCGGCAAATGGCCGATGCGGCGGGGCTGCGGCTGGGCGGCGACCTGGCCGAGCGGATCGCGCGCGCCGCCGGGCTCGACGTGCGGCTGGCGCAATCGGAGATCACCAAGCTCGCGACCTATTGCGACGCTTCGCCGCAATCGCCGCGGCAG
The DNA here is from genome assembly GCF_036324225.1 of Altererythrobacter litoralis. Lineage (NCBI taxonomy): Bacteria > Pseudomonadati > Pseudomonadota > Alphaproteobacteria > Sphingomonadales > Erythrobacteraceae > Altererythrobacter > Altererythrobacter litoralis. Next base: position 82,062 of record NZ_JAZDQV010000002.1, read on the forward strand.
CTATCTGCGGAAGACCTTGAAGCGGTCGGCGCCGCGACCGAGGAAGACGGCTTCATGCCGCTGGTCAACGCAGTGCTCAAGGGCGACACCGGGCGGCTGGACCGCGAGCTGCGGCGCATGCGCGAACACGGGATGAACCCGGTTGGCGTGCTGCTGGCGGTGGAGCGGCGCGCGGCGCAATTGGCGCAGATCGCAGCGGCGCTGGGCCCGCGCGGTTCGTTCGACGGGCTCGATCGCGGGGCCAAGGCGCGGCTTGGCATCTTCTTCCGCGACGAGCGCGACATCCGCGAACAGCTCGCCAGCTGGCATCGCCGCAAGCTCGAACGGCTCGGCCCGCGGCTGATCGAATTGCATCGCCAATTGCTCGGCAACAGCCAGGCGGCCGAAATGCTGCTGGCGCAGGGACTGACCGAGATCGCGCGCTTCGCCGCGCGCCGCTGACTTCGCCTACCGCTCGTCGTCTTCGGTGGCCTGGCGTTCGCGCTGGGGCACGTTGAAGCTGCCCGTCACCTGCCCGCCGGTGGCCTGACCGCCGGTGGCGCCGCGCCCGTCGACGCTGGCGCGGCCTGAAGCAAGGTCTATTACCAGCCGACCGCCCGACAGCCGGTCACCACCGCGCCGCAGCTCGACATTGCCGGCCATGGTGATGATGCGCCGGTCAAGGTCGTATACCGCCGCGTCGCCGCGCGCGGTTTCGCCGCCGCGCGCCACATAGACTCCGCCAGTGGCGGTGATGCGCGAGATCGAAAGCCGTTCGGCATCGCTGTAGTCGACGATCATGCGCTGTGACCGCACCGTCAGCCCGGCCTGCGTCACCGTGACGCCGCCCGACAGCACGCCGCGGTTCTGGCGGTCGTCGATGTAGAGGTTGGACGCACTGTAATCGACCCGCGCTTTCGAATCATGCCCGCCCAGCCCCTGCGCGTGCAGTTCGATCCCGCCCATTGCGACAAGCGTGAGGACGAAGCCGAGTGCGGCGGAGCGGATCGCTGGTGCGGTGTACGAGCGGTTCATCAGGGCTTCCTCAATTCGCCGGGCTGCATGCTCAGCCGGACATTGCCTTTCACGGAAAAGGTGCGCTTGTCGAGATCGGCTTCTAGCTGGTCGCCCGAGAAGGTCGCGGCGGGAACCGCGCCTTCTACGCCGCCGGTGCCGACCACGCGGTGCTGCTTGAGATCGACCGAAACGCCTTGCGCCATCATCGAATAGCCGTCGGCAGCGGAAAGGCGCAGCGGCCCGTCGATCGCCACCACTTCGCTCTCGATGTCATAGCTGCCGGCATCGGCGCTGATCCGCGCCGGGCCGTCGCGCAGCAGGATCTGCGCCATCAGGTCGCGCATGCGAACGACGCCTTCGGAGCTCGAACGCTGCACCGCTTCGCCTGCGGTTAGCGAGAAGGGGCGGCCATTGTCGTCCGCGCCGCGGTACATCGCATTGTTCACCGCGAGCCGCTCGTCGATCATCGCCACCTTGTTGCGATCGAGCAGGAAGCTCACTTCGCCGCGCGGCGAAAGCGGCGTGATCACCATCAGCGCGGCGATGATCCCCACTCCCATGGGAAGTGCGCGGGCGAGGAAATGCACCAGCTTGTCATGCGAACCGCCGGGCGCGGCGAAGTGCTGGCGCTTGCTGCGCAGTTCCTTCGCTTCGCTGGTTTCGATCCGCTCGCTGGTGGTCATGATTGCCGCGCTCGGGGCCTCCGCTGCTATTCGTGGCTGAAGATGTCGCGGTCCGGCCATCCGGCGAGGTCGAGCCGCGCGCGGGTGGGCAGGAAGTCGAAACAGGCCTGCGCGATTTCCATCCGGCCTTCGCGCTCGAGCCTTTTGACCAGCTCGGCCTGCAGCCGGTGGAGGAAGCGCACGTCGCTCGCCGCATAGTCGCGCTGCGCGTCATTAAGCACGGGGCCGCCCCAGTCGCTCGACTGCTGGACCTTGGAAAGGCTTTCGCCGAGCAGTTCCTCGACCAGCATCTTGAGCCCGTGCCGGTCGGTATAGGTGCGGGTCAGCTTGCTTGCGATCTTGGTGCAGAACACCGGCGCGGCCGTGACGCCGAGATAGTGCTCGATCGCGGCCAAGTCGAAGCGGGCATAGTGGAACAGCTTGAGCCGGTTCGGGTCGCCCAGCACTGCCTTGAGATTGGGCGCGTCATAACTGCTGTTCGGGCCGAAGCGCACCAGATGCTCATTGCCGCTGCCGTCGCTCAGCTGCACCACGCACAGCCGGTCGCGGTGGGTGATCAGCCCCATGGTTTCGGTATCGACTGCGATCGATCCTTCGCCCAGCGCGCCTTCGGGCAGGTCTTCTTCGTGAAAATATATAGCCATCGCTCTGCCATTAGGCCGATTGGGGAAAGAGGGAAAGGGGTGGTGGTTGCATCGCGCGCGCCGGGGTAAGTTGCCCCGATGACGGCCGAGGCAATTCCCGACAGCTGGCGCGATGCGCTCGATCCGGTGCTGGCCGCGCCTGAAGCGCGGCGGCTGGGCGGCTGGCTGCGCAGCGAGGAAGAATCGGGCAAGCAGGTGTTCCCCCCGCGCGGGCAAAGGCTGGCGGCGCTGGCGATGACTCCGCTCGACAAGGTGCGCGTGGTAATACTGGGGCAGGACCCCTACCACGGGCCGGGGCAGGCGCACGGCCTCGCCTTTTCGGTGCGCGACGGGGTGCGGCTGCCGCCTTCGCTGGTCAATATCTACAAGGAGCTCGAAAGCGATCTTGGCGTCCATGCCCCGCCGAGCGGCAATCTCGAACGCTGGGCGCGGCAAGGAGTGCTGCTGCTCAACAACACGCTCACGGTCGAATCGGGGCTGGCGGGCAGCCATGCCGGGCGCGGCTGGGACGCGATCACCGACGCCTGCGTCGATGCGGTCGTGAAGCAGGGCCTGCCGACAGTATTCATCCTGTGGGGCAGCCATGCCCAGAAGAAGGCGAGCCGGGTAAAGGGGCTGGGCGCAGGCGGGCACCACCTCGTGCTGCAAAGCCCGCACCCAAGCCCGCTTTCGGCGCATCGCGGATTTTTCGGCTCGCGCCCGTTCAGCCAGGCAAACGCCTTCCTTGAACGGCACGGACGTGGCACGATCGAATGGGGCGGTGAGGGAGACAAGGGATGAGCGAAAGGCGAGTCGCACGGGCAGGGCCGGCATTGCTCGCGGCGTGCATGCTGCTGGCGGCCTGCGCGGTTGGCCCGCTGGGGGCCGAAGCGCCCCAGGCGCAAACCCAGCCGCCACCGCAGTTCGCCCTCGGCCAGCCCTATCTCGGCGGCCCGCTGCCGGGTGGCGAACGGCTGATCCATCCTCCGCCGGAACCGGGCACCACGCGCATGACGATCGACGAGGAAGCCAATGCCCGCGCGCTTTCCATGCAGGGCTCGGCGCGCTGGCAGCTTGCCGCACGCGACGCCGACCTTGGCGACGGGTGGTATGGCCGCGCTTTCTCCTGCGCTGCAGGCGTCAGGATCTCAGCCACGGCGACGCCGCGCATCGCCAATGTGCTGCGCCGCGCGGCGAGCGATTTCGGCGCTTCGACCGGCGCGGTGAAGGCGCAATTCCAGCGCACGCGGCCCTTCATGACCAACAATGCGCCGACCTGCACTCCGCAGGACGAGCCTTTCCTGCGCGGCAACGGCTCCTATCCCTCGGGCCATTCGGCGATCGGCTATGGCACGGGCATGGTGCTCGCCAGCCTCTTCCCCGAACGCGCAGCGGATTTGCTGGCGCGCGGGCGCGGCTATGGCAACAGCCGCTGGGTGTGCAACGTTCACTGGTACAGCGATACCGAGGAAGCGCGCGCCTTTGCTGCCGCAACTTACGCGCGGCTGCAGGCGGACGAGACGTTTCGGGCAGACATGGCTCTGGCGCGCGAAGAGGCGAGCGGGCTTTCCCCTGCACCCGCCACTGAAATATGCGATAGCGAAGGCATGGCACCTGCCGGCCCGCAACAGGAAGATTGAGGAGCGAAGATGAGCGAAGAAACGGTCCTGCTCGAAGTTTCGGACGGCGTGGCGCTGGTCACGCTCAATCGCCCGCAAGCGATGAATGCGCTGTCGAAAGCGCTGCGCGCGCGGCTGGCGCAAGTGATGCGGCAGGTCGACCAGGACGAAAGCGTGCGCGTCGCCATCCTCACCGGCGCGGGCGAGCGCGCCTTCACCGCCGGGCTCGACCTCAAGGAGCTTGGCAGCCAGCAAGGCGCGCTGGGCGCGGCCAATGCGCGCGGCGCGGACGAGAACCCGGTCAAGGCGATCGAGCAATGCCGCAAGCCCGTGATCGGCGCGATCAATGGCGTAGCGATCACCGGCGGTTTCGAAGTCGCGATTGCGTGCGACGTGCTGGTCGCAAGCACCAATGCGCGCTTCGCCGACACCCATGCGCGCGTCGGCATCGTGCCCGGCTGGGGCCTGAGCCAGAAGTTGAGCCGGATGATCGGGATTTCGCGCGCGAAGGAACTGTCCTTCACCGGCAATTTCCTCGATGCCGAAACGGCCAAGGCATGGGGCCTGGTCAACAACGTCGTCGCGCCCGAAGAACTGCTGCCTTTCGCGCGCAAGCTCGCCGCCGACATGGCCAGCATCGACCCCGGATTCCTCGCGCAATACAAGCGGCTGATCGACGAGGGTTATGCGGTGAGCTTCGGCGAAGGCATGGCGCTCGAAGCGCGGATTTCCTCCGCCGCCAATTCCGAAGTCACGCCCGAGGAAGTCGAGGCGCGCCGCGCCGCGGTGCAGGAACGCGGGCGCGGGCAGGGGTGAGCTAGAAGCTAACGGTCAACCGCATCCCGGCGATCACCCCGGTGTCGCGCCGGGTCACTGCGCTGTCGATCACTTGCACATCGGCGGTCAGCTCAAGCTGCTTCGACAGGCCGAGCGTGTAGAACAATTCCACCCCTTCCTCGTCCTGTAGCGCGACGCGCGGAGCAAGCACGTTCACCAGCCTGTCGGTGAGCGAATAGCGGAACCAGGCCGCGCCGAAGCGGTCTTGCGGGCGGAAGCGCGGATTGCCCGACACGCCCAGCATGGCGCTGCGATCGAGGAAGGTCGGGTCGCCTTTCGAAGCATAGACCTGGCCGAAGATGCCCCAGCCCTTGCCCGGCGCTTCGGGATAAACCGCGAGATATTGGTAGCCCGCCAGCACGGCGGCGAATTCGCCGCGCGAATTGCCAAAGCGCGAACCCGGCGCAGGGACCAGCACCGCCGGCAGCGAATCCGCATTGATGTCGTCGCGCGTCGAACCCGAGAGCTTGAGCGCATAATAGCCCGGCTTGCCGCCCAGCTTGACCGGGAAAGTGACCGAGCCGAGGAAGCCGACCCCGCTCTTGAACGAGGTTTCGAAGCCGGTGCGCCCATATTGCGAATCCGGATCGTAGACCCACAGCCGGTAGAGTACTTTCTCGGTCGGCACTTCCAGCAGCGCGCCGGTGATCGTGTTGGGAATGATCGCCGATGGCGGCAATGCCATGCTGAGGTTCTGGAAACCGTAATGCCCGTCGCTTCCCACCACGGGCAGCTTGGCGCCAAGGTCGAGCACATTGACCTTGCCCACGGTCAGCCGCGCGCCCGACTTCCAGCGCTTGGTGATGCTCACCGACAGGTCGAAATCGTCCGCGCCTTCGCCCCGGAACAGCGCGGTATTGTTGGGGATCAGCCCGATCGTGCCGTTCGAATCCTTGCCCCAGGTGAATTCGGGCCGGATCGTGAGCGTCACGCTTTCGTCAATGCCGAATGCGCTGCCCTTGATGTCGAAATAGCCGTCGACACGGCCGCTGTATCGCAGCGTGTCTGCAGCGTCTCCTGCGACCGGCATGTCCACGAATTGCGAAGCGACGATCCGCGCCTTGACCTTCTCGGTCGGTGCGGCCTCTGGCGGTACCGATGCGGCGGGCGCCAGCAAGGCGCCATCGAGGCTCACTGCGCTCGCGACCGGGGTCGGTGCGGCTGCAGCATGGCTGGTGGTGATCGCGACCGAAGCGGCGGAGCCGTCTGCAGGTTCGGTTTCGGAGCCTGCCAGTGCAGGCGATGTGAGTGGCAGGGCAAGCATTGCGAAGCTTGCCGCCCAGGCCTTGCTCCGACCCTTGCGCGCATGTGGCGCAGGTTTCGCGACCCTCATCCTTCTCCCCTGTCCTGCGAGCCTGCTTCCCGGCAAAGGCCCAAGACTTTGCATTTCTTATCAGCCTTTTACCGGCAAATCCAACGATGATTGCGCATCATCGGCATGCCGTGCGGAAGTGCAATGCGCCTCTAAAGTGAGGCAGCGGGAATCCGCTGGATTGTATGGATACGACAAACAGCCGATTGGTTCTGGCTGTGCCAATTATGCGTCAGCGGGGCAGCTCGGTCACGCCCATCAGCGCTTCATCGACTGCGCGCGCGCATTGCCGCCCTTCGCGAATCGCCCATACCACCAGCGATTGCCCGCGCCGCATGTCGCCGCAGGCATAGACGTTGTCGACACTGCTGGCATAGCTCACCGTATCGGCCGCAACATTGCCGCGCGGGTCGAGTTCGACCCCCGACTGGTCGAGCAGCCCGGTCTTCCTGGGGCCGACGAAGCCCATCGCCAGCAGGATCAGATCGGCTTCGATCACGAAATCGCTGCCGACGATTTCCTGCATCTGGCCGTCTTTCCATTCGACCCGTACGCATTCGAGCCCGGTCACTTTCTCGCCATCGCCCAGCACACGCTTGGCCAGCACCGCCCAGTCGCGCTCGACGCCTTCCTCGTGGCTCGACGAAGTGCGCAGCTTGAGCGGCCAGTCGGGCCAGGTCAGCGCCTTGTCTTCCTTTTCAGGCGGCTTGGGCATGATCTCGAGCTGGACGACGCTGGTCGCGCCTTGCCGGTTGGAAGTGCCGACGCAGTCCGAGCCGGTGTCGCCGCCGCCGATCACCACTACGCGCTTGCCGGTGGCGAGCAGCGAACCGCGCGGCGCGGCGCGAACTTCGTCATCGCCCGCATTGCGCTTGTTCTGCTGGGTCAGGAATTCCATCGCCAGCCGCACGCCGGGCATTTCGGCGCCGGGGATAAGCAGCTGGCGCGGGTCTTCCGCTCCGCCCGCCAGCACCACTGCGTCGTAATTCTCGGCCAGGCTCTTGAACGAGATGTCGACGCCTACTTCCTTGCTGGTTTTGAATTCGACCCCTTCGGCCTCCATCTGCACCGCGCGGCGGTTGATGAGGTGTTTCTCCATCTTGAAGTCAGGGATGCCATAGCGCAGCAGCCCGCCAATCCGGTCGTTCTTCTCGAACACGGTGACGGTGTGTCCCGCACGCGCAAGCTGTTGCGCGCAGGCGAGGCCAGCCGGGCCGGAGCCGACCACGGCGACCGTCTTGCCGGTCTTGCGGGCGGGCACTTGCGGAGCGATCCAGCCTTCTTTCCAGCCCCGATCGACGATCGCGCATTCGATCGATTTGATCGTGACCGGCTGGTCGACGATGTTGAGCGTGCAGCTTGCCTCGCACGGGGCGGGGCAGATGCGGCCGGTGAATTCGGGGAAATTGTTGGTCGAATGGAGCACGTCGAGCGCGCTTTTCCAGTCGCCTTCATAGACCAGGTGGTTCCAGTCCGGGATGATGTTGTTCACCGGGCAGCCGTTGTGACAATAGGGTATGCCGCAGTTCATGCAGCGGCTCGCCTGACCCTGCAGCGTCGCCTCGTCGGGCTGGACGACGAATTCGCGGTAATTGTGCACCCGCTCCTTGGGGTCGAGATAATCGCGATCCCTGCGGTCGAGTTCGAGGAAGCCGGTTTCCTTGCCCATTGTCTGCGTCCCTGACCCTTATTCCGCCGCGACCGAAGCGGCTTCTTCGCGCTCGGCTTCGAGCTGTTCGAGCGCGCGCTTGTAGTCGCGCGGCATCACCTTCACGAAGCGCGTGACTTCGGTGTCCCAATTGTCGAGCAGCGCCGAAGCCTTGGCGCTGCCGGTGTGCAGCTTGTGCCGTTCGAGCAGGATCCTGAGCCGCTCGGCATCGTGCCGCAGCATGTCGCCCATGCCGAAATCATGCACCGAGCGCGGGCGCTGCGCAGGGCGGCCCGCACCGTCTTCCTCGTCGCGCGCGCCGGTCATCGGCACCAGGTCGACCTGCGCCGGGTTGACCAGCTGTTCGAACTTGCCCTCGGGGTCATAGACATAGGCGATCCCGCCGCTCATCCCCGCGGCGAAGTTGCGCCCGGTCTGGCCCACCACCACCACCACGCCGCCGGTCATATATTCGCAGGCATGGTCGCCCGCGCCTTCGACTACAGCGATCGCGCCCGAATTGCGCACCGCGAAGCGCTCGCCCGCAACGCCGCCGAGATAGGCTTCGCCCGCGATCGCGCCATAGAGCACGGTGTTGCCGACGATGATGTTCTGGCCCGGATCGCGGTCCACGTCGGCGGGCTGGCGCACGATAATGCGACCGCCCGAGAGGCCCTTGCCGACATAGTCATTGGCGTCGCCAGTCAGGTCGAGCGTGACGCCATGGGCGAGCCATGCGCCGAAGCTTTGCCCGGCCACGCCGGTCAGATTGATGCGGATCGTGTCGGGCGGCAAGCCTTCGAGGCCATGCGCCTTGGCGATCTCGCCCGAAAGCATCGCGCCCACGGTGCGGTTGACGTTGCGGATCGGGCGCTCGAGCTGGACCGGCTTGGCTTGCGCGATCGCATCCTTGCACGCCGCGATCAGCTCATTGTCCATCGCCGCTTCGAGCCCGTGATCCTGCTCCTGCGTGTGGTGCAGCGGGGCGTCCGCGGGGATGTCGACCCGCGCCAGCAAGCGCGACAGGTCGACGCCCGCGGCCTTCCAGTGGCGCTCCACCCTGCGCATGTCGAGCTTGTCGACGCGGCCGACCATTTCCTCGACCGTGCGGAAGCCCAGCTCGGCCATGATGTGGCGCAGTTCCTCGGCGACGAAGAAGAAATAGTTGATCACATGCTCGGGCTGGCCGGTGAAGCGCTTGCGCAGCACCGGGTCCTGCGTAGCCACGCCCACCGGGCAGGTGTTCAAATGGCACTTGCGCATCATGATGCAGCCGGCCGCGATCAGCGGCGCAGTGGCGAAGCCGAACTCGTCCGCGCCCAGCAGAGCGCCGATTGCAACGTCGCGCCCGGTGCGCAAGCCGCCATCGACCTGCACTGCGATGCGCGAACGCAAATCGTTGAGCAGCAGCGTCTGCTGCGTTTCGGCAAGGCCGATTTCCCACGGCGATCCCGCATGCGTCAGGCTGGTCAGCGGCGAAGCGCCGGTGCCGCCTTCATAGCCCGAGATCGTGACATGGTCCGCGCGCGCCTTCGAAACGCCCGCCGCGACCGTGCCTACACCCACTTCGGACACGAGCTTGACCGAGATGCGCGCCACCGGGTTCACGTTCTTGAGGTCGTGTATCAGCTGCGCCAGATCCTCGATCGAATAGATGTCGTGGTGCGGCGGCGGCGAGATCAGGCCCACGCCGGGGGTCGAATGGCGCACCGCGCCGATCCTCTTGTCGACCTTGTGGCCGGGCAGCTGGCCGCCTTCGCCGGGCTTGGCGCCCTGCGCCATCTTGATCTGGATATCGTCCGCATTGACGAGATATTCGGTGGTCACGCCGAACCGGCCGCTGGCGACCTGCTTGATCCGGCTGCGCATCGAGTCGCCACTGGGAAGCGGCTTGAAGCGTTCGGGTTCCTCGCCGCCTTCGCCCGTGTTCGAGCGACCGCCGATGCGGTTCATCGCGATCGCCAGGGTCGAATGCGCTTCGTGGCTGATCGAGCCGAAGCTCATCGCTCCGGTGCTGAACCGCTTCACGATTTCGCTGGCGGGTTCGACTTCGTCCAGCGGGATCGGCTGGTCGGCCTTCCTGAATTCCATCAGCCCGCGGATCGTCAACAGCCGTTCGGACTGCTCGTTGATCGACCGGGCGAACTCTTCATAGTCCTTGGGCTTGTTGCCGCGCACCGCATGCTGGAGATGCGCAATGTTCTGCGGGGTCCAGGCATGGTCCTCGCCGCGCAGCCGGTATTGGTAGATCCCGCCCGCATCGAGCATGTTCTTGTAGAGCGGGTTGTCGCCATAGGCCTGCGCGTGCCGGCGCACGGTTTCCTCGGCCACGGCCGCCAGGCCGACGCCTTCGATGGTGGTGGCGGTGCCGGTGAAATACTGGTCGATCAGCTCGCTCGACAGGCCCACCGCGTCGAAGATCTGCGCACCGCAATAGGACTGGTAGGTCGAAATGCCCATCTTGGACATGACCTTGAGGATGCCCTTGCCGACTGCCTTGATGTAGTTCTTCTGCACTTCGGCAGGGGTCAGTTCTGGGTGCTTGCGCGCGCGCAAGTCTTCCAGCGTCTCGAAAGCGAGATAGGGGTTGATCGCTTCCGCGCCGTAGCCAGCCAGCACGCAGTAATGGTGCACTTCGCGCGCTTCGCCGGTTTCGACGACCAGCCCGGTCTGCATGCGCAGGCCCTGCCGCACGAGGTGGTGGTGCACCGCCGCGGTGGCTAGCAGCGCAGGCATGGGGATGCGATCCGGGCCTTGCGCACGGTCCGACAGGACAAGGATGTTCTTGTCCTGCAGCACCGCTTCGGTCGCGGCCCAGCACATTTCCTTGAGCGCCATCTTGAGGCCCTTGGCGCCCTTGCTCGCGCGCCAGGTGATGTCGATCGTCTCGGTTCGGAATGCGCCGTCGAGCGCGACCTCGACCGAGCGGATCCTGGCCAGATCGTCATTGGTCAGGATCGGCTGGCTGATTTCGAGCCGCTTGTGGGTGCCCGCTTCCATGCCCAGCAGGTTCGGGCGCGGCCCGATCATCGACAGCAGGCTCATCACCAGCTCTTCGCGGATCGGGTCGATCGGCGGGTTGGTGACCTGCGCGAAGTTCTGCTTGAAATAGTCGTAGAGCAGGCGCGAGCGGTTCGACAGCACCGCGATCGGCGTGTCGGTGCCCATCGAGCCGACCGGATCGTCGCCGCTGACCATCATCGGCTCGAGGAAGCGGCTGATGTCTTCCTGCGTATAGCCGAAGGCCTGCTGGCGCTGCAGCAGCGAAGTTTCGTGTTGCGGCACTTCGGACAGTTCGGGTTCGATATGGTCGATATCCGCCAGCGTGTACTGCGCCTTGTCGAGCCATTTGGCATAGGGCTGGGCGCTAGCCAGCTCCGCTTTGAGCTCTTCATCCTCGATGATGCGGCCCTGTGCGAAGTCGATCAGCAGCATCTTGCCCGGCTGCAGCCGCCATTTGCGCACGATGTCTTCCTCGGCGAAAGGCAGCACGCCGCTTTCCGAAGCGAGGCAAACGATATCGTCCTTGGTGACAACGAAGCGCGCCGGGCGCAGGCCGTTGCGGTCCAGCGTCGCGCCGATCTGGCGCCCGTCGGTAAATGCCACAGCGGCCGGGCCGTCCCACGGTTCCATCAGCGCGGCGTGATATTCGTAGAAAGCGCGCCGGGCAGGGTCCATCAGCTCGTTCTTGGCCCATGCCTCGGGGATCAGCATCATCATCGCATGCGCGAGGCTGTATCCGCCGAGCAGCAGCAGTTCGAGCGCATTGTCGAGGCAGGCGGTGTCCGACTGGCCGTGCGGCACGATCGGCCACAGCTTGTCGAGGTCGGCCCCCAGCAGCGGCGATTCCATCGTGCGGCGGCGCGCGTTCATCCAGTTGACGTTGCCGCGCACAGTGTTGATCTCGCCGTTGTGCGCCATGAAGCGATAGGGGTGCGCGAGCCGCCAGCTGGGGAAGGTGTTGGTGCTGAAGCGCTGGTGCACAAGACCCAGAGCAGAGACGCAATCGGGATCGCGCAGATCGTCGTAGAAGCTGCCGACCTGGTTCGCCAGCAGCAGCCCCTTGTAGACGATGGTGCGGCTGGAGAAGCTCGGAATGTAGAGGTCCGACAGGCCCGGCAGGCCGTGCTTTTCCTCGAGCTTCTGGAGCGGGTTCTGCACCTGCTTGCGGATCACGATCAGCTTGCGCTCGAACGCATCCTGGTCGGCGCAATTCTCGCCGCGCTCGATGATCGCCTGCTGGATCACCGGCATCGAGTCGATCACGGCCTTTCCCAGCCCGTCGAAGGTTAGCGGCACATCGCGCCAGCCGAGCAGCCGCTGGCCTTCCTTGGCGGTGAACTTTTCGAACTGTTCGGTCACAAAGGCGCGCGCGGCCTCGTCGCGCGGCATGAAGCACATCGCCACGGCATAATCGCCCGGTGCGGGCAGTTGCTTGCCATTGTCCTTCGCCCACTTGCGGAACAGCGGGTCGGGAATCTGCAGCAGGATGCCAGCGCCGTCGCCCAGCAGCGGGTCGGCGCCGACAGCGCCGCGGTGGTCGATGTTCTTGAGAATTTCGAGCGCCTGGGTGATGATCGCGTGCGATTGCTCGCCCTTGATATGTGCGACGAAACCGACGCCGCAGGCGTCATGTTCATTGCGCGGATCATACAAGCCCTGGGGCGCGGGGTATCCCATCAACAAAATCCATCCTGTCAGATGCCGGCGGGTGCGACCGTTCCTGGAACGCCAACCGGCAATTAAGCGCAACTATGGAGGCCGCATTACGCAGCTTTTCCATCGCTCACATCCCACATGGCGACATGAAATGATTTTTGCAACTGCGAAGAACGAAGCATTCTTTCAGCATTGTAAGGAATAGCTATTCGTGCACCCTCGCAATTGAGGGGGCGGCGCGATTTGCCAGTGCGAGCTTCGAATCAGCCCCGGGCCAATGCCGCGCGGTGCAGGTGATTGCGCAATGCAAGGAGCTCGAAAGCCATGTCCGGCGGCAGAGCTTTGCCGGGCTGTTTGCCCTCAGCCAAGCGGCGGTCTTCGAGCGCGACCGCGAACCGCTCGACCAGCTGGGGCATCGCCAGCTCGCTCGGCGCGCTGGTGCGGAGCAGGCGGACTGCCTTTCCGTGGCGCGGGCCGGTCTCGGCGTCGTTTTCTGCTTCGTCGGCTGGCTGGAGGGCGGCTTGTGCCTGTTCGGCCGCGTTCGCCTCCTCCAGCAACCGGGTGACGAAGGCTGCGGGCTGTGCCGGACGCTGGCGGCCAAGCCCCTGCTGGATCGCTGTTGCCAGTCGCGCGGCGATCCAGCCCAGCGCCCCGCCGACCAGCGCCGCGATGCCTGCCAGCGCCAGCCTGTCGTCGCCTTCCGCCAGCGCGGCCAGTTGCGCCGCCGGTAGCACCGCCACGCTGCCGCCAAGCAGCGCTGTCAGCCATAGCGACACCAGCGGCACGAATGCCGGGTGGCAGCTCAACGGCAAGCGCTTGGCGGGATAGGCGCGAGCAGCTCGGGCCATGGCGATGCGAATCTTTCTGTGCGACCGGCGCATGGCGCGCCTTGCCTGCAGGCTAAAGGCTCATGGTAAAGCACTCGATAACGCGCGATTGCGGGGCTCGATCGCGATTCGTCTTCCCGGGCGCAGGCCAAGACAACGCGGTCGGCGGCGCTGTTCCGCCATGCCGTAGCGGCAGGTTGACGTTTACGGAAACCTCGTTGCCATACGCGCCGCGATGCGCCATGAAGCCGGGCGACACGGCGAGAGTCGCCAGAGCGAAGAGGAGAGGCGCATGACCCCGCAAGAAATCGCAGCCAAGACCGGAGAGCACATCGGCACCAGCGAATGGGTGGAGATGAGCCAGGAACGCATCAACCTGTTTGCCGAGGCGACCGGCGACCACCAGTTCATCCATATCGACGAGGAAAAGGCGAAGCTGACGCCCTTCGGCGGCACCATCGCGCACGGCTTCCTTACGCTCTCGATGATCCCCTACCTGTCCGCCAATTCGAACCTGCCCAAGGTCGAAGGCGTGAAGATGGGCGTCAACTACGGCGGCAACAAGACGCGGTTCATCTCTCCCGTCCGCAGCGGCAAGCGCATCCGCGGCCACTGGAAGCTGCTCGAACTGGTCGAGAAGCGCCCCGGCCAGTGGCAGCAGACGCACGAGATCACGATCGAGATCGAGGGTGAGGACAAGCCCGCCCTGATCACCGAATGGATCATGCAGTTCTTCGTCTGATTTCCCTCCTCCTCCCCGGTGAGGATCGGACATTCTTAGCAATCCAAGGAATTACCCATGCGTGACGCAGTCATCGTCTCCACCGCCCGTACTCCGCTGACCAAGGCGGCGCGCGGCGCATTCAACAACACCACCGGCGCGACGTTGGGTGCCATGTCGATCAAGGCTGCGGTCGAGCGCGCCGGGATCGAGGGCGGCGAAGTCGATGACGTGGTCATGGGCTGCGCTGTCCAGCAGGGTTCGACCGGCGGCAATGTGGCTCGCCTCGCGGCGCTGCGTGCAGGCCTGCCTGTGTCGGTTCCCGGCATGACCATCGACCGCCAGTGCTCGTCGGGCCTGATGAGCATCGCCACTGCGGCGAAGCAGGTCGTCATCGACAATATGGACATCTGCGTTGCGGGCGGGCTCGAAAGCATTTCGAAGGTGGTCGGCAGCGGCAAGATGTTCGTCGAGCCCGATCGCCAGCTGCTCGAAATGCATCCGCACATCTACATGCCGATGATCGGCACCGCCGAAGTCGTCGCCAAGCGCTACAACATCAGCCGCGAATACCAGGACGAATATTCGCTCCAGTCGCAGCAGCGCACCGCCGCTGCACAGGCTGCAGGCAAGTTCGATGACGAGATCGTCGCCTGCACCGCTACCATGGCAATCGTCGACAAGGAGACCAAGGAAGTCTCGTTCAAGGAAGTCACTGCAGATCGCGACGATTGCAACCGCCCCGACACCACGCTCGAAGGGCTCGCTGGCCTCAAGCCGGTGATGGGTGAAGGCCACTGCATCACTGCGGGCAATGCCAGCCAGCTGAGCGACGGTTCGTCCTCCTGCGTGGTGATGGAAGCCAAGGTGGCCGAAAAGCGCGGGCTGCAGCCGCTTGGCCGCTATGTCGGCATGGCGGTCGCCGGCACCGAGCCTGACGAAATGGGCATCGGCCCGGTCTTCGCGATCCCCAAGCTGCTCGAACGCTTCAACCTCAAGATGGACGACATCGGCCTGTGGGAGCTGAACGAAGCATTCGCGGTGCAGGTGCTCTATTGCCGCGACAAGCTCGGCATTCCCGACGAGCTGCTCAACGTCAATGGCGGGTCGATCTCGATCGGCCACCCCTTCGGCATGACCGGCGCACGTTGCGCGGGCCACGCGCTGATCGAAGGCAAGCGCCGCGGCGTGAAATATGCCGTCGTGACCATGTGCATCGGCGGCGGCCAGGGCGCTGCCGGACTGTTCGAGGTATTTTGACGTGAGGCTTTCTGCCCCTCGCATCGAGCCGGTCGACATGGAACGGCTCGACGAGGAGCAGGCGGCCGTGCTGGCGCCCTTCGCCAACCCCGACAACAAGGTCGGGGGCGGCCGGGTGCTCAACATCTTCCGTACGCTTGCCCATGCGCCCAAGGCGCTCGAGGGGTTCCTCGCCTGGGGCAATTACATCCTGTCGCGCCGCAACAGCCTTGGCCCGCGCGAGCGCGAGCTGGTGATCCTGCGCACCGGCTGGAATTGCCGCTCAGGCTATGAATTCGCGCAGCACACGCGCATCGGCAAGGATTGCGGCCTGACCGCGGAGGAGATCGAGCGGATCAAGCAAGGTCCGGATGCGCCCGGCTGGACCCCGCTCGAAGCCGCCATGCTGCGCGCCAGCGACGAGCTGGTGTCGAACCATCACGTGTCGGATGAAACCTGGGCCGCGCTGGGCGAACTGGGCGACCGGGGCCGGATGGACCTCGTCTTCACTGTCGGGCAGTACACCCAGGTCTCGATGCTGCTGAACAGCTTCGGCGTCCAGCTCGAAGACGGCGACATGGCCGATCCTGACCTGCGCGCCTGACGGCAGGCGCTGGTCGCAGGCTGACACTCGGGGGAGAGTGCCCTTTGTCCGTTGATCCGCGTTCGCACTGGGTTTGGCTCGGTATACTCTTGGTCGGGGTGAGTGCGATCGACTATTGGGATCATGTCAGCAGGCCGGGCGAACCCTTCGCTCAACACCCGATCGCATGGCTCGGCTTCACCGCCGCCTCCACGTTGACAGTCTTTGCTGCAGCGCTTGGCGCGGCTCGTTTGCTCGCCAAGTCAGTCTTGCCGCAATTGGCGTGCGATGTGGCCGGGATCGCTTTCGCCGTCGGATTGCACGTGCTTGTGTCCGGACCCTTATGGGCGAAGATATTCTGGCCGGGAGCGGCCATGGAGTTCGACCAGCCTCTCGTGCCCATTGCCTTCGCTTGCGCGATCTATCTTGCATTCCGCGCGCTGCATGTTTGTGCGCTCAAGGCGACAGACATTATCAGGAGGCGGCAGGCTTAGCGCCCTGAGCGGTTCGGGCGCCAGCAGATGTCAGGCGACCGCCTTCAGCTTCGCCTTCCCATGCTTGGAGATGAATTCCTCGACCACCGGGGCGATAGTCTGGCGCCACTTGCTGCCGTTGAAAATGCCGTAATGCCCGGCGCCTTCGGCCATGTAATAGCGCTTCTTCTTGCCTGGGAGGCCGGTGGCGAGGTCTAGCGCGGCCTTTGTCTGGCCCAGCCCCGAAATGTCGTCGCGCTCGCCTTCGATCGCGAGCAGCGCGGTGTCGGTGATCTTCGTCAGGTCGACGATCTCGCCCTTGTGGCGGAACTCGCCATTGGGGATCGAGTGCTTCTGGAACACTTCCTCCACCGTCTGGAGATAGAATTCGGCGGTCATGTCGCACACCGCACGATATTCGTCGTAGAAATCCTTGGTCGCCTTCGCGCTGTCCTCGTCACCCACGGTGAGGTGCTTGAACATCTCGTAATGGCTCATCATGTGGTTGCCGAGGTTCATGCTCATGAAGCTCGCCAATTGCATGAAGCCCGGATAGACTTTGCGGCCCGCACCCCGATAGTTCATCGGCACGTCAGCGATGACCGAGTGGCGGAACCATTCGATCGGGCGTTCCATCGCCATATTGTTCACTGAAGTCGGCGAACAGCGCGTATCGATCGGCCCACCCATCATGGTCAGCGTCCTGGGGGTTGCCGGATCCTTGTGCAGGTTCATCAGCGCGGTCGCGGCAAAGGCCGGGACCGACGGCTGGCACACCGCCATCATATGGGGCCGTTCGCCCTGGCCTTCGACACGGATCTGTTCGAGAAATGCGATGAGGTAGTCGATGTAATCATCGAGGTCGAACGTGCCTTCATGCAAAGGCACCAGCTTCGCATCGGCCCAATCGGTGATGTACACGATGCAGCTTTGCAGCATGCGCTCGACCGTTCCGCGCAGCAGGGTGGCATAGTGCCCGCTCATCGGCGCCACGATCAGCAGGCGCGGCGAAGATACGGGAAGGCCGGTGTGGCGGAATCGCTTGAGGTCGCCGAACGGACGGTTGACGACTGTCGCCTCTTCGACCGGATGGCGTACGCCGTCGAGGTCGATATGCTGGATCCCGAAAGCCGGCTTGCCATAGGCCGCGGTTGCGTGAGCAAACACATCGAGTGCCGATGCGGCCATGGGGCCAATGCCGAAATAGGACAGTGGATTGGCAGGGCTGGTCAGCATCTCGGCGCTGATCGACGCAACGGCGCTGGCGCTGTTGAGCCAGGATTTCTGCAACTCGTATGCGTGGTAAAGCAAGGCGTTCCCCTGTTGATTGTCCTGCCTGCGCCTCTTGGCGGGCGCTTGGGCCGCACTTCTTGGACCCATCCCGGCGATTGTGCAATGCACAATTATTCGGTTCGCCGCGATTGCGCGGCCCGGTGCGGATTTTGCACGTGAAATTTGGGTGCAGGATGTCTACCTGTCACGCGCAATGGACGGGCAGGACGATACGGAACAGGCGGAAACCCGCCCAAATGACGCATTCAGCGGCGAGGGGAATGGCGCGGCCGATCCGCCCAAGGCGCGCACGCTGGGCCCGCTCAAGATGGTGTTCACCGCTGCGGCGCAATATCCCGCTCAGATCGCGCTGGCGCTCGTCGCATTGCTGATCACCGCCGGGGCGACGCTGGCGATCCCGTGGCGTTTCAAGGTGATCATCGACGAGGCCTTTGGCGGCACCGCCGGCCCGCAGGAAATCGGCCATGCCTTCCAGTATCTGCTGATGATCGTGCTGGTGCTGGGCATCGGCACGGCGCTGCGCTTCTATTTCGTCAGCTGGATTGGCGAACGCGTGGTCGCGGACATCCGCAGCCGGGTGCAGCAGAACCTGCTGCGGCTGGCGCCGGGCTTCTACGAAGAAAACAGCCCGAAAGAGATTTCGAGCCGGATGACCAGCGACACTGCGGTGATCGAACAGGTGGTGGGCACCACCGTCTCGATCGCGCTGCGCAACACGCTCACGGCGATCGGCGGCACCATGCTGCTGCTCTATCTCGCGCCCACGCTCACTATCGGCCTGCTGCTGGGCATCCCGCTGGTGATCGCGCCTATCGTGTTCTTCGGACGCCGCATCCGCTCGGTCTCGCGCTCGAGCCAGGACCGCGTCGCCGATGTCGGCGCGATGGTCACCGAAGTGCTTTCTGCGATGAAGGTGGTGCAGGCTTTCGGCCAGGAAAACCGCGAAGGGCAGCGGTTCGGCGATGCGGTGGAACGCACCTTCGCCACCGCGCGCCAGCGCATCCTGCTGCGTGCGGTGATGACTTCGATCGTGATCCTGCTGATCTTCGGCGGGATCACCATGGTGATGTGGCGCGGCGCAATTGCAGTGTCCGAAGGCGCGATTTCGGGCGGCACGATTGCGGCTTTCGTGATCACGGGCGGACTCGTGGCGGGATCCTTTGGCGCGTTGACCGAAGTCTATGGCGACTTGCTGCGCGGTGCCGGTGCGGCAAGCCGACTCAGCGAGCTGCTCAATTCGCGGCCCACGATCGCTCCGCCCGCGCGGCCCGAGAAGCTGCCCGAGCCGCCGCGCGGCAGCCTGTCGTTCCGCAATGTCACCTTCCGCTATCCCACGCGGCCCGAAGCCGCCGCGCTGAAGGATTTCACGCTCGAAGTCGAACCGGGCGAGACGGTCGCCATCGTCGGTCCTTCGGGCGCGGGCAAATCGACCATCTTCCAACTGGCCGAGCGTTTCTATGATCCGCAGGCGGGCACGATCCGGCTCGACGGGGTGCCGCTGACCAAAGCCGATCCCGCCGATATCCGCGCGCGGATGGCCTTAGTGCCGCAGGACGGCGTGCTGTTCAGCGCCAATGCGCGCGACAATTTGCGCTACGGCAAATGGGATGCGAGCGACGAGGAGATCTGGGAAGCGGCGCGCGCAGCCAATGCCGAAAGCTTCCTACGCGACCTTCCGCAAGGGCTCGACACCTATCTCGGCGAAAGCGGCACCCGCCTTTCGGGCGGCCAGCAGCAACGCATCGCGATCGCCCGCGCCTTGCTGCGCGATGCGCCGATCCTGCTGCTCGACGAAGCGACCAGCGCGCTCGATGCCGAAAGCGAGCAATTGGTGCAGCAGGCGCTCGACGAACTGATGCGCAACCGCACCACGCTGGTGATCGCGCACCGGCTGGCAACCGTGCGCGCGGCGGACCGGATCGTGGTGCTCGATGACGGAAGGATCGTCGAGCAGGGCACGCATGACGCGCTGGCCGCAGCGGGCGGGCTCTATGCGCGGCTGGCGCGGCTGCAATTCGCGGCCAGTGAAGCCGCGTAAGGCCCCGTTCCACAGGCGAATAATCGACCAACTGCAAATTTGCCCGACCAATGACAGCGCGGGAAATTTCCGCGCGCTAAGGCGTTGTGCGGGAATCGGCGCCGGGGCGCCGTATTTCACGGATTTCTTGGGGACGCATTCACATGATCAAGACCTTGCTTGCTGCAAGCGCCAGCGCGATGGCGCTGGCCCTCGCCACTCCTGCCTTTGCCGATGACAATTCCGGGGCCGCCACCGAAACCGCGCCCAGCGCGCCGGTGATGACCTATGGCACCTGGGGCTTCGACCCCGCGACGATCGATCACTCGGTCAAGCCGGGCGATGACTTCTTCGCTTTCGTCAATGGCAAGTGGGTCGCCGAAAACGAAATTCCGGCCGACAAGTCGCGCTATGGCGCTTTCGACGCGTTGGGTGAGGACGCGCGCGTCAATGTGAAGAAGGTGATCGACGAATTGCTCGCCGGCACCCACGCGCCCGGCTCGGACGGGCAGCGCATCGTCGATGCCTATAATGCCTTCCTCGATGTCGAAGCGATCGACGCTTCGGGCCTGGCTCCCGCGCAACCATATCTCGCCAGGATCTATGGCGCTGCCTCGCTCGAAGAACTGACAGTGATGTTCGCCGATCCGGCCTTCTCCAGCATGGTTGGCGCAGGCGTCACGGTCGATTCGAAGGCGCCCGACACGCACGCCGTTTCGCTCGGCTTCGACGGCATGGGCCTGCCCACGCGTGATTACTATTTGGTCGACAGCGAGCAGAACCTGGCCATCCGCAAGGCCTATAAGGACTATCTCGCCGTGCTGCTGGGCCATGCGGGCTATGCCGATCCGGTCGCGGCAGCCGAAACGGTCTATGCCTTCGAAACAGAAGTGGCGAAGATCGAATGGTCGCGCGTGGCGCGCCGCAACCGCGACCTCACCTATAACCGCCTGACGCCCGAGGAACTCGCCGCGATGGCCGGAGATTTCCCGATCCAGACGCTGCTCGACGCATCGGGGCTGGGTGGGCAGGAATTCTATCTCGCGGCGCAGATCGCGCCGAGCGAGGAAGAAGCCGCCGAACTGAAGCTGAGCGCGGAAATCCGCGAAGGGATCGGCGAAGGCCTGCCGGGCATGATGAAGCTGCTTGCCCGCACCGACCTCGCCACGATCAAGGCCTATATGGCCAAGAGCTTCCTGTCATCGAACGCCGCAGTGCTTTCGAGCGAGCTCGACGAAGCCAATTTCGGTTTCTACGGCAAAGTGCTGAGCGGGCGGCAGGAGCAGGAACCGCGCTGGAAGCGCGCGGTCGATGTGGTCGAAGGCCAGCTGGGCGAATTGCTCGGCAAGGAATACGCCGCGCGCTATTTCCCCGCCGAAAGCAAGGCCGCAATGCAGGAACTGGTCGGCAACCTCCGGCTCGCGATGGCCGAAGGGATCGCGCAGAACAACTGGATGACCGACGCGACCAAGCAGGCCGCACTGGGCAAGCTCGAGGCGTTCAACACCAAGATCGGCTATCCCGACAGTTTCGAAACCTATGAAGGGCTCGAAATGTCGAACGATCCGCTCGCCAACCGCATGGCGGCGCGGGCATGGGGGCGTGCAGACAACCTTGCGAAGCTCGGCCAGCCGGTCGACAAGAGCGACTGGTTCATGCTGCCGCAGACGGTCAACGCCTATTACTCGCCGAACTATAACGAGATCGTGTTCCCCGCCGCGATCCTGCAGCGCCCGTTTTTCTCGATCAGCAACGATCCGGCGATCAACTACGGCGCGATCGGCGGCGTGATCGGGCACGAAATCGGCCACGGTTTCGACGACCAGGGCTCGAAATATGACGGCACCGGTACGCTGCGCAACTGGTGGGAAGAGCAGGATCGGGCGGCGTTCGACGCCAAGGGCGATGCGCTGGCAGCGCAATACAGCGCATTCTGCCCCTATGACGAAGGCAAGACCTGTTCGAACGGGCGCCTGACGCTGGGCGAGAACATCGGCGACGTCGGCGGCCTGTCGATGGCCTACCGCGCCTATCGCATGTCGCTGAACGGCCAGGAGGCTCCGGTGATCGACGGGCTGACCGGCGACCAGCGCTTCTTCCTTGCCTGGGCGCAGGTGTGGCGCGCGATGGGCCGCGAGGAAGACAACCGGCGGCGGCTGGGCCTTGGCCCGCACTCGCTGCCCGAATTCCGCGTCAACGGCCCGGTCCGTAACCACGACGCCTGGTACAAGGCGTTCAACGTGACCGAAGGCGATGCGCTCTACCTGCCGCCCGAAGAGCGCGTGCGGATCTGGTAAGCGGCTCTTCCGGCTGGCGAAACGGGGCCTCGGCATGCTGCCGGGGCCCTTTTTGCATGTACCGGTTGCGTATTGGGTTTGACTTCACGGCGCGCTGCGCCATGACGCGAAGCTCATGAGCATCACTCTCACCGCGATCCTGCTCGGCATCCTCGAAGGGTTGACCGAATTCCTGCCGGTCTCTTCGACCGGGCACCTCATCCTTGCCACCGAATTGTTCGGTTATGACGCCGCGCAATGGGCGCAGTTCAACATCGTGATCCAGCTCGGCGCGATCATGGCGGTGGTGGTCAGCTATTTCCGCACCTTCTGGGCGATGGGCATGGGCCTGCTGAAGTGGGACCCGACTTCGGTCCGCTTCGTGCGCAACATCCTCGTCGCCTTCATGCCCGCCGCGATCATCGGGCTGGCGGTTAAGGACACGATCGACATGATGCTCGAAAGCCCCACTGTGGTGGCCTGGGCGCTGGTGATCGGCGGGATCGCGATGCTGGGGCTGGAGAAGACCATCCGCCCGGGCGAGGACAGCGGGGTCGCTGCAGTGCCGCTGAGCAAGGCGGTCGGGATCGGTTTCATGCAATGCCTGGCGATGATTCCCGGCACCAGCCGTTCGGGCGCGACGATCCTGGGTGCGCTGGCGATGGGCGTGGGCCGCAAGACCGCCGCCGAATTCAGCTTCTTCCTCGCGGTGCCGACCATGCTCGGCGCGGCGACGGTGAAGATCCTGGCCGAGCCGGAAAAGCTGCTTTCGGGCGGCGGGCTGATCGGCTGGGGCCATATCGCGATCGGATTCGTATCCGCATTCATCGTCGCGCTGGTCGTGATCCGTGCCTTTGTTGCCTATGTCAGCCGCTATGGTTTTGCGCCCTTCGCATGGTACCGCATCCTGCTGGGCGGCGCGGCGCTGGCATGGCTGGCGATGCGATGAATGGGGGCAGGCAGGAACCAATCGGCTCGCTGCCTGTTTTTCCAAGCAAACGCGGGCGTGGTGCCCGTGCCAGAGACTAGGGCCTTATGTCGGTTATCTGCCTTATCTTGATTGGAGCGCTGATCGGCTGGCTGGCCGCGATCGTCACCCGCGTGGAAGACGTTCCGGGCATCCGCCGCGACCTTTTTCTGGGCGTTGCCGGGGCGCTTGCAGCAGGGCTGCTTGCCAACAAGGGAGTGATGCTGGGCGGGCTCAGCTGGCTCGCGCTCGCCGCAGGGATATTCGGCGGCGTGCTGGTTCCGGCTGCCTACAAGATGATCGAGAAGCGCCGCTCGGCCTAAGCCGGGCCACCGTTCCTGCCAATCAGACCGGTTTCGCCCCGCTGCCGCGCCCACCGCGCAGCAGGTATTCCTGCGTGCCGCGATGGATCACATTGTCGACATCGATCACTGCCGTATTGGCATAGGTGAAGGCCGGCGGCAGCGAGCGATAGAGCCGGTCGAAATCGCGCTCGACCGTCTGGCGGTAGAGATCTTCGAAGCTCTCGATCACGAAATAGGTCGGCTGCAGGTCGCTGATCACGTAATCGGTGCGCATCACCCGGTCGACATTGAGCATGATGCGGTTGGGGCTTTCCGCCTCGACCGAGAACACCGCTTCGGTCGGGCCCGACAATATGCCCGCGCCATAGGCACGGATATCGTCCGGCGCTTCCTCGATCAGCCCGAATTCCACCGTGTACCAATAGAGCGCGCCCAATGCCTTCAAGTGGTTGTAGCGCATCGCCTTCCACCCGGCGCGGCCATATTCCTGCATGTAGTCGGCGAAGACCGGATCGGTCAGCATCGGCACATGGCCGAACACGTCGTGGAAGACGTCAGGTTCCTGGATGTAGTCGAAAGTCTCGCGCGTGCGGATGAAATTGCCCGCGGGGAAACGGCGATTGGCCAAGTGCCAGAAGAACACGTGATCGGGGATCAGCATCGGCACGGGCACCACGCTCCAGCCGGTCAGCGCGCCCAGTTCCTCGCTCAGCTTGCCGAATTCGGGCACTCCGCCGCGCCCGAGGTCGAGCTTCTCCAGCCCTTCCATGAAAGCGGTGGCGGCGCGACCGGGCAGCACCTGCATCTGCCGCGCGAACAGATCGTCCCACACCTGATGGTCTTCAGACGTATAGTCGGTCTGCGCGGGCTCCAGCCAGTCAGCCCCCACATGCGCAGGCTTTTTGAGCGGCGCAGTAAAGACATCCGCCGGCAATTCGGGCAGGATCGAA
The DNA here is from genome assembly GCF_036324225.1 of Altererythrobacter litoralis. NCBI lineage: Bacteria > Pseudomonadati > Pseudomonadota > Alphaproteobacteria > Sphingomonadales > Erythrobacteraceae > Altererythrobacter > Altererythrobacter litoralis. Next base: position 106,090 of record NZ_JAZDQV010000002.1, read on the forward strand.
AAGTCCTGCTTGGGTTCTGCGATCGTAGCCATAGTTACAATTGCAACTATATCACGGCAGGATGCGATGTGCAAACGCCCGATGGGTTCGGGATTGGGGGTGTGGGTGGAGACGATCAAGCGCAAGCAGTATGAAGACCTGCTCGAACCGCTCGAGGAAGAGCTGGTCGCGATGGCGCGCTGGGCCAAGGCCACTGGCGCGCGGATCGTGGTGCTGTTCGAAGGGCGCGACACCGCGGGCAAGGGCGGGGCGATCCGCGCGGTGAGCGAGCCGCTCAATCCGCGCCAGTGCCGGATCGTCGCGCTGTCCAAGCCGACCGAGGTGGAAGCGAGCCAATGGTATTTCCAGCGCTATGTCCCGCACCTGCCCAGCGCGGGCGAAATCGTGCTGTTCGACCGCAGCTGGTACAATCGCGCTGGCGTCGAACGGGTGATGGGCTTTGCCTCGGAGGCGCAGGTTGCGGGTTTTCTCGAGCATGCGCCGAAATTCGAACGGCAGCTGGTCGATGACGGCATCCTGCTGTTCAAATACTGGCTCGCAGCCGACCAGGCTGAACAGGAAGCGCGGCTGAAAGAACGGCTCGACGATCCGCTCAAGCGCTGGAAACTCTCGCCGATCGATCTGGCCGCGCGCGAGAAATACCAGGCATATACCGATGCGCGCGAAGCGATGCTGGCGGCGACCCACACCGAATGGGCGCCGTGGACGCTGGTCGATTTCAACGACCAGAAACGCGGGCGGCTGACGCTGATCCGCGACCTGCTCGACCGGTTACCCGATACGCATATCGAACCCGCGCCGCTCGATTTCCCGCCGCTGGGGCATGCGCCGCTGGAAGAGGCCTATGGCGTGCTGAAGCCGATCGCGGATTATCCGGTGCCGGACCCGGACTAGGCGGTGGCGTTCGCTCTAACGCACTGCCTACCGTCAGTTGCGAAGGTCCCGAACTCATAGCCTTCGTCGGTCTTGCGCATCGCGAGGTGCAGCGGCTCGTCGGCGATCGCCGGGCTCACCGCGCGGAAGGCGAAGGTCCCGATCGCGTGCTCGCCCAGTTCGCGTGCCGCCATCTGCAGCAGCAGGCTCGCCATCAGCGGGCCGTGGACCACCAGCCCGCGATAGCGCTCCACGTCGCGCGCATAGGGCAAATCGTAATGGATGCGGTGCGTGTTGAAGGTCAGCGCCGAATAGCGGAACAGCAGCCGCGGATCGGGCGTGATCATGCGATGTGCATCCCAGCCCGAAGGGTCGAATTGCCCTTCATCTGCCGGGGGTGGGCTAAGCGGCGCATCGGCGGGCATGGCGTCGCGATAAACCAGCGTCTGCTTCTCGCGGATCGCAACTGCGCCGTCGGCGCTGGTGATATGCTCAACCTCGACGAAGCCGAGCTTGCCGCTCGAACCATCCTTCTCCGCGATCGACGCGATGCGGCTGGTGCGCTCTATCGCGGCGCCGACCCGGATGGGCGCGACGAAAGCGATGTCGCTCGCCGCCCACATGCGGCGCGGAAGCGGGATCGGCGGGAAGAAGCTCGCCGGGCTGCTGTCGCGGGCAGGGTGCCCGTCTTCGCCCAGCGCAGCCTGCGGCGCTTCGGGCGTGCACAGGCACAAATGGATGCCCTGCGGCATGATGCCATCGGCCGGGGTTGACAGGTCGAATGTCGCGCACCAGCGCCGCGCCAGTGCGGGGTCGAGCGTGTCGGACTGGACCAGCTCGCGCCCCAGCCAGGCGTCCCACTCGCCCATCGTTACGCCGCGCGCTCGAAGATCGCGGCAATGCCCTGTCCGCCGCCGATACACATGGTCTCAAGGCCATAGCGCACCCCGCGCCGGTGCATTTCATGCGCCATGTCGGCAAGGATGCGCCCGCCGGTCGCGCCGATCGGGTGGCCGAGCGAAATCCCCGAGCCGTTGACGTTGAGCATGTCCATGCGGCTGTCGTCGTCCGACCATCCCCAGCCCTTGAGCACCGCCAGCACCTGCGGGGCGAAGGCTTCGTTGAGTTCGACCAGGCCGATATCGTCCCAGCCCATGCCGGTACGCGCGAACAGTCGCTCGACTGCCGGAACCGGGCCGATCCCCATGCGGCTCGGGTCGCAGCCCGCCGGTGCCCAGCCGTGGAACCACAGCATGGGTTCGAGCCCGAGCTCCTCAAGCTTGTCTTCGGCCACGACCAGGCAGGCCGCCGCCGCATCGTTCTGCTGGCTGGCGTTGCCTGCGGTTACGATGGCTTCAGGATCGCGCTTGAGGTCGATCGCGCGCAGGCTGCCGAGCGATTCCATGCTCGCATCCGCGCGGTAGCCTTCGTCATGGTCGAACATCACCGGGCCGCCCTTGCGCTGCGGGATTTCGACCGGGACGAGCTGCTCGGCAAATTTGCCCTCCTGCCATGCCGCCGCTGCATTGCGGTGGCTGCGCACGGCATAGGCGTCCGCGGCTTCGCGGCTGATGCCGTAGTCCTTGGCGAGGTTTTCGGCAGTCTCGATCATGCCGGTGATCACGCCGAAACGCTCGATCGGCTGGCTCATCAGCCGCCCGCGTGTCAGGCGGTCGTGCAGAACCATGTCGCCCATGCGAACCCCGCCGCGCAGGTCGGTGGTGTAATGTTCGACATTCGACATGCTCTCGCAGCCGCCCGCGACCACGACATCGGCCATGCCGGTTTCGACCATCATTGCGGCGGTCGCCACCGCCTGCACGCCCGAGCCGCAGCGCCGGTCGAGCTGGAAGCCGGGCACTTCGAGCGGCAGGCCCGCGGCGAGCCAGCTCCAGTGGCCGATCGCGGGTGCTTCGCCACTGCCATAGCCCTGGCTGAAAACGACATCGTCGACCCGCGCGGGATCGATCCCGCTGCGCTCGATCAGGGCCTTGAGGATCACGGCGCCCAATTGCCCGGCGTTAAGCGGGGCGAGCGACCCTTGGAACCTGCCGACCGGAGTGCGGAGCGGCGATACGATGGCGGCGCGTCGTTTGCTCATTTTTCGTCCTTGTCTTCTCAGGCGTCGCTGGTGGCGACGGTGCCGGCATCGATCAGCCGACCGATCTCACCCGAAGACAGCCCCAGCCTCTCGGCCAGGACTTCTTCGCTGTGCTGCCCCAGATAGGGGGCGGGTTTGGGATCGCCGACCTGCTTTTCGGGCATATGCGCAAAGCTGCGCGTGGCTGGATATTCGAAGCCCGAGGGGTTGGCGGGCGAAGGGCCGAAAAGCGGATTGTTCGCCACCAGCACCGGATCGTTGGCGGCCTCGTGCATGGTGCGATAGCGCTCGAACGTGCAGCCCTGCCCGGCCAGTCGCTCCGCCAGATCGGCATAATCGTGCCGCTCGGAGGCGGCCTGGAACAGGTCGAACAGACGGTGGCGATGGACGAAGCGGGGTGTGTCGCCATCGGCGAAGCGGACCCCCAGCTCGGCTTCGAGCGCGGCGATCTCGCCAGCGACACCGAACGCGGCGACCAGCCCGCTCCACTGCTTGGGCGTGAGCGCGGCGACCATGAAGCGCTGGCCGTCGCGGCTCCTGAAGTCGCGCCCGAAGGCGCCCCATATCGCATTGCCCAGCCGCGGGCGGTCCGAACCCCGATAGAGCATTTCGGCGAGCGAGCCCGAATTGGCCATGGTCCCGATCGCGACATCGCCCAGTGCCACGCGCACTTCGCTGCCTTCGCCGGTTGCATCGCGATGGCGCAGCGCGGCCAGCAGCGCGAAGGCGGAATAGGCGCCGGTTATGAAATCCCATGCGGGCAGCACCTGGTTGACCGGCGGGGCCGTCGCCGGGTCCCACTCTTCCGGGCCGCACATCAGCGGGTATCCGCTGGCGGCATTGACGGTGAAATCCATCGCCTGCCGCCCGTCGTGCCAGCCCATGATCCGCACGCTGACCATGTCCTGCCGCCGCGCCGCCAGCGCGCCATGGCTCATGAAGCTCTTCTCGGGCAAATTGGTGATGCACTGGCCGGTTTTCGCCGCGAGTTCGACCAGCAGTTCGCGCCCTTCGCCCGATTGCAGGTCGAGCGCGACCGACTTCTTCGCGCGATTGAGGTTTTCCCAGCTGAGCGAGCGGCCTTCGCTGGTTAGCATGTAGCGGTTGTAGTCGAGCCCGCCCGCCTTGTGATCGACGCGGATCACTTCCGCGCCCATCTGCGCGCAATAGAGCCCGGCGGTTGGCGAAGCGACGAAGCTCGACACCTCGATGATCGATAGGCCCGAAAGCAGCTGGTACATGCGCCGATCCTCAGCCGTGCTCGGCAGCCCACTCGCGCAGCATGTGCTTGGCGATTTGCAGCTGCAGGATCTGAGTGGTGCCTTCGTAGATGCGGTAGATGCGCGCATCGCGGAAGAAGCGCTCGGCGTCATATTCGGCGAGGTAGCCCGCGCCGCCATAGATCTGCACCACGCGATCGACCACGCGGCCGCACATTTCCGAAGCGAACACCTTGAAGGCGGCGGCCTTGCGCAGGATGTTCTCGCCCGCATCGGCGCGCGCGGTCACATCGGCCATCATGCATTCGGCGGCGTAGATCTCGGTCTCGCTTTCGGCCAACATCTGCTGGATCAGCTGGAAATTGGCGATGGGCTCGCCAAACGCCTTGCGCTCATTGGCATAGCGGATCGCGCTGTCGAGCGCGCGGCGAGCATAGCCGGTCGAGGCTGCGCCAACCGAGATGCGGCCGTTGTCGAGACTCTTCATCGCAAAGATGAAACCCTTGCCGGTCTCGCCGCCCAGCAGCGCTTCGCCCGGGACGTGAACGTCCTCCAGGATGATGTCGGCGATGTGGCTGCCCGACTGGCCCATCTTGTGATCGGCGCTGCCCACAGTCACGCCAGGCGCGTCCATCGGCACAAGGAAGGCGCTGACATGCGCGTTCTTGGGCAGGTTTTCCTTTTCGGTGCGCGCCATGATCAGGCCGACATTCGCATGCGGCGCATTGGTGATGTAGCGCTTGGTTCCGTTGAGGATCCAGCCATTGCCCGAAGGATCGGGCTTGGCGAAGGTCTGCATCGCGGCGCTGTCCGATCCCGAGCCGGGTTCGGTCAGGCCGAAACAGGCGATCTCGCCCGCGGCGATGCGCGGCCACCATTCGGCCTTCTGCGCTTCGGTCGCGCCGTTCTTGATCGCCGAATTGAACATGCCGACATTGATCGAGAAGATCGAGCGGAAGGCCGGGGCGGCATAGCTCATGCATTTCACCGTGCGCGCATACTGCGTGACGTTGAGCCCTGCGCCGCCATATTCTTCCGGCACCGTCAGCCCGAACAGCCCCATGTCCTTCATCTCCTTGACGATGTCGTCAGGGATGCGGTCGTTGGCGATCACTTCCTTTTCGGCCGGGATCAGCCGCTCGCGCACATAGCGTTCGAGCTGGTCGATGAACTGTTCGAAGATTTCGGGGTCCATGCCGGTCTGCTGCATCGATCTGGTGTCCTCTCGCTGTTGCCCAGCTTTGGTGGCGTTGGCTCGGTTCGGGCCTGCTCATCCAAGCGTGCGGTTCGACTGTCGCCTGCCCAATATGGCAGGAGTGTGCGCCCACTCCATAACGCCCGTGCCGAAAAGGAAAAGCGGACGAATCGCCGGCTGGCAATCCGTCCGCTTGTTCGTCCGTCAGCGCAAGCGGCGCTGCGCGGCTTATTCGGTGGTGTCGGTAGCGGTTCCGGCGGCGGCTTCCGCAGCGGCGGCGACATCGGCGGCGGCATCGGCGGCTTCGGTTGCGGTCTGTTCGCTCACGGCGGTTTCGTCGCTGTTTGCGTCGGCATCTTCGACCGGCTCGTCGGCCACGCCTTCAAGTGCGGCGTCGGCCGGCATTTCGACGGTGTCGGCTTCGGCATCGATCGAGGCGTCGTCCGATCCGCCGCATGCAGCTAGCGCGAACGTGCCGGCCAGAGCGAACAGCAGCGTGGTCTTCTTCATTTCATTCTCTCCTGAAAATTTCCCGGCATCGGGCAAACACACGGTTCGATAACCCCTGAGGCCCGATCGTGCAATCGCGCTTGCAATCGCCGTCGAATGATATAAATATGATATCATCATTTACGAGGTGGATTGCTATGACAATGGAACTCAAAGGGATGAAGACGAGCAGCGAAAGCGCGGCCCACAGCTATAATGGCTATATCATGCTGGTCGTGCTGACGCTGCTCGTGGTGCTCATAATCTGGTCGGTCAGCGGCGGGGCACCGCCCACGGGTGCAGAGAAGAGCGCCAAATTGCTGTTTGTCGGTCGGCTGCTGGGCGCGGTCTTCGGTATCCTGATCGTCGCATCGGGCTTCTTCATGATCCAGCCCAACCAGGCAGCGGTGATCACTCTGTTCGGCGAATATCGCGGGACCGAACGCCGCGAGGGCCTGCGCTGGGTCTGGCCGTGGATGATGCGCAAGAAGATTTCGGCGCGCGCGCACAACGTCCATTCGGAACGGGTCAAGATCAACGACCTGCGCGGCAACCCGATCGAGATTGCGTGCAATGTCGTGTGGCGCGTTTCGGACACCGCGCAAGCAGCCTTCGATGTCGACGACTACAAGGAGTTCGTGAACATCCAGATCGAAGCCGGGCTGCGCACGGTCGGCGCGCGCCATCCCTATGACGACATGAGCGACGAGGACGAAACGACGCTGCGCGGCAGCGCCGATGTCGTCAATCGCGAGCCGTGCGAGGAACTGAATGACCGCCTGCGCGTGGCCGGGATCGTGGTCGACGAAGCGGGCCTGACTCACCTTGCCTATGCGCCTGAAATCGCCGGGGCCATGCTGCGCCGGCAGCAAGCCGATGCGGTGATTGCGGCGCGACAGAAAGTGGTCCTGGGCGTAGTCGGCATGGTCCAGGATGCGCTGGGCAAGCTCGCTGCGGACGGCATCGTTGAGCTCGATGACGAGCGCAAGGCGACCATGGTTTCGAACCTGATGGTGGTGCTGTGCGGCGAGCGCGACGTCCAGCCGGTCGTCAACGCAGGATCACTCTACTAAGCGAACGAGAGGGAACTGCGGCGCATGTCTGGCGCAAGTAAGAAGGCCTTCGCTTTGCGGCTCGACCCGGCGGTACACGCCGCGGTCGAGCGGCTGGCGGCGGCCGAATTGCGCAGCGCCAATGCCGAGATCGAAATCCTTCTTCGCGAAGCGCTCGCCCGCCGCGGCATCAATGTAACCCCCAGCGACAAGCCGCGCCGCGGCAGGCCGCCGAGCAAGAGTTGAAGGAGAGAGTGACAATGTCGCCATCCCGGAACAGACCGCAAAATCCTACCATGGCCCGGATCATGCTGGGCCTTGGCATCCTTTCGCTGCTGGCCGGATTGGCAATGCTTTACGTGTATACGAGAGGCATTTGCCGCCGCGCGTCTCGAAGCGCGCTAGCTAGCCGAAGGCAACCGCGTAGCGCACCTCGCCATGCAGCATGTCGTCTTCGAGCAGCAGGCTCTGGAAATATTCGGGCGGTGGACCTGGATAAGAGAGCCGCGGATCGGCGATGAATCCGAAGCGGGAATAATAGGCCGGATCGCCCAGCAATACGATTCCCCGCGCGCCGCGCTCGCGCAACTCCGCGATCCCGCGCCGCACCAGCGCGCTGCCAATGCCCCGGCTGTGCAATTCGGGCCAGACTGAGACCGGACCCAGGCCGAACCAGCCGACCGTGCCATCGCTGATCGTGACAGGCGAGAACGCGATATGGCCGACGATCCGATCCGCTTCCTCGGCCACAAGCGACAAAGTGAGATCGCCATCGGCGCGCAAGCGATCGACCAATTCCTGTTCGTCCCCGTCGCTGAAGGGCATGTCGCGGAAAGCGGCCTTGGTGAGCTCGTATATCGTGCGCGTATCGGCTGTTGCCTCGGGCCGGATCGCCACAGCGTTCACTTGAGCAAATGCCCCGATCGATCGCGCTTGGTGGCGAGATAGCGCGCATTGTGCGGGTTTTCAGGCAACTGGTGCGGCACGCGCTCGGTTACTTCGATACCGGCGGCTTGAAGCGCAGCGACCTTCTTCGGATTGTTGGTCATCAGCCGCACCTTTCGCGCCCCGAGCAATTCGAGCATGCGCGCTGCAGTGGGAAAATCGCGCGCTTCGTCGGGAAGGCCCAGCCGCTGGTTGGCCTCGACGGTGTCGAAGCCCTGGTCCTGCAGGCGATAGGCGCGCAGCTTGTTGACCAGACCGATACCGCGCCCTTCCTGCCGCAGGTAGAGCAGCGCGCCCCAGCCGCCGCGCGCGGCCTCTTCGGCCATCGCCGCCAGCGCCGCATCGAGCTGCGGGCCGCAATCGCATTTGAGGCTGCCGAGGATGTCGCCGGTGAGGCATTCGGAATGGAGCCGCACCAGCGGCACCACGTCGCCGCGCTGTGCGCCGATCACCAGCGCGACATGTTCGCGCGTGTCGTCGGCGCTGCGGAAAGCGATGATCTCGGCGGCATCGCTGGCGCTGACGGGCAGATGCGCGCGGGTCGCGATCGACAGCTGCGCGCGGTCGGCCCAGGCAGCAAGGTCGCTTGCCACGACCGGTACTGCTTCGCCCGCATTATCGGGATCGACCAGGAAGGCCGGCAATATGCCCGCGATCCGCGCGAGTTCGAGCGCGGCTTCGGCCACTTCGCGCCAGTCGAGCGCTTCGGCCCGGTATGGGCCCTTGAACGGGTTGGCGAGATCGAGCGCCGGATCGGCCACTGCGCGCGCTTCGAGCAGCTTGAAAGGCTCGCCGCCGCGGATCAGCACCGGGGCATGCGGCACTGCGGCTTCGCGCTGGTTGGCCAGTTTGAGCGTGGCGGCGCGCGCCGCCGAGATGAGCATATGGTCGGCGCTGGCTCCCGCCGCTGCGCTGGTTTCCACGGGCAGCAGCACCGGCCCGCCTTCGAACGCCAGCGGCCAGCCGTGGCGCAGCGCATCGATCGCTTGCGCGGCACGCCGCGACGGCGAAGGCGCATGGCCCGTCAGAGTTTGAACTCCGTGATCAGCGGTACGTGATCGCTCGGCTTTTCCCAGTCGCGCGCGTCCTCGCGCAGCCGGTGACCGCTTGCCTGCTGCGCCAGCTCGGCGCTGGCCCACATATGGTCGAGCCGCCGCCCGCGATCGTTCGCCTTCCAGTCCTTCGCGCGGTAGCTCCACCAGCTGTAATAGCGCTCGGGATCGCGAATGAACTCGCGCCCGATATCGGTCCAGCCATGCGCATCCTTGAAGCGCTGCAAGGTATCGACCTCCAGCGGCGTGTGGCTGACGACATTGAGCAGCTGCTTGTGGTTCCACACGTCGCTTTCGAGTGGAGCGATGTTGAAATCGCCGACGATCACCGTGGGGCGATCGAGCTTCTCCGCCCAGCGCGTCATCCGTTCGAGGAAGTCGAGCTTCTGCCCGAACTTGGGGTTGATGCTGCGGTCTGGCTCGTCCCCGCCAGCGGGAATGTAGACGTTTTCGACCACGATTCCCTTGCCCGGGCCGAGCAGCTCGACCCCGACATGGCGCGCTTCCCCATTGTCCTGCCAATCGTGCCGGGAGAATTCGCGCAGCGGAATCCGGCTCACCGTTGCGACGCCGTGATAACCCTTCTGCCCGTGCACCGCCTGGTGTTCGTAACCCAGCGCCGCCAGCGCCTCGGCAGGGAACTGGTGCTCCTGGCACTTGATCTCCTGCAGGCACAGCACATCGGGCGCCTCTTCCTTGAGAAAACGCTCGACGATCGGCAGCCGCAGCCGCACCGAATTGATGTTCCAGGTAGCGATAGAAACCATGGCTCAGCACTTAGGAGGCGCCGGGCAAAGGGTCCAGCCCACACCTTTCGCTTTCCCGTCACATTGTTTGCGGATAGCGAGCGCATGCAAACAGGAGATTCTGCCATGATCCGCGCGCGTCGCACGCTCACTTTCGCTGCCCTGCTGGCCCTTCCGCTGGCCGCCTGCACCACCGCGGCCGCATCGCAAGCGCCGGTTGCAAGCGCTTCCGCGCCGGTCGCCGCGCAGGCCGAGCCCAAGGCGAAGAACGTGATCCTGTTCATCGGCGACGGCATGGGCATTTCCACCATCACCGCCGCGCGCATCTATGCCGGGCAGAAGCATGGCCAGACCGGCGAGGAATATGTCCTGCCGTTCGAGCGATTCCAGAACGTTGCGCTGGTCAAAACCTACAACACCAATGCGCAGGTGCCCGACAGCGCCGGCACGGCAAGCGCCATGCACACCGGGGTCAAGACCCGGATCGGCATGCTCGGGGTCGGCCCCGAAACGCCGCACAGCGATTGCCCTGCCGCGCTGGCGCATCGCCTGCCAACTTTGGGCGAACAGGCGAAGGAACGCGGGCTTGCGCTGGGGATCGTCACCACCGCGCGCATAACCCACGCGACGCCGGCAGCGGTCTATGCGCATGTGCCCAACCGCGATTGGGAAGCCGATGCCGCCATGCCCGCCGAGGTGCGTGAGCAAGGCTGCACGGACATCGCTTCGCAGCTGGTGTCGAAGGATTTCGACCTGACGCTGGGCGGCGGGCGCGGGGCCTTCTTCGGCAAGGACAAGCGCGGGATGCGGCTCGACGCCGGTGCGGACCTGCCCGCCGCGTGGGCGGCGCGCAGCGGCGGCACCTATGTCGAGACCGCGGCGCAGCTGGCTGCCGCGCCCGAAGGCAAGCCGGTACTCGGGCTCTTTTCGCCGAGCCACATGACCTACACCGTCGATCGCGCCGCGGATTCGACCGAGCCGACGCTGACCGAGATGACCGCTACGGCCATCTCGCGCCTAGATGGCGATCCGCAGGGCTATTATTTGATGGTCGAATCAGGGCGGATCGACCACGGCCACCACGCCGGGCAGGCCGGGTATGCGCTCGAGGAAGCGGTCGAGTTCGCCAATGCGATCCAATATGCGATCGAGCACACCGATCCCGCGGAAACGCTGATCCTGGTGACGGCCGACCACAGCCATGTCTTCACCATGTCGGGCTATCCGCGCCGGGGCAACGACATCCTCGGCTACGTCCATTCGCCCGCTGGCGGCGAAGGCGCGGGCGGCGCTGAAGACGGCCCCGCGCTGGCCGAGGACGGCAAGCCCTACACCACGCTCGGCTATGGCAACGGTCCCGGATCGATCGCGGGAATGGCCGAACGCCCGATGCCTGAAACCGGGGTGAAGGCGCACCAGCAGGCGACTATCCCGCTCGGTAGCGAAACCCATGGCGGCGAAGACGTGGCGCTGTATGGGCAAGGCCCGGGCGCCGAACGCGTGCGCGGCGTGATCGAGCAGAACCTGATCTACGACATCATCGTCAAGGCGCTTGGTTGGAAGGAATAGCCGGGCGCCGCATGTGGTTTAGGCGCCAGCGAGAATTGTGAGGGGCGAGAACCGGAGCGGAGCGTCCTTTGGGTACGTGAGCACCGGAAGCGCAGCCAACCGCAATTCGCAGCAAGCATAAGCCATATGCAAACAAAAAACCCTCGTGCCGGGGGCATTGGCACGAGGGTTCATTTGAGCGTTCGTCACGCTTGTACAAGGCATCCTTGCGGAAGGTTCGGGCAACAGGGGGGAAACCCGCCTTCGCTCGCCTTGCAAATGCAAGCTACTCCCGATCAGCTTTCGCGTAAATGAATAGAGCGCGACATTTTATCGCATTCTTACAACCGCATGGGGTCGAACCGTTCAGCGCGGGCGACGAGACGACTGGCGCGGATCCTTGAAGGTGAACGCGCTGTCAGCCACTCCGACTCCGTAGCGATGGTTGCGCAGCCGCACGGTGGTGCGCTGGTTCTGCGCATCGAGCGCCACCCAGGTATTGAGCTCGAGCCCGCCCGGTGCGCTGGCGTCGCGCACGAAGATCATCGTGATCATGCCGAATTCGGGCCGCTTGGGGTCGCGCACTTCGATGCTGATCACGTCGGGGTTGCCGGTCGGGATCAGTTTGCCGAAGCGCGAGATATCGCGAGTGGGGTCGAGCAGCGCGCCCAGCGGCGAATTGCGAATCGGCCAGCGCTGGACCTGGTTGACCTCGTAGTCGACGAGATAGAGCGAGCGCCCGTTCGAAACGACCAGCAGTGGAATGCTCTTTTCATATTCGAAGCGAATCTTTCCGCCCTGCTTGAGCGTCATCACCCCGCTTGCGACCTGCCCCATCCGGTCGGTCTGCGAGAAATCGGCCTGCATGGTCGAAATCGAGCGCAGCGCGCTCACCGCGCGGTCGAGATCGCCTTCGGCGGCTTCGAGCTCTTGCTGGGTGGCGAACAGCGCGGCGGCTGGAGCGGCAACAAGCAAAGCGGCCGCTAGCGCAGTGCGCAGCGGCCGTGCCTTGATCGGGAAGGATTTGGTCATCATGCTTCGCCTGTTAGCCGCGAAGCATTGAACCGTCACTGAACTTCGGGCGTGCCCGAAATCCATGCCAGATCACTTGATCTTGGCTTCCTTGAACTCGACGTGCTTGCGCACGACCGGGTCGTACTTGCGGAAGGTCATCTTCTCGGTGATGTTCCGCGGGTTCTTCTTCGTGACATAGAAGAAGCCGGTGTCGGCGGTCGAGACCAGCCGGATCTTGACGGTTGCGGGCTTCGCCATGGCGTATTCCTAAGATCGAATGGGGGCCCGTTGGGCCAAAAAACAACAGGCGACGCGCACAGCGCCGCCTCTTCGCGGCGCGCCTTTGCCGATTCACGGGCAAAAGTCAAGCTGGGACAGCGCTCACCAGTCGTTGCGCGTCACCTTGCCGCGACTGGCCTTCACCGCGCCGCGCGCTTTCTTGGTCTTGAGCCGCTCGACCTTGCCCACGCGGTTGAGCCGGCTCTTGGCGCGCTTCTTGGGTACGCGCTGCGCTTCTTCGAGCAGCTGTGCCAGCTTTTCGCGCGCTTCGGCCCGATTCGCTTCCTGCGAGCGGTGTTCCTTGGCGGTGATGAGCAGGTCACCCGAAAGGGTGAACCTGCTGCCCGCGACCTGCCGCAACCGAGCGAAGACTTCGGGCGACAGGCGCAGCTTGTAGGCATTGACCCGAAGCTGGACTTCGGTCGCGACCTTGTTGGCGTTCTGCCCGCCCGGCCCGCTTCCGGCGAGGAAGCTTTCCTCGGCCAGCGCCAGCGCGCGCTCGATCAGGCCGGGATCGCCCATTGTTCCACCGGGGGAATGCCGAAAGCGGCGAAATCGGCAGGCAGCGGGCTGTTCGCAACGATCGGCGTCTTGCCTGCGCGCTGCACTTCAAGGGTCGAGGCATGCAGCATGGTGCGGCGGCAGCGCGGATCGGGCTTGCCGTAAACCGGGTCGCCCACCAGCGCGAAACCCAGGCCGGAAGCGGCATGAACCCGGATCTGGTGGGTGCGGCCCGTCACCGGGCGGAACTCGACCAGCGTCACGCCTTCGCCTACCCACAGCCGCCGCCAGTCGGTGATCGAGGCCTTGCCTTTCTTCGCCGGAATCATGCGCCAGCCCTTTTCCTTCGAGCTGATCTTGGACAGAGACAGCTCGATCCGGCCTTCCGTCTCCTGCAGCTCGCCAGCGACGAGGCCTAGGTAGGTCTTGGTCACCGCACGCTCCTCGAAGGCGCGCGAAAACCGCGCCAGCGCCTTCGGGTTGCGCGCCAGCAGCAGGCAGCCGCTGGTGTCGGCGTCGAGCCGGTGGACCGGCACGGGCGCGCGCTGGAAGCCCAGCTTGAGCTGGTCGAGATGGTCTTCGAGTGAAGGCCCGCCCTTGCGCGGGCGCTCGATCGGCAGCCCGCCGGGCTTGTCGATCACCAGCGCTTCGCCGTCTTCATAAAGGATGTCGATCTTCATATCAGCTGTGCCTTGACCAGCCCGCGCACTGCGTTGCCGAGCAGGAATCCGTTCGCGAGGTCGTCCAGCGTCAGTTCCGCTTCGCGCGCCTTGCCCGCTTCGATCAGCGAGCGGCGCAACACGCCCGGGAGCAGGCCGAGCTGCAGCGGCGGGGTGAGCAGCATTCCGTCGCGTTCCAAGAAGACGCTGGTGAAGCTGCCTTCGGTGACGAAACCGTCAGGGTGCACCAGCAGCGCTTCGTCCGCGCCTTCGCCATGCGCGGCGGCGAGCGCTTCAAGATAGAAGCCGCGATCGCTGGTCTTGTGGCGCAGGCGCCAGTCGCGCGGATCGACCGGCAGCGGCAGGGCGATGCAGCGCAAGGGCGCTTCGGGCGGCGCGGGGGGCGGCCCGGCTTCGAGCGCCAGAGCGCCGCGGCGCGATGCGAGCAGCCGCACCTTGCTGCGCGTTTCGAGGTTGAAGCACAGCGCCTGGATCTGGTTGCGCGCCGCATGGCGATCGAAGGAGAAGCCCAGTTCGTGCGCCGAGGCCTTGATCCGCTCCAGATGCAGTTCGAGCAGGTCGATCCCGCTTTCGGGATCGAACAGCATGGTCTCGATCAAATCGCAATCGGCGACATGCTGGTCGGGCGTCGCGCGGCGCAGGAAGCCGGCCTTCACTTCGCATTCGCGCCGTTCGGCCATGGCTGCGCTGTCGGCGACGATGGCCGATCCAACCCCCATCACCGCGCGCCCGCGATTGTTTTCTTCCGGGGTAAGCCGCAGCGTGCGGATGGCGACGTTGAAAGCGGCGTCGCCATTCGGGTCGATCCAGCCGATCGCCCCGCAATAGGGGCCGCGCGCGTCGCGCTCGACCGCGTCGATCAGTTCCATCGCGCGAATCTTGGGTGCGCCGGTGATCGAACCGCAGGGGAAGATCGCGCGAACAAGGTCCACCGCGCCCTTGCCCGACTGCAGCCGGGCGCGCACGGTCGAGACCATCTGGTGCACGGTGGGATAGCTTTCGACGGTGAAGGGCGCATCGACCCGGACGCTGCCCGCTTCGGCGACGCGCGACAGATCGTTGCGCATCAGGTCCACGATCATCAAATTCTCGGCCCTGTCCTTCACCGAACCCGCGAGTTCCTCGACCAGCGCGCGGTCGGCCTCTTCGGTGGCGCCGCGCGGGCGCGTGCCCTTCATCGGCTTGGCCTTCGCTTCATCGCCCCTGAGCGAGACAAACAGCTCGGGCGAAAGGCTCAGCAGCCAGTGCGACCCGTCGAACAGCAGCCCGCCATAGCCGGCCTCGGCCGCGGGGCGCAGCGCCGCGTAAAGTGCCAGCGGGTCGCCGCGATAGGAACCCGCGAGCTGGTAGGTCAGGTTGACCTGGTAGATGTCCCCAGCGCGGATCGCTTCCTGCAAATGTTCGAAGGCCGCGGCATAGCCGCCGGTCGACAATTGCGGCTCCATCGGGCCGATCGAGGCTTCGCCCTCGACGCGCTCCGCGAGCCATGCGGGCACGTCGGCGGCGGGGATTTCCTGCGGGTCGTCGAACAGGCCGAGCCATACCAGCGGGCCCGCAGCTCCGCTGCGCGCTTCGGCCAGCGCCGCCAGCTTCGGTTCGAGCGCAAGCCCGGCTTCATAGGCGATATAGCCCGCCAGCGTGCCGCCGCTTTCGCGCCGCGCGGCATCGGCGGCGGCGAGCGCATCGGCGACGTCCCCCGCGCGCTGCGCCACGAAGACCCGGCGCGGGTTCTCGAACAGGTGCGCAGGCGCTGCGCCATGCGCGCGCGCGTCGTCGAGCAGGATGAAGGGATCGGGTTGGCCCATGCGCCCTGCCTTACCGCATTCGCGCGACAAGTCGAGCACTTGACCGCGCCACCCGCGCTGCTCCACACATGGCCTCCAACTCGAGACCACAAGGACGCCAGCCACGCCCATGAGCACCATCTCCATCGGTCTCGCCGACAATGGCGAAAAGCAATATCTCGACCTCGCGCGCGCCAACCGCCACGGGCTGATCGCGGGGGCCACCGGCACCGGCAAGACAGTGACGCTGCAGGGGCTGGCGGAAAGCTTTTCGGCTCAAGGCGTGCCGGTGTTCGTGGCCGATGTGAAGGGCGATTTGTCGGGCATCGCCATGCCCGGATCGCCCAAGTTCAAGCATGCCGACAAGCTTGAATCGCGCGCTAAGGAACTGGGCATGGACGACTATGCCTATTCCGACAATCCGGTGGTGTTCTGGGACCTCTATGGCGAACAGGGCCACCCGATCCGCACCACCATTTCCGAAATGGGGCCACTGCTGCTTTCCCGGCTGCTCGATCTCAACGAAACGCAGGAAGGCGTGCTGCAGATCGTGTTCCGTCATGCCGACGAGAACGGGCTGCTGCTGCTCGATTTCGGCGACTTGCAATCGGTGCTCGCCTGGGCGGCGGAGAATGCCAAGGAGCTTTCGGGCACATACGGCAATGTCACCAAGCCTACGGTCGGCACGATCCAGCGCCAGCTGCTGAGCTTCGAGGCGCAGGGGGCGGACCTGTTCTTCGGCGAGCCCGCGCTCGAGATCGACGATTTCCTGAAAGTGGACGAGCAGGGCCGCGGCTATATCAATGTGCTCGCCGCCGACCGGCTGATGCGCAGCCCCAAGCTCTACGCCACTTTCCTGCTGTGGCTGCTCGCCGAGCTGTTCGAGACGCTGCCCGAAGTGGGCGACCCGGAGAAGCCCAAGCTGGTGTTCTTCTTCGACGAGGCGCACTTGCTGTTCGACGATGCGCCCGAGGCGTTGCAGGACAAGATCGAACAGGTGGTCCGCCTGATCCGATCGAAGGGCGTGGGCGTCTATTTCGTCACGCAGAACCCCATCGACATACCGGAAGAAGTGGCGGGGCAGCTTGGCAACAGGGTGCAGCATGCCTTGCGCGCCTTCACCCCGCGCGACCAGCGCGCGATCAAGGCCGCCGCCGAAACCTTCCGCATCAACCCCAAGCTCAACGTTGCCGAAGCGATCACCGAGCTCAAGGTGGGCGAAGCGCTCGTCTCGACGCTCGATGGCGACGGTGCGCCCACGGTGGTGCAGCGCACGCTGGTGAAGCCGCCCCGCAGCCGGCTGGGGCCGGTGACGCCGAAGGAACGCGCGATCATCCAGTCGGTCAGCCCGCTTGACGGCAAGTACGACCAGCTGGTCGACCGCGAGAGCGCGGAGGAAGTGCTGGCGCAGAAGGCGCTCGATGCCGCATCCACCGCTGACGAAGTGGCGGAAAAGGGCGTGGAGGAAGTAGGCAAGCGCAGCCGCAAGACCACTTCGATCTGGGAGAAGGCAGGCAAGCGCGCGATGGGTGCAGCAGCGGGCAGCGCAGCTTCGATCGCGGCGGCGGCGGTTCTGGGCAAGAAATCGCGCGCCAATCCGATGAAGTCGGCCGCGACTTCGGCGGCAGGCGCGATCGCGACCGAGTTCGGCGGCGGCATCGCCGGGCGCTTCGTGCGCAATTTGATCGGCGGACTGATGCGCTGAAGGGAGCCGTGTGATGTGGAAGGTCTATGGCTCGCGGGTTTCCTATTACACCGGCAAGCTCGAAGCCTATCTGCGCTACAAGGGCATACCCTACCAGTCGTTGCCCACGCCCTATGGCGAAAGCCGTATGCTGGTGGAAAAGGTCGGCGCGGTGCAGATGCCGATCGTCGAGCGCGATGACGGGCGCTGGATGTCGGACACCACGCCGATACTGCTGCAGCTTGAGCGCGAGCGGCCCGAGCCAGCGATCCTGCCCGGCGACCAGGTGGTCGGCTTCATGGCGCGCCTGATCGAGGATTATGGCGACGAATGGCTGTGGCGCCCCGCGATGCATTATCGCTGGAGCTATGCCTATGACCGGCTGTTGATCTCCAACATATTGGTCGACGAAGTGGGCGGTTTCAGCAAGGCGCCGCGCTGGCTCAAGCGGCGGCGGATCGCGCATCGCCAGTTCACAAATTTCGTCATGAAGGACGGGGTGAATGACGCTACTCGCGTGCATGTCGATGCGACCTATCTTGCGGCGCTCGACGCGATGTCTGCGATGCTGGCCAACCGGCCATTCCTTCTGGGCGATGCGCCGTCGCTGGCGGATTTCGGGATGATGGGGCCGATGTTCCGCCATTTCGGGCCGGACCCGACTCCGGCGGAGATCATGCGCAATCGCGCGCCGCTGGTGTTCGAATAGGTCGCGCGGATGTGGAATGCGGGGGGGGTCGCAGCCGCATTTCGTCGATGCGGTGCCCGATGATGCTGCCGCGCTGCTTCGCGAGATCTGCGAGACGCATCTTGTCCAGTATCGCGAGGATGCGGCGGCCTATGCGCGCGGCGACACGCATTTCGCGATGACAGTGCAAGGCGTCCGCTACGCGAAGCTGCCCGTTTCGCGCTTTCGGCTGTGGTGCCTCGAATAGTTGCGGGCGGGTTTTGCCGCGCTGGATGCACAGGCGCAGGAGCGGGTCCGCGCCTTGCTGCCGCATCATGACGCCGCGATCCTTTGGGAGGGAGAAGTCGCCGCCTCGGGCTTCAACGAAGACAATCACCTGCCGTTCGGCAAGGCGATCAACGTCTATGGGCAGGGAATCCCGCCCTAGCGCAGCGGCAGGCGGATTTCCGCGCGGAGCCCGCCTTCGGGCCGGTTGGCGAGGACCAGCGCCCCGCCATGTTGCTCGGCGATGGTGCGCGCCAGCGTGAGGCCCAGGCCTGCGCCGCCGGTGGCGCGGTTGCGGCTTGCCTCGCCGCGGGCGAAAGGCTCCATCATCGCGGCCATCCGGTCCTCGGGAATGCCGGGTCCGTCATCATCGATGCGGATCGAGGCAGAAGCGGTGCCCTGCACGATTTCGATCCACGCGGCGCTGCCATAACGCAGCGCATTGTCGATCAGGTTGCGGATCGCACGGCGTAGCAGAGTGGCGCGCAGCGGCAGCGCAATGCGCGGGGCTTCGCCCAGTTCGACCCTCTCGCCCAAATCCTCATATTCGCCGACTACGGAAGCGACCAGCGCGGACAAATCGGTCCGCTCGCTGGCTTCGCCCGACCTGCCCAGTCGCGCCAGTTCGAGGATGTCATCCAGCGTGCGGGTGATGTCTTCGATGCTTTGCGCCATGCGCGTGCGCTGGGTTTCGTCCGGCACGCTTTCGATGCGGACGCGCAGCGCGGCAAGCGGAGTCTTGAGGTCGTGCCCGATCGCGCCAAGCATCACGTCTTTCTCGTCGAGCAGTGCGAGGATGCGGGTTTCCATCGCATTGTGCGCGGCAATCAGTCGGCGCATATCGTCCGGCCCGCGCTCTTGGAGCAGCGGCGCGCGCTCGCGCCCGTTCGAGAAGTTGCTGACCCGGTCGGTGAGTTCGGCGAGCGGGCGGGTCATGCGCCGCAACACCAGGAACAGCAGCGTGAACAGGACCGTGAAGATGACCAGAGTCTGGAGCAGGATCGAACCGATCATGCCGCGCGCGCGGGGCGGGAGCGGCTGGCGCACCACGGCCCATCCGCTGCCGTCGGCGCGCTCGATCCCGGCCACCAGGATCTGGCGTTCGCGCCAGTCGCGCGGGCCGAGCCGTCGCTGCATCCGGGGCCTTTCCACCACCAGCGGATCCTGACCCGCGAGCCTTGTGGTGATCACGATGTCGAGCGGGGTGAGGCCCTGCCCTGCCAGCACTTCGGCCAGCGCCTCTTCATAGCGCGGCAGGCGCTGTTCGCCGGGCAGCAAGGGCGAAACGCCGCTCCGTTCGATCCCGTCGCGGTTCATGCGCGCCATGCGGCGCGGCGGCAGGCCGCGCTCTGCCCGCATGGCCGCGCGCATCGCCTCGCGTTCGGCGGAGCGCTTGTCTTCAGTGATCAGGCGCAGCGCAATCTCGTTGATCGCGGTCACATCGCGGCGCTGTTCCGCCGCGCGGTACAGCAGCACGCCCGAGATCGCCTGGCCCACCAGCAGGCCTAGCGCGAGCACCAGCATGACCTGCCCCAGCAGGCTGCTTGGCAAGAGCCGACGGGGATCGAGCCTTGCCGTCATTCGTTCGGCCCGATCCGCGCGACGTCGGTGGCGAAGCGATAGCCGCCGCCGCGCACGGTCAGGATCAGCTGCGGGTTGCGGCTGTCGACTTCGATCTTGCGGCGCAGGCGACTGATCTGGTTGTCGACCGCACGATCGAACAGATGCGCCTCGCGGCCCTGCACCATGTCGAGCAGGCGATCGCGGTCGAGCACTTCGCGCGGGAAATCGAGGAAAGAACGAAGCATGCGGAATTCGGCAGTCGAGATCGGCACCAGCGTGCCTTGCGGATCGGTGAGGCGGCGCTTGAGCGGGTCGAGCCGCCAACCTTCGAACTGGTAATGCCAGTCCTCGATGCCGGTGGCTGCGTGTCCGCGTGAAGCGCGGCGTAGTACCGAGCGGATGCGGGCGACCAGTTCGCGCGGTTCGAAGGGCTTCACGATGTAATCGTCGGCGCCCATTTCGAGCCCGACGATGCGGTCCATCGCTTCTCCGCGCGCGGTGAGCAGGATCACGGGAACCTGGCGCGTTTCGACCAAATGGCGAGTGAGCGAGAGCCCGTCCTCGCCCGGCATCATGATGTCGAGCAACACCAGGTCGGGATGTTCGCGCGCCAGCTCGCTGCGCGCCAGCGCCGCGTTTTCGGCCTGGCGAACGCTGAACCCCTGGCCGGTGAGATACTCGGCCAGGGGTTCGCACAGGGTCAGCTCGTCATCGACCAGCAGCAGTTTGATGGGCGCGTCTTGCGTCATGCCCCGCCACCTTGCCGCACTAGCCGCCCCTGCTCAACCGGAAGTGACGGCTGGCTCAGTCGGCCGGACGCTGCTGGCGGCGTTCCTGCATGCGGGCACGCATCGCTTCGTGCGCGGCCTTGCGTTCTTCGGCGGTGATCCCGCCCGAACCGTCCGCATCCATGCGCGCGAAACGCTTGGCAGCCGCGGCTTCGAATTCGGCGCGTGTGATCGACTTGTCGCCATCGGTGTCAGCGCCGCGCAGCATCATGCCGGGGCCGCCCGGGCCACGACGTCCGCCGGGGCCGCGCATTTCGCCATCGGGGCGCTTGCCACGGTGTTCTGCCATCTTGGCGCGACGTTCGCCCATCCTGGCGGCGCGCGCTTCGCGTGCAGCCTTGAGTTCGGCCTGGCTCAGCTCGCCATTGCCGTCGGTATCGATCTTGGCGAAACGCTGCGCCTGGCGCGCTTCGCGGTCGGCCCGGTTGAGCACGCCATCGCCATTGACGTCCATCCGGTCGAACATCTTGCCGGTCTGGGCATTGTGTTCGGCCAGCGTCACGATGCCGTCGCCATCGGCGTCGGGATTTGGGCCGCGCTTGCCGCCATGGTGGTCGGCATGGGCGATCGTTGCGCCGCCCAGCGCGAGCGCTGCAGCCGAGAGAGTGAGAGTGAACTTACGCATAATCCTTGCTCCTGCGGTTTTCAGGGGAGCTGCGAAGGGCTTGCCCGGCCACCAAGGGGGAGGAAGAGGCCGTGAAATCGGGACAGTAGCCCTTCGCAACTCACCCTGCCGTTCTAACCCCGCCGTGTCGCAGGATTATGCCGGATTTGCGCGAGTTTGTCGCGGTTTGTATTGCGCTGCGCGCGGCGTTCACCCGCGCGCAAGCCCGGAGCGGTCGCTAGGCGTCGGCCATGCAGAAGGCGTTGAGCTTGTTGCCGTCGGGGTCGCGGAAATAGCCGGCGTAGAACACCTTGCCATTGGGGTCGGGCTCGCCGCGCGGGCCGGGCGCGCCTTCGTCGCTGCCGCCATGCGCCATCGCGATGTCATACAGCCGGTGGACCTGCGCGGTGTCGTTCGCCTCGATCGCAACCATCGTGCCATTGCCGACGGTGGCTTCCTTCCCATCGAACGGCTTGGTCGCCGCGATCCCGGCGCCGCCGTCCCACGTGCCCCAGGCGATGAAGCTGTCGAATTCCATCATCCGCCCGACGCCCATTTCAGCCGCGATCGCATCATAGAAGCGCGCCGCCTGCGCTAGGTCGTTGGTGCCCAGCGTGACATAACCGATCATGTATCATCTCCCGTTCGCGCCGCGCCGATCGCGACCCGTCGATTGGAACATTACGGGAACAAGGAGATCCCTACAAGCGGAATCCCCGGCGGGCCGGAGTTAGAGCGGTGCGCAATGCCGTTCGAGCCACGCCAGATCCTCGCCTTCGAGCTGCGGAGCGAGGATCGCGCGGACCTGCGCGTGGTAGTCGTTCCACCATGCGATTTCGCTTTCGGTCAGCAGGTCCTTTTCGACCAGCGTCCGGTCGATCGGAACGAAAGTGAGCGTCTCGAAACCGAGATAGTCGCCTTCCGCGCCCTCGATCGCGCGCTTCTCGACCAGCACCAGATTCTCGATCCGGATGCCGAAATGGCCCTGCTTGTAGTAGCCCGGCTCGTTCGAAAGGATCATGCCCGCGAACAATTCCTGCTCGGTACCGGCCTGCCCGCCCGACGGCTTGGCGATCCGCTGCGGCCCTTCGTGCACCGACAGGAAGCTGCCGACGCCGTGGCCGGTGCCGTGTGCATAATCGACCCCGGCTTCCCACAGATATTGCCGCGCGAAACCGTCAAGTTGCCCGCCGCTGGTCCCCTGCGGGAACACCGCGCGCGCGATCTGGATATGGCCCTTGAGCACGCGGGTATAGCGGTCCTTCATCTCCGCCGTCGGCTCGCCGGGGCCGACCCACACCGTGCGGGTGATGTCGGTGGTGCCCGCCGGGTACTGCCCGCCCGAATCGACCAGGTAGATGCTCGAAGGCGGGATCGGGATATTGCTGTCTTCGTCCACCTTGTAATGCGGCAGCGCAGCGTGCGGCCCCGCAGCCGAGATCGTGTCGAACGACAGGTCCCTGAGGTTGCCCAGCTCCTCGCGGAATTCGCGCAGCTTTGCGGCGGCGGCGAGCTCGTCGACTTCGCCCGACGGGGCGGTTTCCTCGATCCAGCGCAGGAAGCGGGCCACGGCCGCGCCGTCGCGCGCCTGCGCATCGCGCTGCCCCTGCTGTTCGACCGGGTTCTTGATCGCGCGCGGCAGGATGGTGGGGTCGCGCTCGAAGCTCACCCTCGCGCCGCCCGCTTCGAGCAGCTGCGTGATTGCGTCGACGCCGTAATTGGGGTCGACCGCCACGCTTTTGCCCTTCATCGCGCCCAGCGCGGAAGCGAAGCTGCCCCGCTCGCGCACCGAAACCGCATTGCCAAGGTGCTGCGCCAGTTCGGGCGTGACCTTCTCCGAAGCGATGAACAGTTCCGCCGTGCCGTCGGCATGCGCGATAACATAGCTCAGCGCCACCGGCGTATGCGACACGTCGGCGCCGCGGATATTGAGCAGCCACGCCACTGAATCGAGCGCTGAGATCACTGCCGCATCATACCCTTCGCGCTTGAGCCAGTCGGCGATTTCCGCGCGCTTTTCGGGCGAGCTGCGCCCGGCGAGCGCATTGTCCTGCACGATCGCGGGCGCGGGAGAAGGCTCGGGCTGGTCCTGCCACACCGCGTCGATCGGGTTGCTGTCGACCGCGACCAGTTCGGCCCCGGCCTTAGCCGCAGCCTTGGCGGTGGCTTGCGCCCACTGGCGGCTGTGCAGCCACGGGTCATAGCCTATCCGCGCCCCCTGCTGTGCCTGCTCGCCGATCCAGCCACCGATCGTGTCCTTCGGGACCGAGCGGTGTTCGAACAGCTTTTCGTCGACCTGGTCGCGCACTTGCACGGTGTAGCGCCCGTCAACGAAGATTGCCGCCTTGTCCTGCATCACCACCGCGCTGCCGGCCGAACCGCCGAAGCCCGTGAGCCATTGCAGCCGCTGGGCATAGGCGCCGACATATTCGCTCATGTGTTCGTCGGAAATCGGCACGATGAAGCCGTCGAGCCCGCGGCGCTTGAGTTCCTGACGAAGCGCGTCCAGCCGCGCCTCATGGGTTTGCATCAGCATTTGATCGATCCTGCATTTCCTGTGCTTGGCGCTTGCGGCACGCACACCTTTGTCTAAATGACTTACCACATAGTCCTACCGTGCACCTCTTTCCAGCCGCGCGGGTCGCAACATGGGATGATCGCTCTGTGATGATCAGAATGCTTACTGTCGGCACGCTGTCTGCGTGCCTCGCCGCCCTGCCTTTCGCTGCCAATTCCGCCTTTGCCAATGAGGGAAAAAACGACGTGACCACCGAGGCCCCGACCTCTCCCCCTGTCGCCGAGAAGCGCGAGCACAGCTACACCCACCACGGCATTACGCTGGCCGATCCATATCACTGGCTCAGGGACCAGTCCTATCCCACAGTCGATGACGAAGACGTGCTCGATTACATCAAGGCCGAAAACGCCTGGTTCGAAACGCGCATGGCGCCGCAGCAGGCGCTCACCGACACGCTTTTCGAAGAGATGAAGGCGCGGATCAAGCAGGATGAAAGCACCGTTCCGCAGAAGGATGGCGACTGGATCTACTGGTCGAAGTTTGATGAAGGCGCGCAATATCGCAAGCACTACCGCAAGCCCGTGGCGGGCGGCGATGGCGTGCTGATCCTCGACGAGAACGAGCTGGCCGAAGGACACGAATATTTCCGCCTCGGCGCGGCCTCGATCAGCATGAACGGGCGCTATCTCGCCTATTCGACCGACACCAACGGCTCGGAACGCTACACGGCGCGCATCAAGGATTTGCAGACCGGCGAACTGCTGGCCGACGAGCTGACCGGGCTGCGCGGCGGCCTGACCTGGGTCGCGAAGGACACCGCGCTGGTCTATGGCCCTGCGACCGAGGAATGGCGCACGCTCGAGGCCAAGCTGCACGTCATCGGCACGCCGGTTGAGAGCGACGTGACGCTCTACAAGGAAGAGGACCAGAGCTTCGGCGTAGGCACGGGCCTTTCGGCGCAGGACGACTGGCTGATCATCGGCGCAGGCGACAATGAGACCAGCGAAGTGCGGCTGGTGCGCGCCGACAATCCCACTGGCGAACAGATACTTGTCAAGCCGCGCCAGAAGGGAGTCGAATATTCGGTCGACGTAAGAGATGGCGAGGTGTGGGTGTGGACCAATGACGACCACGTCAATTTCCGCCTGGCCAAGGCGAAGCTGGAAACGCCCGGCGACTGGCAGACGGTGATCGCGGGATCGGACGAATTCTACCTGACCGGTTTCGACCTGTTCAAGGACTTCTTCGTCACCGAAGGGCGGCTCGACGGGCTCGACCAGGTGCAGGTCCGCTCCTACGCGCAACCGGGCTCGGCGAAGCCGATCGCTTTCCCCGAAGCGAGCTATTCCGCGGGCCTGTCCAACAATCCCGAATATGACGTCAAGAAGCTGCGACTGGCCTATGAAAGCATGGTCACGCCGGATTCGGTCTATGACTTCCACCTCGCCGACGGCAGGCTGGAATTGCTCAAGCAGCAGGAAATCCCGAGCGGCTACGATCCCTCGCTCTACGCCACCGAACGGGTGATGATCGAAGCGCGCGACGGCACCAAGGTGCCGGTCAGCGTGGTGATGCGCAAGGATCGCGACAAGATGAACGGCGGGCCGGGTGGGCCGCTCCATCTCTATGCCTATGGCTCCTATGGCTATGCCATGCCGCCGAGCTTCTCGACCACGCGACTGAGCCTGGTCGATCGCGGCTTCGCCTATGCCATCGCGCATGTGCGCGGCGGCGACGATCTCGGTCGCCGCTGGTATCTGCAGGGCAAGCTGTTCGAGCGGCGCAACACCTTCAACGACTTCGTCGATGTCGGGCGTGGGTTGATCGCGCTGGGCTATACGGCGGAAGGCAAGGTGACGGCATCGGGCGGTTCGGCCGGCGGCGAGGTGATGGGCGCTGTCGTGAACCAGGATCCGGCGCAATATGGCGCCGTGGTGGCGCATGTGCCCTTCGTCGACGTGATCAACACCATGCTCGACGAGAGCCTGCCGCTGACCCCGGGCGAATGGCAGGAATGGGGCAATCCGATCACCGACAAGGAAGCCTTCGCCTACATGCTCAGCTATTCGCCCTATGACCAGGTGAAGGCGCAAGCCTATCCGCCGCTGCTGGTGACGGCAGGGCTCAACGATCCGCGCGTGACCTATTGGGAACCGGCCAAGTGGGTCGCGAAGCTGCGCGACACCAAGACCGAAAGCAATGAGCTGCTGTTCAAGACCAATATGGGCGCGGGCCATGGCGGCAAGTCGGGCCGCTGGAATTCGATCTACGAAGTGGCCGAGGAGTTCGCTTTCATCCTGTGGCAGATGGGCATGGCCGGCGAGAAGTAATGTTCGGACGCTTCACCCGCAGTTTCACGGCGCTGCCCGAGCACATCGACGAGCTCGGGCACGTCAACAACACCGTGTGGGTGCAGTGGGTGCAGGATATCGCCACCGCGCATTGGGAAGCAGCGGCGCGGCCCGAGGACAATGCCCAGTTCTTCTGGGTCGTTATCCGGCACGAGATCGACTACCGCGGCAATATCGCCGAAGGCGAGAGCGTGACGGGCGAGACTTGGATCGACGGGCCTGCCCAAGGTGCGAAATCCGATCGCCGGGTCGATTTCCGCAATGAAGCGGGCAAGGTGATCGTTTCAGCGCGGACCACATGGGCGATGCTCGACCGTGCGACCCAGCGCCTCGTGCGCGTGCGGACTGAAGTAATCGCGCCGTTCCAGCTATCGGAGGATCGATGACGCCAGACCCCAGCCCGCTGTTCCAGCCGCTCACCCTGCCCAATCGCAGCGTCCTGCCCAACCGCCTGTGCAAGGCGGCCATGGAAGAGAACCTGGCGGTGCAGCCGGGGCAGTATCCGGGCGAAAAGCTGTTCTCGCTCTATCGCCAATGGGCCGCAGGCGGCGTCGGCCTGATTCTCTCGGGCAATATCATGGTCGATCCGTCCGCGCTGACGGGGCCGGGCGGGGTCGTGCTGCAGAAGGGCACCGATTTGGCGCCGTTCCGCAAATGGGCCGAGATCGGCAAGGCGGGCGGTGGGCAGTTCTGGCTGCAGATCAGCCATCCCGGGCGCCAGCTGTACAAGAGCCTGGGCGAAGTCGCGGTCTCGCCTTCCGGCGTGGAACTCAATCTTGGCAAGTTTTCGTCGCTCTTCGCGCCGGTGCGCACGCTCGAAGTGCAGGAAATCGAGGCGATCATCACGCGCTTTGCCGACACCGCGCAGGCGGCCGAAGAAGCCGGGTTCGACGGGGTTCAGATCCACGGCGCGCATGGTTATCTCATCAGCCAGTTCCTCTCGCCGCTGACCAACCAGCGGAGCGACGAATGGGGCGGCAGCCTTGAGAACCGCGCACGCTTCCTGCTGCGGATCGTCGAAGCGGTGCGCCAGCGGGTGAAGCTCAGCTTCGGTGTCGCCATCAAGCTCAATTCGGCCGATTTCCAGCGCGGCGGTTTCGCCTTCGAGGATGCGCGGCAGTTGGTGCAATGGCTCAATGGCTATGGGCTCGATTTCGTCGAGCTTTCGGGCGGCAGCTATGAAAGCCCGGCGATGCAGGGCAATCCGCAGGAAGGCTCGACCGGCGCGCGCGAGGCCTATTTCATCACCTTCGCGCGCGATATCGCCAAGGTCGCGGACATGCCGATCATGGTCACCGGCGGGATCACAAGGCTCGAAGTGGCCGAGGCCGCACTGGCGCATGATGCTCAGGGCTTCGGGGTCGAATTGCTCGGAATCGCGCGCGCCATGGCGGCAGACCCGATGTTGCCGCAGCATTGGCGCGAAGGGCTCAATGCCGATGTGACCCTGCCCGAGGCCGGGTTCGACAACCCGACGCTCAAGGGGCTGGCGACCATGGCGCTGACCAAGCAGCAGATCACCAAGATGGCGAAGGGCAAGCCGCCTGGCGATGGCGGCTCCGCGATTGTCGCGCTGCTCGCAGACCAATGGCGTGCGGCGCGGCGGGCCAGGAACTACCGCGCCTGGCGCGCGGGATGAGCCTGCTCGCTGTCAGGCCGCGCGCGGCTTGCGCCGGTCGCGCTTGCGGCGATCGGACTCTGGCGACTGGCGGATCTTGCCGCGTTCGAAGGTCTGCAGCCTCTCGCTAACGGTGCGGTTGCGGCCCTGCCCCTTGGCTTCATAAAGCAGCATGTCGACCCGGCTGTAGATGTCGGCGAAATTGGCCATCGGCACCGCCAGCCGCGGCGCCACCAGCAGCCCCATGCTGGCCGTGACCAGCTGCTCCAGCTCGGGCACTTCCTGCGCCACGCGGATCGGGATGGCGTTGCGTAGCTTTTCCGCCCGCGCGGGCGCATCATTGCCGCGCATTACCAGCAGGAATTCCTCGCCGCCCATCCGCATCGCAATCGCTTCCTCGTCGGCCGAAATCACCTTGGCAACAACCCTGAGCACTTCGTCGCCGACCAGATGCCCGGCGGTGTCGTTGACCGGCTTGAAATGGTCGAGGTCGATCAGCGCGAAGGTCTCGTAACCGGCGCGGTGCAGTTCGTCGAAACGCGCATCGATCGCCCGGCGGTTGTGCAAGCCGGTTAGCGGGTCGCGCTCGCTCAACTGTTCCAGCGCCTCGGCCTTGGTGCGGGCCTGGTCGCGCTCGCGGCGAAGCAGGAAGAAGCGGTCGGCCACACCAATCGCGGTAATCGTCGTTTCGCTCAGCACCCCGATATAGAAAAGCGGCAAGGCTTCGGTCGGAATTCCCAGCGGGAATACATTGGTCGCAATCTCGATCGAATAGGCCAGCAGCAGCGGGATCCAGCCGACAATCTGGAACCGGATCGAGCGCGAGCTGCGGCGATAGGCGTCGGCCATCGCCCAGATGAATACCGCCAGCACCGGCAAGAGTGCATAGGTGTGGAACCGCCCGCCGAGCGGAGCCAGAACTTCCAGCCCCAGCGCATGGATCGCCGAGGCGGCAAACCCCCAGATGCCGGCCGCCAGCAGCAGCTTGCGCAGGCGCTGGTCGAGCCGCCCGCCTTCGACGAAGGCGTTGGTGAAGAATGCGGCGACCAGGATTGCCACGCCCAGGCTTACGATCAACAATTGGCGCCAGGTCGCCATGCTTATCTCGACGAATTCGACGACGAGCCCCGATCGCAGCAGGACCATGCTGGCAAAGGCAAGCGAGAGCGCCGCGTGCCACAGCAGGAACGGGCTGCGCAGCGCGCTCCAGAAGGCCAGGTCGAACACCACCGGCATCAACATCATGCCCAGCACCAGCGCCAGGAACAGCATGTTGTGATAATGCGGCATGGTGCGCGAAGGGTCGGCCTTGAACAGCTTCGATCGCAGTACGGTCACATCGTGGCGAGCACCATCAAACCGCACGAACAGCGCGCGGCTTTCAGGCGTGATCTCCGGAAGTTCTGCCAGGAACATCGGTTCGCCTGAGATCAGGCGAACGCTATCCTGCGTCTGGCGCGACTGGCGCGTGGTTCCGTCACGATCGATCACTGTCAGTTCGACCTGGTCGAACAGGTCGATCCGGCTGCGCAGATATTTCGGCGCTTCAGCTTCACTGTCGGCGGAAAGGTCGAAACGGACCAGCATATGCTGTGCGGCCGCATCCTGTCTCGTGCCGTGGCACTGCCAATGGAGGCCCGGCCCTGCCAGTGTCGCGGCTGAAACGGGTGCTTCGACAGGGACGACGCAACTTGCCAGCTGCGGCGTTTCCATGCGCGACGGAAGGTAGGCAGACGCATAGGTCGCCAGCATCGCCGCAAAGGCGATGGCAAGAAAAATTACCCTACCCACGCGCCCCCCTAGCCTGAGGGGGATTTAGAGTGTTTTCCGCTCATTCCGGTTCGTATCCGCATGATCTGAAGTAATTGACGCACTCGTCTGGCTGGAAGATGTCGACGAGCCTGCCGATGAGATCCCAGAGGCCGCGGACGGTGCGCTCGCCAGCCTTGCGGAGCATGGCGTTGAGCCGGGAGAACGCCTTGTCAATCGGGTTGAAGTCAAGGCTGTAGGGCGGGAGGAAGCGCAGGGTGGCGCCGACTGCTTCGGTCTTCTTCTTCACGTCCGCCCGCTTGTGGCTCGAGAACTTGTCCATGACGACGATGTCACCGGGGCGAAGTTCGGGCACCAAGACCTGCGTCACGTAGGCTTCGAACCAGTCGCCGTTGATCGGGCCGTCGAGGACCATGGGCGCGACCATGCCGGTCATGCGCAGGCCGGCCACCAGTGTGGTGGTTTTGCGGTGATCGTGCGGGCAGCCCATCCGCAGCCGCTCACCTTTCCGGCAGCGGCCATGGCTGCGGGTCATATTGGTGGCGGTCCACGTCTCGTCGATGAAGACCAAGCGCTCGGGGTCGAGATCGAGCTGGCCGTCGAACCAGCGCTGCCGTTGCCTCAGGACGTCGGGCCGGTCTTGCTCGACCGCGTGCCCGATCTTTTTTTACGCGTGATCCCATGCCGCGCGAAGAAGCGATGCACGGTGCCGATGCCCACCGGCACACCGCGTTCGGTAAGCCGCGCCTGGATCTCGGTTAGGGTGATGTCGCCCTGCTCGGCGAGCAGCTCCTTGATGAAGCTTCCGTGCGCCTCGATCCTGCCTGAGTGCCGGTCACCACCGCGAGGCTTGGCGACCGCCCTGCCATGCTGAAGTGCAAGGCGCCTCCAGCGAATAGCGCTCGAGATGCTGACATCAAAATGCGCCGCAGCCGCTCGGCAACTCATGCCGCCGTCGATCGCAGCGACAACCCTGTCCCGCAGGTCCTATGAAAGCGTCCGTGCCATCCATGCTGGCCTCCTGCATCCAGCAAAAAGGATGAATCAGAACTGCGCCCGCAAGGGAATCCCCGCCGAGTCAGAACGTGGGGAAAACGCTCTAAAAGCCGTTAAGCATGGTTTGCGCGTTAGCGCGAAAATTGAACGCAATCCGCAGCTTACCCGCCACCTGCCTTTTCACCGCGTTCGCTCAGTTCAGGAGAATTCCCGATTGTCTCAAAAATGTCACTTGAGCGACATAGGACGGTCGGAAATCTGCAACAGGGATTTCACAAATGCTTCGATCGACTCTGCTGGCTGCCACTGCAGGCGCCATCTGTTTTGCTCAGCCTGCCTATGCGCAGGACAGCTCCGACACGGCTCGCGAAATAGCCGAAATGCGTGCAGCCATGGCTGCCATGGCGGCCCGCATCGACGCGCTCGGGGCCGATCTGGCCGAAGCGGAAGCCAAGGCCGAAGCCGCCAGCACCGAAGCTGGCGCAGCGACCGAGGCCGCCACTGCCGCCACGGCTGCAGCCGAAAAGGCCGGAAAGGGCCCCACCATCGCCTTCAAGGGCGCGCCCGAAATCAAGGGCGAGGGTGGCTGGAGCTTCAAGCCGCGCGGCCGCCTGATGTACGATATGGGCTTCACCAGCGTACCCGGCTCGACTGGCCGCTCGGACGGTTTCGGAAGCGAAGCGCGCCGTGCTCGCCTCGGCGTCGAAGGCACGATCCCCGGCGGCTTCGGCTACAAGTTCGAAGCCGATTTCGCGGGCAATGAAGTCGAAATGGCGGACGCCTTCCTTTCCTACACCGATGGTCCGGTGGAAGTGATGGTCGGTCACCAGAACAATTTCCAGTCGCTCGAAGAGCTGACCAGCAGCCTCCACACCACCTTCATCGAACGCGCCGCCTTCACCGATGCCTTCGGTTTTGAGCGCCGCGTGGGTGCCTCGTTGACCTACAAGCAGGGCATCGCGCTTGCACAGGCCGGCTTCTTCACCGACAATATGAGCGATACCGATACGGGCAACCGCAGCGTTGACGGCCGCTTCGTGCTGATGCCCAAGCTGGGCAGTGCGCAGCTGCACCTGGGCGGCTCGATCCACTATAATGACATCAAGGAAGACGGCACGACGGTGCGGTATCGCCAGCGCCCGCTGGTGCACTTCACCGGCGAACGCTTCATCAACACCGGTAATTTCGCAGCCACCAGCGAGCTGGGCTATGGCCTCGAAGCCGCCGCCATCGCCGGCCCGCTGCATGTCGCTGCGGAAGGCTTCTGGCAGAAGTTTTCGACCCCGGGCGTTGCGCTCGATCCGACCTTCTTCGGTGGCTATGCCGAAGTGGGCTATTTCCTGACCAAGGGCGATACCCGCGGTTACAAGAGCGGCAAGTTCGACCGCACCAAGCCTGCCAACCCCATGGGCAAGGGCGGCATGGGGTCGCTCCAGCTCAACCTGCGCTACGACTATCTCGACCTCAACGATGCGGGTATCGTCGGCGGCACGCAGGACGGATACTTCGTCTCGCTGGCATGGAAGCCGACCGACTACACCATGCTGCTCGCGAACTACGGCAAGCTCGACTATTCGGACGCGGTTTACGCCGCGGCCGGCGGCGACCGGTCATACTCGGTCGATGTGGTCGGTGTGCGCGCCCAGATCGATTTCTGACGATGTGTCGGGGTGGCGGTTTGCCCGCTGCCCCGCACGCCCGATTTTGTCACATTCCTGTCATGCTTCGGTCCTAGGCGGGCAGCTGATCCAACCGGGACCAATTTGAGGATTTTCCCATGCGTCACTTCAAGACTACCTGCCTGATTGCGCTTTCGACCCTCGCGCTGGCCGCTTGCGGCGAAAGCGGCACTTCGAGCACGCGCGATTCGATCCGCGCAGTCGGCTCGTCGACCGTATTCCCCTTCGCCAAGGCAGTGGCCGAAAGCTTCGCCCGCTCGAACCCCGAATTCAAGTCGCCGCTCATCGAATCGACCGGCACCGGCGGCGGCATCAAGCTGTTCTGCTCGGGCGTGGGCGCATCCACCCCTGACATGACGAACGCTTCGCGCCGCATGAAGCTGAGCGAGTTCGAAGACTGCCAGAAGAACGGCGTGACCGACATCGTCGAACTGCAGGTCGGGCTTGACGGGATCGCTTTCGCTTCGGCCATGGGCGGGATCACGATGAAACTCACTCCAAAGATCGTTTACGAAGCGCTCGCCGCCAATCCCTATGGCAAGGAACAGACCGCCAAGAACTGGTCCGATGTCGATCCCTCGCTGCCGAACGAGCCCATCCTGGTCTATGGCCCGCCTTCGACTTCAGGCACGCGCGACGCGCTCAAGGAGCTGGTCCTCGAAGTGGGTTGTAAGACCAATGACGAGATGAAGGCGCTGAAGGAAACCGACGAAGACAAGTTCGCGCAGCTCTGCACCGAAGTCCGTTCGGACGGCGCCTATGTCGACCAGGGTGAGCAGGACAACCTGATCGTGCAGAAGATCGAGAACAGCCCCCGCTCAGTAGGCGTGTTCGGCTATTCCTACCTCGAAGAGAACCTGAACAAGCTGCAGGGTCTCTCGATGAACGGAGTCGAGCCGACCTATGACAACATCTCGAGCTTTGCCTATCCTGGCGCCCGCCCGCTCTACGTATACGTCAAGGCGGCGCATCGGCGCGCGATCCCCGGCCTCGACCAGTACCTTCAGGAGTGGGTGAAGAGTTGGGGGCCGGGCGGTTCGCTCTCAAAGATCGGCTTCGTGCCTTCGCCCGATGACGAGCGCGCCAAGAATGAGAAGGCCGCGACCGAATATGTCACCATCACGGCTGATGACCTGAAGTAATCTCCCCTTGATACTTCAGTGGAAGGCGCCGCTCCGTCATCGTGACGGGGCGGCGTTTTCGTTGGGGATTGGTCATGGGCAGTGTTGCGGACCGAACACAGTTTTGTCAGTTTGTCGGTGGAAGCGTAATAATATTAGGCAATCGCGAGCCTTGTGGTTATCTGCTGATCGAGGGCGGGTAGGGGTAGTATTTCTCGCTCTTGAGTGCAGGCCGGTTTGGCGCGGTAATCTTAGGGAGTTTCACTATATGCAAATGCGTTGCAAGCAAGTTTCTGGCCGGGCGATGCTCGCTGCGGCTACTGCGGTGATCGCCGTAGCAAGCTCGGATGCTGCATTCGCCCAATCGAATGATTCACAGGCGAGCGAAGGCTCCGACAGCGAACGAATCGTGGTTATCGGTTCGCGCCGCACAGATCGCAGCGTCACGGATTCGGCCTCCCCGGTCGATGTGATCAGCGCGACCGAAATTCAGCAGCAGCCCGCAGCCAACATGCTCGACGTAGTCAAGAACGTCGTTCCTTCTTTCTTCGTGCCGCAGAACACGATTTCCGACGCTTCGACCTTCGTGCGTGCGCCATCGCTGCGCGGCCTCCCGGCCGACAACATCCTGGTGATGCTCAACGGCAAGCGTTTCAACCGCTCGGCGTTGGTGCAGGTCTACACCGGTGGCGACACGGCGCTGTCGTTTGGCTCGCAGGGTGCCGACATCTCATCGATTCCCGCCATCGGGGTTGGTAACCTTCAGGTCCTTCGCGACGGCGCGACCGCCCAATATGGCTCGGATGCTATCGGCGGTGTGCTCAACTATGGGCTGCGCAAGGACACCGGCTTCGAAGCGCAGGCGCTCTATGGCCAGAACTACGACAACGGCGGCGATGGCGAGACCTGGCAGCTTTCCGGCTATGGCGGGTTCGCGCTGGGCGACCGGGGCTTCATCAGCATCGCCGGCGAATATTACGACACAAAAGGGACTAGCCGCGGCGTGACGCGCCCATCGGCAATCAATTTTGCCAACCAGTTCCCGAACCTCGCAGACCAGTTGCCCAACTATCCTGGGCCGGTGCAGATCTGGGGCACATCGCCCTCGGACGGGTGGAAGCTTGTCGTAAACAGCGAATACGACTTCTCGCCGCAGGCGACCTTCTACCTGTTCGGAAACTTCGCCGCTTCAGATGCAGACCAGAGCTTCAACTATCGCGAAGCAGTGACCACTTCTGCCGTCAGGTTCAACGGCACGTCTTCATCGACTGGCACTTTGAGCGCTAACTCGGCCTTCCGCCACCCGATCTACCTGACGCCTTGCCCCGCAAGCAATGCTACTTGTCCCTCTGGGGGCTGGGTGAAGGACAGTAACGTCTTCAATTTCTCTGAGCTCTATCCAGCCGGTTTCACCCCGCGCTTTGTCGGTGAAACCGACCAAGCGATAGGTGTGATTGGCGTCAAGGGCGAGATGGATTCGGGCTTTACCTACGACCTGTCGGGCTCGCTGGCACGCCAGTCACTCGCCTTGTCGATGTATAACTCGCTTGCACCATCTTATGGCCCGGACACGCAGACTGAATTCGAATTTGGTAAGCTTATTCAGCGCGAGCTAAACCTCAACTTGGACATGACCTATGCGTTAGAGATCGGTCTCGACAGCCCGCTGACCCTGTCGGCCGGCGCCGAGTTCCGCCGCGAAGAGTATGAGGCGACTGAAGGCGATCCGCAGTCCTATGGCGCGGGCCCCTATGCGGTGCAGAACCTCTATTTGCAGACTTCGCCCGGGGTTTATGCTTTCGATTCGACAGTTACCATGCCTCCGGCTGCTAGCGGTTATGGCGGCACCAGCCCGACGTTCGCCGGCAAGAGCAGCGAAAAGAGCTATGGCTTCTATGTTGGGCTCGAAGGCGACCTGTCCGAACGTTTCTCGATGGGTATCGCAGGCCGTTATGAGCATTATGAAAACTTTGGCAGCACTACGGTCGGCAAGATCAATGCCCGCTATGAGCTAACCGATTCACTGGCAATCCGAGCGACCGCGGGAACCGGCTTCCATGCGCCGTCACCAGGCCAAAACAACGTTCAGGTGCTGACCACGACCTTTATTCAGGGCAACCAGGTCCAGGTCGGCACGTATCCGGTGACTAGCGATATATCACAGTTCTATGGGGCGACTACACTGGGCCCGGAAGAGTCGACGAACTTCGGAGCTGGTTTCGTGTTTGATCCCGGCAATGGGTTCACACTCACAGTCGACGGCTACTCGATCAAAGTCACGGATCGTATCGGGATCTCGCAAAACTTTACGGTTAGCGCTCAGGATCTCGCAGATCTGCCTTCACTGGCTGGGGTGGGCCAAGGCGGTTCAGTGCAATATTTCACCAATGGCTTCGACACTAAGACCCAAGGGGTAGATATCGTTGGTTCTTATCGCACGGACCTTGCCGGCGGCAGCCTCAACCTGACACTCGCTTATAATTACAACAAGAGTAAGGTCACTGACTTCGATCCGGGCGTGATCGGCCCGACGCAGCTCATCGACATTAAGTATCTTGCTCCTAACCATCGAGCAAACTTGGCAGCGAACTGGTCGTCTGGGTCTTGGGCAGTAAACCTGCGCGAAAGCTATTATGGCGAATGGCGGGATTCCAACGACTACCCGATCCGCGAAGGCAATGTGAGTTCCGGCGCGATTATCGATGGACAGCGTTTTGGTGCCAAGTTCATCACCGACCTCGATGTGAGCTACACCTTCAACGATACGTACACTCTGACGGTCGGGGCGAACAACTTGTTCAACACCTATCCGGACAAAATCAAGGCGACCGTCAACAACCCAATATACGATCTTACGGGTAGTATCTCGAACGGTTCAATTTACCCGCGCCCTGGCGGCCCGTTTGGGCTTAATGGCGGCTTCTGGTACGCTCGCCTGCGTGTGAAGATCTGATCTTCATCCAATCTGACTATCCAACGGGGGGCGAGAGCCCCCCGTTTTCATTGGACGAAGCTTCGATCGCAGATAAGATTAGGGAGGTTTCGGGAGCATGAACGATGACAACATGTTCGCCCGTTTCGTTCCCGAGAAAAAGATCACGGACCCCGAGGTCTTCGAGGAATACAAAGGTGAAGTGCTCTCGCTAATAAGACACATCATGGGTGATTGTTCTTGCACAGCGGAGGCTTGGAGACGCTCAAACTAGGAAAAGGTTGGGAGCCGGATCGCTTCGTGATCATCGATTACCTAGTGAGGCGGCCATCAAGTAATAGCTGGAGAGAGCGGATTATACCCTCATCAGAAGCTTGGCCTAAACACACTAATCTGCCTCGCTGCTGGCACCGCCGCAAGAATTGAGCAAGGCGTATGGTATTCTCCGCGATGCGCAGTGGCTCGGCTAAAGCGGGTTTCCTTCACGATCGCGGTAGATTTCGCGCCGCCCGACATGGTTGGCGGGGCCTACCAGCCCTTCATCCTCCATCCGCTCGATCCATTTGGCGGCAGTGTTGTAGCCTACGCCCATCTGGCGCTGCAGCCACGAGCCGGATGCCTTCTGGTTTTCGATCACGATCTGGCAGGCCTGGCGGTACTTGCGTTCTTCTGGGTTGTCGGATGCAGTGAAGTCGTCCTCATAGGGCGAATAGCCTTCTTCGGGCTCCTCGGTCACCGCTTCGACATATTCGGGCTTGCCCTGTGCGCGCCAGAAATCGGCCACGCGCTCGACTTCGTCGTCACCCACGAAGGGACCGTGCACGCGGATCAAAGCGCCGGTGTTGGGCTTGTAGAGCATGTCACCCTTGCCCAGCAGCTGTTCGGCGCCCTGTTCGCCCAGGATGGTACGGCTGTCGATCCGGCTCGTGACCTTGAAGCTGATGCGGGTGGGCAGGTTCGCCTTGATCACGCCGGTGATGACGTCGACCGACGGGCGCTGCGTCGCCATTATCAGATGGATGCCCGCCGCCCGCGATTTCTGGCTCAGGCGCTGGATCAGCACTTCGATTTCCTTGCCGGCTGTAACCATGAGGTCGGCCAGTTCGTCGACGATCAGCACGATCTGCGGCAGCGGCTCGTAATCGAGCTGTTCTTCTTCGTAAATCTCGTCACCCGTTTCCGGATCGAACCCGGCTTGCACTCGGCGGCCCAGCGGCTTGCCCTTG
Organism: Altererythrobacter litoralis; assembly: GCF_036324225.1. Classification (NCBI taxonomy): domain Bacteria; kingdom Pseudomonadati; phylum Pseudomonadota; class Alphaproteobacteria; order Sphingomonadales; family Erythrobacteraceae; genus Altererythrobacter; species Altererythrobacter litoralis. Next base: position 143,371 of record NZ_JAZDQV010000002.1, read on the forward strand.
GCTGCGGCGGCGGTGATCTTCTCGTTGAAGGAGTTGATGTTGCGCGAATTGACGCTGCTCATCATGCGATAGCGGCGCTCCATCTCCTCAACCGCCCATTTGAGCGCGCGCACGGACTTGTGCGGCTCGGTCACCACCGGCGAAAGCAGGTGCGGGATATCGTCATAGGTCTTGAGCTCGAGCACCTTGGGATCGATCAGTATCAGGCGGCATTCGGCAGGCGTGAAGCGATAGAGCAGGCTTAGCAGGATCGCGTTGAGCCCGACCGACTTGCCCGAACCGGTAGTGCCCGCCACCAGAAGGTGCGGCATGGCTGCAAGGTCGGCCACAATCGGTTCGCCCGCGATATCCTTGCCCAGGATGATCGGCAGATTGCCCTTGGATTCGGCAAAGGCGGCGCAGGCCGCCAGTTCCTTGAACGCAACCGTCTGCCGGTCGGCATTGGGCAGTTCGATCCCCATCACGGTTTTGCCCGGGATCGGGCTGACGCGCGCGGAGATCGCGCTCATGTTGCGCGCGATGTCTTCGGCCAGGCCCATCACGCGGCTGGCCTTGATCCCGGGCGCGGGTTCGAGCTCATACATCGTCACGACCGGGCCGGTGCGCACAGCAGTGATTTCGCCTTTCACGTTGAAATCGTCGAGCACGTTCTCGAGCAGGCGCGCATTGCGTTCGAGCGCCATCTTGTCGAGCTTGGGCGCGTTGTTGGCCGGGGCATCTGCCAGCAGGTCGAGGCTGGGCAGGTCGAAGCTCGCGAACATGTCGCGCTGCTTAGCCTTTGGCAGTACCGCCGGTTTGGGCGGAGCGGAAGGATCGCTGATCTCGGGTGCGCGGCGCGGCGCAGGTTCGGGCCGCGATCCGCTTTCAGCCTGCGCGCGCTTGCCGCTTCGCTCGCGCCTGGGTTCGGGCAGGGAATCCTCGCCCGCGATCACGCGGCGGCTGCGTTGCGGCAGCCGGTCCTGCAAGAAATCGGGCAGAGTCAGCAGATTGCGCCAGTCGATAGCGAAGACCCGCGTCAGCAGTCCGATCCCGCCGGCAAGGCTGGCGAGAGCGAGGCCTAGCGTGACCCAGCCCGATGCACCCTCGCCGAAGCGTGCGGCCACAGCCTCGATGGCCGCTGCGCCCAGCAGGCCTGCGATGCCGCCCATCTGTGCGGGCAGGGTCGAGAGCGGCCCTTCGAAAGTCAGCGACAGCACGCTCGAAAGCAGCACCATCGCCAGCAGCAGCATCGCCAGCGGCAGCCACCAGCTGGTGGGCTCGGCATCCTCTTCCTGCTCGACATCGCGCCACAATTTGCGCGCGCCGATATAGATCAGTGGCAGCAGCAGAACTGCAGTAAGGCCGAAAATGCCCAGGACCTTGTCGGCCGCCCATGCACCGCTCGCGCCCATCCAGTTGCGCACGTCCTCGCCCGAAGCGGCGGTCGAACCCGAGGGGTCGGTCTGGGTATAGCTCGCCATGGCGAGGCCGAGGAACAGCAACAGCGCAAACAGCGCGCCCGCGCCCGCCATCTGGGCGGCACGTCGCATCGAGCGGCGAAACGCCGCCCGCCAGTCGGTCGCGCCCTTCTTGCTCATAGCGCGGGTTGCCATGGTTGTTCCTCCTGATGGAACACACCATGAATCTTGCGCGAGTCCGCGTCAAGAAATCTGAGGTGACCTGTTGTGCGCCTCCTTCGGATGCAAGGCATCCGCAAGGCCGACCGGCCGCCCGCAGTGATGCGACTTTCAAGTCGCGTGAGCGAGGAAATCGCGCGCCCGGAGGGGCGTGCGGAATATCAACTCAATCCGTCGATTGCGGCCCAGCGCGGCCAGCGCAGGCGGTCGGCCGTGCCTTGGTTCATCCCGCCAAGCGCGATGACCGGCATTTGCGCCTGCGCCGCGAGCAGGCGAAAGCGCAGCGGGCCGAGGCTTTGCGCGCCTGGATGCGTGCGCGTGGGGAAGGCTGGCGACAGCATCACCGCATCGGCGCGAGCGCGGTTGGCTTCACCGATCTCGCGCAAATCGTGTGCTGTGGCGATGGTGATGAGGTCGCCGCTAGTCGGACAGAGCGCGCGCGCCGCGCCGTAGATGCCGTCGGCGCCCCATTCGCGCGCGGTGAGCGAACTGTCGGCCAGGATCAGCAGGTGCCTGCGCGCATGGCAGAGGCGACGCAGCTCGCGAAAGCGCGCCCAGCGTTCGTGATCGCCAAGGTGGTAATGGCGATAGACGAAGCCCGATCCGCGCGGCAGGCGCAGCAGTGTACCTTCCAACATTGCGTCGTTTCGCGCATCGGACAGCAGCCAGAGCGAGGGAAAGGCCTGTATCTTCGTCACGCAATCGCTATAGCGCGGCGCGATGGAAAAGGCAGATACTCCGCTCGAGGAAGTTCGTGGCAGGATCGCGCGCGCCTGCAAGCCCGCGCGGCGCGAGCCCGAGGAAATCACGCTGATCGCGGTCAGCAAGACCCATCCGGCGGAAGCGATCCTGCCGCTGCTCGAGCAGGGGCAGCGCGTTTTCGGCGAAAACCGCGTGCAGGAGGCGCAGGCCAAATGGCCCGCATTGCGCACCCGCTTTCCCGATGTCGAGTTGCACCTGATTGGCCAGCTCCAATCGAACAAGGCCGAAGATGCAGTGGCGCTGTTCGACTGTATCCACGCGCTCGACCGGCCGAGCCTCGTGAAGGCGCTGGCGAGCGCTATGAACAAGCTTGGCAAGCGCGTGCCTTGCTTCGCACAGGTCAATGTTGGCGAGGAGGAGCAGAAGGGCGGCTGTTCGATAGCGGACCTGTCCGCGCTGCTGGCGCAGTCACGCGAAGCGGGGATCCCGGTCGCCGGGCTGATGTGCATTCCCCCTGCCGGTATGGAGCCCGCGCCCTTCTTCGCGCTGCTGGCGAAGCTGGCCGCCGACAACGGCCTGCTGGGCCTCAGCATGGGCATGAGCGGGGATTATGAAACCGCTGTGATGCTGGGCGCGACCCATGTGCGCGTGGGCACGGCGCTGTTCGGCGAGCGGCCCGCGCAAACGTAGCGAAGCGGTAGCGCACAAAAACCAAAAAAGGGCGCCCCGAAGAGCGCCCTTTTCCTTTTGCGTTGATCGCGTGGATCAGAACTTCGTACGGATGCCGAGGCGGAAATTCCTGCCGATGGCATTGCCGATGAAGGGGTTGTAGCTGAGCGGCAGGTAAGCCTGGGCCGGCTCTTCGTCGGAGATATTAAGGACCGCAGCGGTCAGCTGAACATCAGCAAAGGTGACAGGCAGCGTGTAGTTCAACACAAGGTCATGCTGCATGTAGCTTCCGCTGTTCTTGCCGTAATTGCTGCCAGCTGGCACGCCCGCGATGGCGAAACACGGATCGCTCGTGCAGCGTTCGTCGAACACGCTGTCGATGTAGTTGACCGAGTAACGAGCATTGAGACCGCCCGTCGCCAGGTTGACGTAACCGTTGGCGCGCCATTCAGGCAGCGTGCCCGGATCGCGGAAGTAGTTGCCAAAACCGACTGCGTCGTAGGACGGGGTGACCAGCACGCCGTCCACGGAGAAGTCGTCGGTCTTATAGTCGAGGTTCCAGGTCGCGTTACCGCCAATCGAGATCACGCCGAAGCCGGCCTCGATGTCGTAGTTGGCGGCGAAGTCGAAACCGCGAACCTTCACGTCGGGACCGTTGACGTATTGGGTCCGCACGCGGGCGATGTCGAGGCCCGTTGTCGTGCCCTGTACGCAGGCATTGCCCGAGAAGGTAATGAGGTTGGCAAGCGAGCTGGAGCAGTTGACAGGCGAGGTTCCGTTTGTCTGACTATTGCCCACGAAGCTGGCGATCGCGTCAGCCGGAGTGATGACGATCTGGTCCTTGAAATCATAGGTCCAGAAGTCTGCGCTAAACGTAAAAGCACCCGTGTCGACGATGAAACCGATATTGTAGGTCAGCGCGGTTTCGGGATCGAGGTCGGGATTGCCGTAGATGTCGACCGACTTGTAGTTGCCGCCAGCAGCGGTCAGGCCCTGCAGGGCAGTCACGAAGTTGGGGTCGATATTGCTAGCCAGAGGCCCACGGAAAGTGGTGCCGATCGAACCGCGCAGGGTCAGCCAATCGGTGGCTTCGAACCGGACCGCGGCCTTCGGGTTGATCGTTGATCCGATCGGGCTGCCATAATCCTCGTAGCGAATGGCGGCCGAAACCTCGAGGGTGTCGAGAACCGGCAGCTGCAATTCGGTGAAGATGGCGTATACGCTTTGGTCGAGGTTCACGGGGCGCGTACCGCCGAGGAAGATGAACGGCCCCACGCCATCGGTCGGCGTGCCCACACAGCTCAGGTCGCCTTCCTTGAAGCAGGGGTTTATGTCGAGATTGGACAGGTCGTTAAGCGGCCGGCTGATGAAATTGTTCTTCCGGTACTGGGCGCCGACTGCGAAAGCGACCTCACCACCCGGCAGCTCAAGCCCTGTACCGCCCGAGAGCACAGCATCAGCAATCCACTGTTTCTCGCGCTGGAAAGTTCCGTTCGGCACCTGCATCCATGCGACAAGGTCGGTATCGTTCTCGAAGCCCGGCTGATAGTAGGGGTTGGTGATGTCCAGTGTCGGATTTGAAGGCCCGGCCAGCACGAAGGGGTTGAACCACTGGCATCCGTTCGAGCCCGGCGTCGTACCTGTACAGCCGGTACCACCCAAACCGTTCAGCGCGGCTTGGAGGCGGGAACCGACGATGCCCGGAGCATAGGCCGTACGGGCTGACCGCCAGTAGGTCCCATCGAGGTCCAAGACCAAGTTGTCGCTGACATCGAATTCGAAGCCCGTGGTGACACGCCATGCATTATTCTTGGCAAGGCCCTGGCCGGCGCCACGTTCCTCATCGCGCGGATTGCCGATGAAGCCGAAGGGCCGGTAATAAACGTTGGTTACGGCAACGACTGTGCCGTTTGCGCCGCCAGAAAGCGGAAGACCCTGCTGGGTCAGGAAGGCAGCCACGGCAGGGTTTGCCGGCGAAGTGCTGAATGCGCTGACGAAGCCTGATCCCTTCGGGCCCTGTGTCGGCGGGAAGGCGGGCGAGTAATTCAGGCTCTCGAGATCGGTCTTCGCCCAAAGTGCGCTGGCATGCCAGCGAGCAGTGTCTGACAAGTCGGCCTCTGCTTGCGCGTAAACCTGGTACCGATCCTCGTCTTCGATGATGTTATCGAATGGGATGTAGGTGAACCGGCAAACCGGTGGCGTGTTGAAACCGCCAAGCTCGTTACACCCCTTGTCCTGCGAGAGGACCGTATTGAGGCCAGTCGAACCCAGGTAGGTGACGGCAAAAAGACCGGGAGTGGCTAGCGCCGAGTAGCCTGAGGCGTTTTGATCATACGGCTGGCTCGTGTAGTCGCGTGCGGTCGTTGCAAGCTCGGACCTGTGCTGCCATCCCGCACCGATCATCACATTCACGTCGCCGAAGGATTTCCCAATAAGCGCGCTGATATTGTAGTTGCCATCCGAGTCGTCAATGAACGTGTAGTCACCGGCGACTTCGAACCCGTCGAAGTTCTTTCGGGTAATGAAGTTGGCAACGCCACCGATGGCGTCGGAGCCGTATGTCGCGGCCGCGCCGTCCTTGAGGATTTCGACCCGCTCAAGGGCGAAGAGAGGGATAAAGTTTGTATCGCTGAAACCGTCACCCGGTGCCTGGATGGTGCGCTTACCGTTGATCAGGACGAGGGTACGAGTGGCCCCCAGGCCGCGCAGGTTGATCGAGCCATTGCCTTGGAACCCTTGCGCAAATGTAGAAAACTGGTTGGTGTCCCCGAGGACAGAGCCCACCGAAGGTAGCTCCTTGATCAACTCAAGCGGCGAACTGATGCCCTTGTTTTGCAGTTCTTCCGCTGAAACCACGTCCACAGGCAAGGCAGCGTCTTCCGGCGTACCGCGAATGAGTGAACCGGTCACGATGATTTCGCGGCCTTCGCTTTCCTCACCGCTCCCGGCAGAGCCCTCATCCTGCGCAATTGCGGGGCTGGCGAATGCCATCCCGGCGATCAAGGCTGCGACGGCACAGCTGTGGTGTAGATTAAACTGGCTGATAATCCTCTCCTGCTTTGGGCGCACACTATAGCAGGCGCCACACCCTCTACCCTACAAGTAAGTTTGAAAGGGCCCCAATTTCAAGGGAGGCGGACCCTGGATTGCCGATGCACGGCCAATTGCTTTCAAAAAGCATCCATATTTCCCAAGCTGGCAAGGAAATTTCATAGTAGAAAAATGGTGACCCAGATAGGCCGCGGGGCTCTCCTCACATTTCCTGGCCAATCCAATGGAGTTTTAACCGGCGTCCCAGCAAGTTGGATTCACGCTTCTTCGAGCTGCCGCTGGCGCCTATCGCTTCCCGCATCGAGCAGGCGTGCCTCTATCTCTGCCAGCCGCACCGCGGCGGTCACCTTGTCGCCCGTCAGGTCGGTAACATAGAAGGTATCTGCAGCGCGTTCGCCATAGGCGGTGATGTGCGCGGACTGGACCACGAGATTGCTCTCGAACAGCGCCCGCGCGAGGCGGTTGAGCAGCGCCGGACGATCGCGCGCATTGACTTCGATCACGGTGAAGCGGTTCGATGCGTTGTTGTCAAAGGTGACGCGAGGCGCCACGTCGAAAGCACCTGCCCGCGTGTGCGGTAGCGGTCTTGCCGCCAGCTTGGGCACCAGTTCGATCCGGTTCGCCAGCGCGTCGGCGATCGACTTCTTCAGCCGCTCGATTTGCTGGCCTTCGCGGAACGGCTTGCCCAGCGGGTCCTGCACCAGGAAATTGTCGACCGCCCAGCCACTGCGTGCGGTGTGGATGCGCGCGTCGATGATATTCGCGCCGGCCAGCGCAATTCCGCCTGCGATGCGATAGAACAGGCCGGGGTGGTCGGCCGCGATCACGCTCACCAGGGTAGCGCCGCGTTCCTCGTCGAACTCGCAATGGATCGAGAGATGCTCTTCGATCTCCCTTGCGACTTCATATTGGACGAGATTGCGCGCGATCACGTCTTCGGGTTCGGCAATCCAGTAGGAATCGTCGAGCAATTTGCCGACCTGCGCCACCAGTGGAGCCCTCGAACCCAGCCGTTCCGCCACCGCTTCGCGCTTGGCGGCGACCCGCTGCTCGCGGCCGTGGCGCATATGGCCAAGGCGCAGGCGCTCCTGTGCGGCGTCATAAAGCTCGCCCAGAAGCTGGCCTTTCCAGCTGTTCCATGTGCCGGGGCCGACCGCGCGGATATCGACGGCAGTCAGGATCATCAAATTGCGCAAGCGTTCCAGGCTCTGCACCTGGCTCACGAAATCCTCGATCGTCTTGGGATCGGTGAGGTCGCGCTTGAACGCGGTCGCGCTCATCAGCAGGTGCTGGCGCACCAGCCAGGCGACCAGGTCGGTCTCGTTATCATTGAGGCCGAAGCGCGGGCACAATTCATGGGCAACCTCGGCGCCGAGCACCGAATGGTCGCCGCCGCGGCCCTTGGCGATGTCATGCAGCAGCACCGCGACGTAGATCGCGCGGCGCGAATTGACGCGATGGATCAGCCGGGTCGAGCGCGGGTGGTCGGACACCAGCTCGCCCTTCTCGATGCGGTTGAGCAGGCCGATCGCGCGGATGGTGTGCTCGTCGACCGTATAGTGGTGGTACATGTCAAACTGCATCTGCGCATTGACGCGCCCGAAATCGGGCACGAAGCGGCCGAACACGCCGGCATCGTTCATCCAGCGCAGCACTGTTTCGGGATCGTTGCGGCCCGCCAGCAGATCAAGGAACAGCGCATTGGCGCGCGCGTCTTCGCGCACGTCGGACTTGATCAGCGCGCTGTCGCGGTCAGCCAGGCGCATGGTTTCGGGGTGGATCTCGAGGCTGTTGGCCTCGGCCAGCTGGAAGACTTCGATCAACCGCACCGGGTCCTTGCGGAACCAGTCGTCCGACGGTGCCGCGATCTTGCCGGCAAATACGCGATAGCCCTTGAGCATGCGCGATTTCTGGCTCCATCCAGCGAAGAAGCCGGTGCGCGCGCGCTTGTTGGCAAACTCGTCATCGAGATGCGACAGGAACACGCCGGTCAGGCTGCCGACGCGCCGCGCCTGCAGGAAATAGAACTGCATGAAGCGCTCGACCGCGCTCTTGCCCGGGCGGTCGGCGAAATTCATCCGCGCGGCGACTTCGCGCTGGAGGTCGAAGGTCAGCCGGTCCTCCGCCCTGCCTGTGATGATGTGCATGTGGCAGCGCACGGCCAGCAGGAAGCCTTCGGCGCGGCGAAAGCTGCGATATTCGGCCCTGGTGAACAGGCCCACGTCGACCAGTTCGGCCGCGCTGCGAACGCGGTGCATGTATTTGCCGATCCAGTAGAGCGTCTGCAGGTCGCGCAAGCCGCCCTTGCCGTCCTTCACATTGGGTTCGACCACATAGCGGCTGTCGCCCATCCGCTTGTGCCGCTGGTTCCGCTCTTCGAGCTTTTGGGTGAGGAATTGCCGCTCGCTGCCCTTGGCGACTTCCGCCCAGAAGCGGCGGCTCGTTTCATCGTAAAGCGCGCGGTCGCCCCAGATGAAGCGCCCTTCAAGCAGCGCGGTGCGGATCGTCAGGTCTTCGCGCGCCATGCGCATGGTGTCGTCGACCGTGCGGCTCGAATGGCCGACCTTCAGGCCGAGGTCCCAAAGGTAATAAAGCATCGCTTCGATCACCTGTTCGCACCACGGCGCGCGCCGGGTGGGGGTGATGAAGGCGATATCGACATCCGAATGCGGCGCCATCTCGGCGCGGCCATAACCGCCCACCGCGATCAACGTGAGCCGTTCGGCGCTGCTGCGGTTGGCCACGGGATAGACATGCTCGGTGACATGGTCATGCACCACGCGCACCAATTGGTCGATCAGGAAGGCCTGCGCGCCGGTGCATTCATGCCCGGCGGATGGTTTCTCCGTCAGCCGCCGGGCAATTTCCGCGCGGCCATTTTCCAGCGCCTCGCGCAGCAGTTGCACGATCTGCCCGCGCGCCTTCTCGCCCTGATCCTCGACCAGCGCGTGGATCGCGTCGGCGAGCGCGCGCCGGTCGATCACCGCGCGCTGGTTGGGGACATTGAGCGATTTCAAGCGAGGCCTCTAGGCTGGCAGGAGGTCGCCGGCGAACATCTTGCGCACAGTGCGCTTGTCGATCTTCTGTGTGCCGAGCCGCGGCAAGGCCTTGTCCGACACCCAGATGTGCTCGGGCAGCGGCACCTTGAACGGCGCGATGTGCGACAGCAGGAATTCGCGCAGTTCGCCCGGGCTCAGGCTCTGGCCCGGCTTGAGGTAGAACACCGCTGCGGGCACTTCGCCCATTCGGTCGTCGGGCAGGCCGAACACCGAACATTCGGCAATCGCGTCATGCGCGTAGACCGCTTCCTCAACTTCGAGGCAGGTGATGTTCTCGCCGCCGCGGATGATGATGTCCTTCTTGCGGTCGACGATATAGACATAGCCGTCCTCGTCGAGCTTCCCGAGGTCGCCGGTGCGGAAATACATGTCCTTGGTATAGGCCGCCTTCGTGGCTTCCTCATTGTTCCAATAGCCCATGAAATTGCACACCGAGCGGATCGAGATTTCGCCCACCTGGCCCTGCGGCAGCTTGTTGCCGGCATCGTCCAGGATCGCGAGATCGACCAGCGGGCGGCTCGGCTTGCCGGTGCTCGAAGGCTTGGCAAGGTAATTCTCGTTGAAATTGCCGCAGCCAACGCCGTTGGTTTCCGTGAGGCCATAGCCCATCAACGGGAAGCCATCGGGGAAGGCGTCGCGGATCTTGCCGACATGCTCGACCGGGCGCGGCGCCCCGCCGGCGGCAAAGCCGGTGCATGAGCTGAGATCGTATTTCGCACGATCGGGATGGGTCGCGATCTCATAGCTCATCAGCGGCACGCCCGCGAAATAGCTGACCTTTTCCTTTTCCATCAGGCGCAGCGCTTCGCCCGCATCCCAGCGCGGCATCAGCACCAGTTTGCGGCCGAGCGCGAAGCTCTGCAGGAATACCGGCACTTCGCCAGTCACGTGGAACAGCGGCACTGCCACCAGCGCACAGGCCTGCGAAGTCGGAGCCTTGCCGCCGGAATCGAGGTAGTTGAAGGCCATCAGCGACTGCATCGCATAGCTCAGCGCGCCGCTCACGACGCCGCGATGGTCCGACCATGCACCCTTCGACTTGCCGGTCGAGCCGGAGGTGTAAAGGATGGTGGCGTAATCGTCGGGGCCGACTTCGGGGAAGCGCGCGGTGGCGGGATCGCCCCACAATTCGCTCAGCCCGTTCGACGGCGGGCCGTCATGCCCGAACAGCACGATCCGCGCGCCATGGGCCTGCCCGTCGAGCCGCTGGGCGCGCTGGGCGTCGGCAAGCAGCAGGCGGCAGCCGACCAGTTCGATCTGCTCGGCCAGTTCCTCGCCGCTCGAAAAGCCGTTGAGCAGCGTGGCGCAGCCGCCCGCCACGAGGATGCCCATATAGGCGATGATCCAGTTGGCGGAGTTGCGCGCAGCGATGCCCACGCGGTCGCCCTTGGCGACGCCATGATCGGCGATCAGGCCCGCGGCGACGCGCTGCGCGGCATCCCACGCTTCGGCAAAGCTGATGCGGGTCTCGCCATCGATCAGGAAAGGCTGGTCGCCGTGCTGGCTGCAGTAATGCGCGAAGTAATGCACCAGGCTCGGCGGGGCATTCTTGAGCATGGGCATTTCGACGCCTCCGCGTGTCACCGAAACAAGCTCGGCGGGGGCGCCGGGCGCGGTCAGCGTGTCCATGATTGCATCAAGTGTCTTGTCGAGCTCTGTAGGCATTAAAATCCTCTCCTCTTGGTCCCAGGTTGTTTCCCGGCCGCGTCCTTGGCCTGCTGGCGGGCCTAATCCCCGCCGAACAGGCTTTCCCCCAAACCTCGGCTGTGCCAAAAGCCCGTCCGAACGCTATGCCGGACCGGCAGGCCCCATCTATATAGAGGTTCGCTTCGTGCTGTCACTACTCGCCGCTTCGGGGATCGCCGCCAGCGGCGCTGCCGATCCGATCTACTGGAAAGACCTTGGGCTGGTCGAGGGAATCGACCTCGGTTTCTTCACGCTGCGGTTCTATTCGCTGGCCTATCTTGGCGGGATCCTGTTCGCCTATTGGCACCTGACCAAGATGATCAAGGCGCCCGGCGCGCCGATGGCGCATCGGCATGTCGATGACTTGTTTTTCTATTGCACGCTGGGCGTGATCCTGGGCGGGCGGCTGGGCTATGCCGCTTTCTATCGCCCCGAATTGTTCACCAGCTTCAGCGGCAACGGCTTCGTCACCTGGGAATTGCTGCGGCTGTGGGACGGGGGGATGAGCTTTCACGGCGGAGTGATCGGCGTGCTGGTCGCGATCGCCTGGGTCAGCCTGCGGGGCAAGCTGAATTTCCTGCGCATTGCCGACTATGTGGCGGTCAACGTGCCGATGGGAATGCTGCTTGGGCGGCTCGCCAATTTCAACAATGGCGAGCTGTGGGGCCGCGCCACCGACGTGCCCTGGGGCATGGTGTTCTGCGACCTGCCCAGCCTGCCTGGCGAATGCCAGACGACCTTTGCCGTGCGCCATCCCAGCCAACTCTACCAGGCCGGGCTCGAAGGTCTGGTGCTGCTCGTGATCCTGCTGGTGCTGTTCTGGAAAACCGGTGCGCGCTATCGCCCGGGACTGATGGTGGGCGTTTTCACCATCGGGATTGGTGCAGCGCGTTTTGTTAACGAATTCTTCCGCGATCCCGATGCACATCTGGCGCAATTCGCTGCAACAACCGGACTTTCGATGGGGCAATGGCTCACAATACCGCTAATTCTGCTTGGATTGATTGTAACGCTTTACGCGATAAGTCGCGGGCCGATCGGGAGCGGCGGGAGCAAGCCGGCGGCATGAACGACAACCCGCCAGCCAGCCTGGCGGACACGTTCCGGCGGCTGATCCGCGAAACCGGGCCGATCAGCCTGGCCCAGTATATGGGCGAGAGCAACGCGCGCTATTACACCAGCCGCGACCCGCTGGGCGAAGACGGCGACTTCATCACGGCGCCCGAAGTGAGCCAGGTTTTCGGCGAACTGATCGGGCTGTGGCTGGCCGATATCTGGGTGCGCGCCGGGCGACCCGATCCGGTCCATTACGTTGAACTGGGGCCGGGCCGCGGCACGCTCGCTTCCGACGCGCTGCGCGCCGCCGCGCGCTATGGGCTGGTGCCGCAAGTCCACTTCGTCGAAGGATCGGAGGCGCTGCGCCAGGTCCAGCGCGGTACGATCTGCGGCGTGCAGCACCATCTCGACCTCACCAGCCTGCCCGACGACGGGCCGCTACTGATCGTCGCCAACGAATTCTTCGACGCGCTGCCAGTGCGCCAGTTGGTGCGTTCGGCAGAGGGCTGGTGCGAGCGCATGGTCGGGCTCGATGAGGACCGGCTGGTGTTCGTGTCGGGCGGCAAGCCGATGGATGCGGCGGTGCCCGAAAGCTGGCGGCAGGCGAGCCAGGGCACGGTGATCGAAACCAGCCCGGCTTCGGCGGCGGTGATGAGCGAACTGGCTGACCGGCTGGTGGCGCAAGGCGGCGCGGCGGTGGTGATCGATTACGGCCCGCGCGAAACTCGCGCCGGGTCTACGCTGCAGGCGATCAAGGCGCATAAGAAGGTCGATGTGTTCTCCGCGCCGGGCGAGATGGACCTCACCGCGCATGTCGATTTCGAAACGCTGGCAAAGGTTGCGAAGCGGCAAGGCGCGCAATTGCTGGGCGTGACGATGCAGGGCGAATGGCTCACCGCGCTGGGGATCGACATGCGGATGGAGGCATTGCGCCGCCGCGCGCCCGACCAGGCCGACAAACTCAAGCGGCAGCAGGACCGGCTGACCGGCGAAAGCCAGATGGGCCTGCTGTTCAAGGTGATGGGGATTTCGGCGCCCGGCTGGCCAGCCGAAGCGCCCGGCTTCGGCAACTAGAGCCCCGCGCGCCTCGTAAGCAATCGCGCCGCTCCGTCGGGCGTCAGCTTGTCCGCATCGCGGTCGACCGCGTAATTGGCCTCGCGCATCGCATCGACGGTGATCGCGCCAACCAGTGGGTGGAGCGCCGCGAGCATTGCCTCGTCGCCCGCGCGCTTCGGGCTTACCAGCAGGATCGCATCGTAATTGGGAAAGGCACCGCGCGGATCGGCCAGCACCCGCAGCCGGTCGGCCGCGATGCGTCCGTCCGAGGTATAGGCGCCGATCACGTCGGCCTCGCCCGACTGCAGTGCGTTATACATGAAGGTGGGCGAGAAATTACGCTGGCGGGCAAAACGCAGTCCATAGGCGTCGCGCACAGAGGCCCATTCGGGCCGCTCGAAGAATTCGGGATCGCCGCCCACGACCAGCTGCGGGGCTACCCGCGCAAGATCGGCCAGGTCGGTTACGCCGAGCGCGGCGGCACGGTCTCCGCGCATGGCGAAGGCATAGGCGTTCTCGAAACCGAGCCGCCCAAGCACGCGGATGCCGCTGGTGGAGGCTTCCCATTGCTCGATCTCTGCCAGCATCGCATCGCGCGGCGGGTTGTCGCTGCGTTTCATCTGGTTGGTCCAGATCGTCCCGGTGTAATCGACCAGCAGGTCGATATCGCCGCTCGCCACTGCGCTATGCGCCACTGCCGAGCCGAGGCCGTCACGATATTCGACATCGTACCCGGCCGCTTCCAACCGTTGCCCGATCAGCCGGGCGAGCACATATTGTTCCGAGAAGCCCTTGGCGCCGATCAGCACGCGGTCGCGCTCGCCCCCGCCGAACTGCACCGCCAGCGCAGCGGCTATGCCCAGTGCGACCGCCACCACCCCGGCGATGGCGAGCCGGGGCCTGCGCTCCGCCAGCCCGCGCTCGACCAGCCCCAGCAGCGCATCGGCCACCAGCGCGAGCGCGGCGGAAGCGAGGCAGCCCGCCAGCACCAGCGCCCAGTTCTGCGTCTGCAGCCCGGCGAAGATCGGATCGCCAAGGCTGGGCTGGCCGATCGTGGTCGCGAGCGTTGCCGCGCCGATGGTCCACACCGCGGCGGTGCGGATCCCGGCCATGACGAAGGGCGCGGCAAGCGGTGCTTCGACCAGCCGCAGCTTCTGCCACCGCGTCATCCCCACCGCATCGGCGGCTTCGAGCAGGCCGGGGTCGAGATTGGCCTGCGCGGTCACGCTGTTGCGCAGGATCGGCAGCAGCGCATAGAGCCCCAGCGCGAGCAGCGCGGGCAGGAAGCCGAGCGTCGGCAATCCCTCACCGAACACCGCACGCAGGCTTAGCAGGATCGGGAAGAACAGCGCGAGCAGCGCCAGCGCGGGGACGGTCTGCACCAGGCTGGCGAAGCCGAGCGCGACGCGCGCCACCGCTTGCGACCGGCTCGCCCACACTGCCAGCGGCAGCGCCACGGCGATCCCCAGCGCCAGCGCCGATGCCGACAGCAGCACATGCGCGGCGAGCTGCGGCACAAGGCCGGCGAGCGCAACGCCAACCCCGTTCATGGTGCCTCTCCTTCGCGTTCCATTGCGGCAAGCCGTTCGGCCTGTTCGCGCGGGACCGCGACCAGCCCTTGCGCCGCATCACCGCCCTTGCCCGCGAGCAGGCTGGCGGGGATCTCGTCGGCGACGATCCGCCCGGCCTCCATCACCAGCACGCGGTCGGCCAGCAGCAGCGCTTCGGCCATGTCATGCGTGACCATCACCGTTGTCAGGCCCAGCCGGTCATGCAGGGCGCGCACGCGCCGCCCCAGCGCGTCGCGCGTGACCGGGTCGAGCGCACCGAAGGGTTCGTCCATCAGCAGCAAGCGCGGGCCGTTGGCCAGAGCGCGCGCCACGCCGACCCGCTGGCGTTGCCCGCCCGAAAGTTCGTGCGGCATGCGCGCGGCGAGCGCCGGTTCGAGTTCGACCAGTTCGAGCAGCTCTCCGATGCGCCCGCTTGGCAGTTTGTCACCGCCGAGCCGCGGCCCGATCGCGATGTTTTCCGCCACGCTCATATGTGGGAACAGGCCGATCGACTGGAATACATATCCGATCCGCCGTCGGTGCGCGGGCGGGTCGAGCGTGGCGACGTCCTCGCCCTGCACCAGCACGCGCCCGCTACTAGGAGCCTCGATCGCATTGACCAGCTTGAGCAGGGTCGACTTGCCCGAACCAGAGGCGCCGACCAAGGCCACGAAGCTGCCTTGCGCGATCGCAAGACCGACGCGGTCCACGGCGGTCACGTCGCCGAACCGCCGCGTCGCCGCTTCGAACGCGATCATCGGCGATGCGCGGCTATCGTCGGGCGTGGGAATCAGGTCAGCCCTCGGCCTCGTCCAGCGCGGCGATATAGGTCACCTGCTGCAATTCGACTTCGCGCCCGGCGTCGCTGGTCACGCGCATGGTGCCTTCATCGCTTTCCTTGCCGAGCGTCCAGCAGGCTCCGGAGCGGGTCTCGTCCTCAGGGGTGAAGCACAGCCTGCCATCGGCGAGCCGCTCCCATGTCCCTTCCTGCCACGGATCGCCGTTCTTGAGATCGCGATAGCGCCCGTCGGGATCGAGGAAAGTGGTGTAGATCGCGCCTTCCTCGCCGGTCACGCGCCATGCGGTATTGGCCATCGCGATATCGGCGGTGCTTGGCTTGGGTACAGGGGTTTCGGCAGCGCCCACCGCATCGGCTACGGCTTCCTCCGCAGGCGAAGGCGAAGCCGCCGCTTCATTGCCGGCTGTATCTTGCGGCGGGTTGCAGCCGGCCAGCAGCAAGATGCAGGCGAACAGCGGAATATGGCGCATGGTTCGGCTCCCGGAATGGATGTGCACGCCACCCTAGGCTGCCCGGGCGGCGGGGCCAAGCCTCGGCACAAGCATGGCGATTTCATCTGCAACCGGTTTGCGCTCGCAGTGCGCGCTGTTATGGGCGGAAGTGAGGAGAAGAATAGCAAATGCGCGCCACCCCCGATTTCGATTTCCAGCTCGGCGAGAGTGCCGAGATGATCCACGAGACCGTTGGCCGATTCGCCGACGAGCAGATTGCGCCGCTCGCCGAAAAGACCGACCGCGACGACTGGTTCCCGCGTGAACTCTGGCCCGCCATGGGCGAGCTGGGCCTGCATGGCATCACCGTGGAAGAGGAATGGGGCGGGCTGGGCCTGGGCTATCTCGAACACGTTATAGCGGTTGAGGAAGTGAGCCGGGCAAGCGCGTCGGTCGGGCTTTCCTACGGCGCGCATTCGAACCTCTGCGTCAACCAGATCCGCCGCTGGGGCAATGACGAGCAGAAGGCCAAATATCTCCCCAAGCTGGTCAGCGGCGAACATGTCGGCTCGCTCGCCATGTCCGAAGCCAGCGCCGGGTCGGACGTGGTCTCGATGAAGCTCAAGGCCGAGCAAGTGCAGGGCGGCTACGTGCTCAACGGCACCAAGTTCTGGATCACCAACGCCACCTATGCCGATACGCTGGTGGTCTATGCCAAGACCGACGGCCACGCCGGGTCACGCGGGATCACCGCCTTCCTGATTGAGAAGGACATGCCGGGCTTCAGCATCGGGCAGAAGATCGACAAGATGGGGATGCGCGGCAGCCCCACCGCCGAACTGGTGTTCGACGATTGCGAAGTGCCCGAAGAGAACGTGATGGGCCCGCTCAACGGCGGGGTCGGCGTGCTGATGAGCGGGCTCGACTACGAGCGCGTGGTGCTCGCCGGGCTGCAGCTCGGCATCATGCAGGCCTGCCTCGATTGCGTGATCCCCTACGTCCGCGAGCGCAAGCAGTTCGGCAAGCCGATCGGCGCGTTCCAGCTGATTCAGGCCAAGGTGGCGGACATGTATGTCGCGCTGCAAGCGGCCCGCGCCTATACCTATGCCGTGGCCAAGGCCTGCGATGCGGGCCAGACGACGCGCTTCGATGCGGCGGGCGCAATCCTGCTCGCCAGCGAAAATGCGTTCAAGGTCGCCGCCGAAAGCGTGCAGGCGCTGGGCGGCGCGGGCTATACCAAGGACTGGCCGGTCGAACGCTATATGCGCGACGCGAAGCTGCTCGATATCGGCGCGGGCACGAACGAGATCCGGCGGATGTTGATCGGGCGCGAATTGATCGGAGCGGCGGGGTGAGGACCGATACAGACCCGTTTACGATTGAGCTCGATGGAGCAAAGCTTCAGTCGAAGGCCGACTTCTTTCGCGAACTGAGCGCTGCGGTCGATATAGAGCTAGTCAACAACCTCGATGCCTTGGATGAGGACTTAGTTTCAGAGATACCTCTACGCTGCGGACCTTACCGCATCATCTGGCATAACGCTGACAAGTCCGATTGGAGCGGGTTTTCGGAGATAACGAAAATCTTGGGTTTGCTCACGTTTCAGCAGCAGCGCCACTCTGATCGTTTTGTTGAGCTTAAGCTACAATTCGAGCCCGATCCCCATGAGGATACATGGTCTTATCCCGAAATGTATTCCGCACCCTTTTACGCAGCCGAGCGCGCGCGCCGATCCGGCAAGGCTGAGCAAGCATGACCGCACCCATTCTCACCACGAAGCTCGACCGTGAAAGCCCCGAGGCAAAGGCGCGGTTTGCGCATAACAAGGCACTGGCCGACGAGCTGCGCGCGCGTGTAGCCGAAGCCGCGCTCGGCGGGCCGGAGAAGCATCGTGAGCGGCATGTCAGCCGCGGCAAGCTGCTGCCGCGCGAGCGGGTCGAGCGGCTGCTTGATCCGGGCTCACCCTTCCTCGAGGTGGGCCAGCTCGCCGCGAACGGCATGTATGAAGGCGACGTCAACGGCGCTTCGATGATCGCGGGGATCGGCCGCGTTTCGGGCCGTCAGGTGATGATCGTGTGCAACGATGCCACCGTGAAGGGCGGCACCTACTATCCGATGACGGTCAAGAAGCACCTGCGTGCGCAAGAGATCGCGCAGGAAAACCGCCTGCCGTGCATCTATCTCGTCGATAGCGGCGGGGCGAATTTGCCGCACCAGGCCGAAGTCTTCCCCGATCGCGACCATTTCGGGCGCATCTTCTTCAACCAGGCGAACATGAGCGCGCTCGGCATCCCGCAGATCGCCTGCGTGATGGGCAGCTGCACCGCGGGCGGCGCTTATGTCCCGGCCATGTCGGACGAGACGGTGATCGTGCGCGAGCAGGGCACGATCTTCCTTGCCGGGCCGCCGCTGGTGAAGGCCGCGACCGGCGAAGAGGTCAGCGCCGAGGACCTTGGCGGGGGCGACCTTCATGCCCGCAAGAGCGGCGTGGTCGATCACCTGGCTGAGAATGACGAGCATGCGCTCACCATTGTGCGCGATATCTTCAGCCATTTGGGTGCAAACACCGGCGCGGCGAAGGATGTGGAGCTGCGCGATCCGCGCCCGCCCAGGTTCGACGCCCAAGACCTCTACGCTCTCATCCCCGAGGATGTCCGCGCACCCTATTACGTCCACGAAGTGATCGCGCGCATCGTCGACGGCAGCGAGTTCCATGAGTTCAAGCAGCATTACGGCTCCACGCTCGTCTGCGGCTTTGCGCATATCTGGGGCATGCCGGTGGCGATCCTCGCCAACAATGGCGTGCTGTTTTCCGAAAGCGCGCAGAAGGGTGCGCATTTCATTGAGCTGGCCTGCCAGCGCCGCATCCCGCTGCTGTTCCTGCAGAATATCTCGGGCTTCATGGTCGGTGGGAAATATGAGGCAGAAGGCATTGCCAAACACGGCGCCAAGCTCGTCACCGCAGTCGCCACCGCCACCGTGCCCAAAGTCACCGTGGTGATCGGCGGCAGCTTTGGCGCGGGCAATTACGGCATGTGCGGCCGCGCCTACCAGCCACGCTTCCTCTTCACCTGGCCCAATGCGCGCATCTCGGTGATGGGCGGCGAGCAGGCGGCATCGGTGCTCGCGACTGTCCACCGCGACGCCGACAAATGGGACGAGCGCGAGACCGAGGCCTTCAAGGCACCGATCCGCCAGAAATACGAGGACGAAGGCAATCCCTATTACGCCACGGCGCGGATGTGGGACGATGGCGTGATCGACCCGGTCCAGACCCGCGACGTCCTTGGCCTCGCATTCGCCGCGACGCTCGAAGCGCAGATCGCAGAACGACCGCAATTCGGCGTTTTCCGCATGTAAGACGAGGGCGATCTTCCGACGTACTGCTACGCCGGAAGGGATTTCGCTTGCCTTCCCATGAAGATATTTCGGGAGCGGGAGGAGGCCAGTCCCGGGCATTCCATCGCCGAGCCCTGGGTCGCACCAAAAAGGGCTAGCCGGGTTCTATCGCTACCCGGACCTTCACCTTGCCACCCCTGATGAAGGTGCCTCCTCCTAATATTCGTCGGGCCTGCGACTCGACCAAGGAGGCCCGCTCTTGAACTTGGATCCGCGCGTCTTGTGCTGCACCATCTGGTGCTTCAGTGTACTCGCAGCTCCTCAAGCGTTCGCTGCTCCTATTGCTCCTCAGGCTCCTCCTCAAAATCCGCAGATGTCGACGGACGCCGACAATCTCCCGTCATGGGCGAGCCCGGAACACCCGGAAGATTCGTCGGCCGATCTGGAGTTGGTTGCTCGCGCTTTCATGACGGCACTCAGACACCCAAAGTCCAATTTTCGTGGCGCGCCCGCGCTGCATGATAAGGCGGTTGTGACCGCGATCTCTCGCGCGGGCGATCCGGTTGCCTTGGCAGGCGAGCAGGCGCACACATTCCTGCTCACAGTGTTCAATCCGGACAATGCGAAGTTCCGCATGGCCGCGCCGGAGGTTCGGGTCGAAGGCAATTACGGTCTCGTTACTCGCAGATTCAGTGCGCAGGAGCCGGGCAGGGGTGAGGAATGCATGGTGTTCCACGCTGAAGCATGGCGCAACGGGCAGCGTTGGGAGTTTCTGCGGATCACGCTTGCCAGCATGCCCTATTTCGACAAGTGCGAAATCCAGGAGGGGTGACCGCGCGTCGAGACGTCGAAACCCTCTCGCTTTCCGCTGCATAGCTGCTAGGCCGTAGCGTCAAGGGAGAGGAAATGTCGCAAGCCAGGGGCCGCAAGCGCTCGATATTGTCGCGCATAGTGCGCCGCATCATCATGGCGCTCTATCGCTGGAAGGGCTGGAAGATCGACGGGCACCTGCCCGATCTGCCGAAATTCGTGATCGCGGGCGCACCGCACACGTCCAACTGGGATTTCGTGTTCTTCATCGGTGCCACCGCAAAGGAAGGCGTCGAACCCAATTTCATGGGCAAGCACACGCTGTTCAACGGCGTCATGCGGAATTTCATGTTCGACATGGGCGGCATCCCGGTCGACCGCAGCAAGCGCGCCAATTACGTCGATCAGGTGGCAGAGGCGTTCGCCCGGCGCGACCACCTTGCGCTGGTGATCGCGGCAGAAGGATCGCGCACTACCGACGGCAGCTGGAAATCGGGCTTCTACCACATCGCGCAGGCCGCCAATGTGCCGATCGTGCCGGCCTGGGTGTGCAATGAGCGCAAAGTGCTGGGCTTCGGGGAACCTGTCTGGCCCAGCGGCGATTATGGAGCTGACTTGTTGAAGATCGCGCGCTTCATGCGATCGAAACTGCCGGATTACGAGCGCTTCAAGGTGCTGGAGGCGCAAGCGCTGCGGATTATCGAGGAGAAGGGCCATGCTTGACGCACTGCTGGTGAATGCTGCGATCCTGGTCGCGATTGTGTTTGTGCTGTGGATCATCTCGGTAAGGATCGACGATGTCTCCTTCATCGACGCCTTCTGGGGCGCGGGGATGGGCATCCTTGCGATTGCCAGCTGGCTGCATGTGCCCGGCGGCCAGCCGGGCGCGCTAGCCACGCTGTTGATGGCGATGGCTGCGGTCTGGGGCTTCCGGCTCGGCATTTACCTGCTGCGTCGCTGGCGGCGCGAGGGCGAGGACAAGCGCTACAAGATGATCCTCAAGAAGGATCGCGAGAGGGGCAATTTCGCTTTCGCCGCACTGACCAAGGTGTGGCTGATGCAGGCCGTGCTGCTGTTCATGGTCTCCTCGCCCGCGCAAGTCGGCATCCTTGTATCGCCGGAGCCCGCGCCGATCGCACCGCTGGCATGGGCGGGCGTGGCGATTTACCTCGTCGGCATATTCTTCGAATGGGTGGGCGACTGGCAGCTTGCCCGGTTCAAGGCCGATCCAGCCAATCATGGGCAGGTGCTCGACACCGGCCTGTGGCGCTACACGCGCCACCCCAATTACTTCGGCGATTGCGCCGCATGGTGGGGCATCTGGCTGGTCTGTGCGTCGGCCGGGTGGGATTATGCGCTCTACACCTTGATCGGGCCGGTGTTCCTCACCTTCACGCTCACCAAATGGTCGGGCGTGGCGCTGCTCGAAAAGGGGCTCGATCGCTCCAAGGGCGACAAATATGCCGACTACAAGCGGAGGACCTCGGCCTTCCTGCCGCTTCCGCCGAAATAGGCGGGTGAGGGGAGCATCGCAGGCGGCCCTCTCGCGGCGAAAAATATCTCGCATTTGGCGGTTTAAGCTGCGCACGGAAGGCACTAAATAGGCCCCCGTTCCACCGGGAGGAAACGGGCGATGATGTCCGCCGAAACGCGACGATCCGAACGCCAGAGGCTGGCCGCGCGTGCGCTCGAGCTGACCATCCAGCGCGGCCATGAGATCACGCTCCTCCTGCTTGCGGCGGAAGAAGGCATTTCGCGCCACCGGGTCGAAGAGCTGTTCGAGGATGACGGCGACCTGTTCGAAGCCGTGGCGGAGCTGTGGATGGAGCCGCACGTCGCGATCATGGAAGAAGTGGTCGCGAGCGACCTGCCTTCCAATCGCAAGATGTATGAATTCTTCGTCCGGCGCTTCCGCATCACGCGCGAACGCTATCGCCAGAACCCGGCGGCCTTCGCGCTGATCTGCGAACTGGGCGCCGCTCGTTTCGAGCGTGTGCGCAGCTTCGTCGACCTGGCTGACCATTATTTGTGCGAAGTGATTGCGCAGGCGCAGGTCGACGGGTTCTTCCCGGGGCTGGGGATCGACGAGACACTGTCGCTGATCAACCAGATGGTCGCCAATTACACGCTGCCCGATGCGCTGATCTATATCGACGAGAAGCTCAGCGAGGAGAAGCTGGCGCGCATCATCGATACGATTTTCATCGGGCTTTCCGCTGAAGAAGGCGGCGCGCGCGGGATCAACAGGCTGCGCCTGGCGACCTGAGCCCGAAGCTCAGCTGCGCGGCAAGCGGCCCCGCTCGCCACGCAGCGCGTATTTCAGGCTTCCGCCAATCATCAGCGTCGCACTTCCGACCAGCAGCAGCGCCCAGACCCAGTGTGGCAGAAGCAGGCTCGCTTCGATCGCGCCGGTGTCCGACAGCATCAGCTGGCCGCCGATCACCGCGTTCTCGGTGAAGAGGTAATCCCACGACAGGAACATGCTGAGCCCCGCCAGCATGCCGAGGAATTGCAGCATGAAGCGCACCATGCCGGGCTTGCCGCGCCACGCCAGCAGCGCAAGCCCCGCCGCGATCGCGGGCAGCACGATCCAGCCGGTGAGCGTGCGCACCCATACCAGCGTGGACAGCATGACGATTGTCGCGAGCACCAGCAGCGCGGGGCGCCACAGCCGCGCCCTCGCGCTTGCCAGCATCAGCGCCATGCCCATCACGCTCGGCCCCAGCGGCCCGCCCGCCGCGATCATTGCGCGTTGCCATGCCGGGATATTGGCAGGGGTCAGGCTTTCGGCCACGCCCGATCCGTCGGGGAAAATAAGCAGCCTCTGGAAGTCATGGCCCAGCGCCAGTGCGGTCAGCCCGTGTCCCATTTCGTGGAACCATGTGCCCACGATCATAAAGGGATAGATCAGGTAATTGCCGAGAGGAAGGAGCGGCGCGAACACCACGAGCACTCCGGCGATGAAGAGCCGCCCTACCTGTTCGGCCTGCGATCCGGGGGCAACGCGCTTCACGTCGCCCGCCTCAACCTTCGCTGTCGTCGTTCTTGTGGTGGAGCAAATATTCCTGCGCGATCGACCACCCGGCCAGGAACAGCCCGGCCAGCAGCGGGCCGAGCACCACGCCCGAAAGTCCCATGGTAGCGATTCCGCCCAGAGTGGTGATCAGGATAACCCAGTCGGGAATTCCGGTGTCGCGGCCCACCAGGATCGGGCGCAGCACATTGTCCGCCATGCCGATCACCGCAAGGCCCGAAACGGTCACGAAGATGCCTTCCCAGGTCGAACCGGTTGCGAGCAAATAGATCGCTGCGGGCACCCACACGATGCCCGTGCCGACCGCAGGCAGCAGCGAGAAGATCGCCATCAGCAGCCCCAGCAGCACGGCTGCCTGCACACCCACGATCCAGAAGGTGATCGCACCCAGCGCGCCTTGCACCAGCCCGACCACCACCGAACCCTTGATCGTGGCGCGCACGATCGCAACGAAGCGTTCGGCGAGCCGCTGGGCGATCTCGAACGGGAGCGGCAGGCCGCGCAGGATCGCATTGCTGACCGCCTTGCCGTCGCGCAGCAGGAAATAGGTGACGTAGAGGCCGACCAGGAAAGAGAGCACGAAGCCGAACAACCCGCCGCCGATCGCCACTGCCTGTCGCGCGATCATCCCCGCGCTTTCGGTCAGCAGGTCCTGCGCGCGTGTCTGCAGCGCAGTGAAGTCGGCCAGGCCGAGCTTTTCGAGCGGATCGCGCAGCTGCGCCGGCAAGGCATTGAGCACGTCGATGAACCAGTCGGATACATCGAGGTTCCCGTCCTGGAACGCGATCACGACATTGGCCGCTTGCTTGACCACCAGGCTGCCGATGAACAGCCCGGGCAGCAGCACTGCGAAAGTGATGAACACCAGCGTCGCAACCGCCGCGCGATTGGCTTGCCCGTTCAGCTTGGCGAGGAACCACTGGTAGAGCGGCTGGAACATGATCGCCGCGAGCGCGGCCCAGAGCACCGAAGTGGCGAGCGGCCAAACCACGAACACGAGGCCTGCGGTGAGCAACCCCAGAAGCAGGACGAAACCGAGGTGTTCGTAGCCGTCGCGTTCGCGGTCTTTCGCCATGCCTTATCCGCTCCCCAAAGGCGCCGGGCGGCGCCGCTCAGACGTCGAGATTTGCCACATTCAGGGCATTGTCCTGGATGAATTCGCGGCGCGGCTCGACCACGTCGCCCATCAGCCGGGTGAAGATCTCGTCGGTCACGTCGGCATCCTCGACCTTGACCTGCAGCAGCGCGCGGTTTTCCGGATCGAGCGTGGTCTCCCACAGCTGCTCGGCGTTCATTTCGCCCAGGCCCTTGTAGCGCTGGATCGAAAGCCCCTTGCGCCCTGCCGCGAGCACCGCGTCAAGCAGCTCGCTCGGGCGCGAGATCGCTTCGCCGCCGGCTGCGGGAGGCAGGTCGTCCGCCTCGCTATCGTCATCGGGCACGATTTCGGGCTCGGCGCCGGTCTTCACCAGCCGCCCGGGCCGGGCATAGGCTTCGGCCTGGCTGCCGGCGAGCCCGTGCAGCTTGTGCGCTTCGGCGCTGACGAGGAACTTGGCTTCGATCTCGTGCACGTCGGTCACGCCGCGCCACACCCGCTCGAACCGCACGGTGCCGTCATCGCCGATCTGCGCCGACCAGCGCGCTTCGGGATCGCCAAGCTCCATCCGCTGCGCCGCCAGTTGCAACGCCTGCGCGCGGATCGCCGGGGCGAGCGCGGGATCGAGCGCGCCCGACAGCGCCATCTGCTCGATGATCGCCGGATCGTATTTGCGCGGAATGAAACCGAGCAGGCTGCGCAGGCGCAGCGCATGGTCGACCATCATGCGCAGGTCTTCGCCCGAGCGCGCGCCGCTGACGGTTTCGAGCACGCGGCCCTGCAGCCCGGCTTCGACCAAATAGCGGTCGAGCGCGGCCTGCTCCTTGAGGTAGACCTCGCTGCGGCCCTTCGCCACCTTGTAAAGCGGCGGTTGCGCGATGAAGAGGTGCCCGGCCTTGATGATCTCGGGCATCTGGCGATGGAAGAAGGTGAGCAGTAGCGTGCGGATATGGGCGCCGTCGACGTCGGCGTCGGTCATGATCACGATCTTGTGATAGCGCAGCTTCTCGAGGTTGAACTCGTCGCGGATGCCGGTGCCCATCGCCTGGATCAGCGTGCCGACTTCCTTCGAGCTTATGATCCGGTCGAACCGCGCGCGTTCGACATTGAGGATCTTGCCCTTGAGCGGCAGGATCGCCTGCGTCTTGCGGTCGCGGCCCTGCTTGGCCGAGCCACCTGCGGAATCGCCCTCGACCAGGAACAGTTCGCTCTTGGCGGGATCGCGTTCCTGGCAATCGGCCAGCTTGCCGGGCAGGCTGGCGACGCTCATCGCGCCCTTGCGGCTCATTTCGCGAGCCTTGCGCGCCGCTTCGCGCGCGGCGGCGGCGTCGATAATCTTTTGGATGATCGCCCGCGCATCGGCCGGGTTTTCCTCCAGCCACTCGCTCATCTTCTCGCCCATCAGCGATTCGAGCGGCTGGCGAACTTCGGAGCTGACCAGCTTGTCTTTGGTCTGCGAGCTGAACTTGGGATCGGGCAGCTTGACGCTGACGATCGCGGTAAGCCCTTCGCGCATGTCTTCGCCCGACAGGCTCACCTTCTCCTTCTTCATCAAACCCGATGCGGTCGCATAATTGTTGACCGTGCGGGTCAGCGCCGCGCGGAACGCGGCGAGGTGGGTGCCGCCGTCACGCTGCGGGATGTTGTTGGTGAAGCACAGGACGTTTTCGTAATAGCTGTCGTTCCACTGCAGCGCGACATCGATGCCGATGCCCTCCTTTTCGGCGCTGACAGAGATCGGCGCGCCAATGAGCGCCTGCTTGTTGCGGTCGAGATATCTGACGAAAGCCGCGATCCCGCCTTCGTAGAACAGGTCGTGCTCGCGGGTTTCCTCGTGACGGTTGTCGCGCAGCAGGATGCGTACGCCGGAATTGAGGAAGGCCAGTTCGCGGTAGCGGTGCTCAAGCTTGTCGAAGTCGAACTCGGTCACGTTCTTGAAGGTTTCGGTCGAAGCCTTGAAAGTGACGCGCGTGCCCTTCTTGCCCGGAGGTGCATCGCCGACGATCTTCAGCGGCGCTTCCGCGTCACCGCCGCGAAACCGCATCCAGTGCTCCTTGCCATCGCGCCACACGGTCAGCTCGAGCCATTCGCTGAGCGCGTTGACCACCGACACGCCCACGCCGTGCAGGCCGCCCGACACCTTGTAGGCATTGTCATCGCTGGTGTTCTCGAACTTCCCGCCCGCATGGAGCTGGGTCATGATGACCTCGGCCGCCGACACGCCCTCCTCGGGGTGGATGTCGGTCGGGATGCCGCGCCCGTTGTCTTCCACCGACACGCTGCCATCGGGATTGAGCTCGATCAGCACGAGGTCGCAATGGTCCGCCAGCGCCTCGTCGATCGCATTGTCGGACACTTCGAACACCATGTGGTGCAGGCCCGAACCGTCATCGGTGTCGCCAATATACATGCCGGGGCGTTTGCGCACGGCGTCGAGGCCCTTCAGAACCTTGATCGATTCTGCGCCATATTCGCCCGTCTGGACGGTTTTTTCGGGAGTATTTTCGGTGTTCTCGGACATGTCCATCATATAGGCGCGCGCCGCCCGAATACCAAAGTTTCCGGCACGTTTTTACCCACAATTGATGGACGGGCTGCGGGCGCTGCAATCGCTTGATTTGCTGCGCCAACCGACGCATGCGGCTGGCCATGCTTTCAGTGCTCGACATCTTTCGCATAGGGATCGGCCCGTCCAGCTCGCACACGGTCGGCCCGATGCGGATCGCGGCCATGTTCGTGCGCGCGCTGGTCCGCAGCGACAAGCTGGAGCGCACGGCAGGAATCGCGGTCGAATTGCAGGGCTCGCTCGCGCTCACCGGTGTCGGGCACGGCACGATCGAGGCGACGATCCTGGGCCTGTGCGGCTTTGCCCCGGAAACGACCGACCTCGAACAGGCAGCCAGCGCGCTCGAAGCGATCCGCGCGGGCCACTTGCTGCCGCTGGGCGGGGTGAGGGAAATCGGCTTCGATCCGGTACGCGATATCGAGCTTGCCGGTCATGTCATCCCTTCGCTCCATCCCAATGGCATGAAGCTGGCGGCTTTCGATGATGCGGGCACGAAGCTGCTCGAGCGGACCTATTATTCGACCGGCGGCGGCTTTGTGGTGAGCGAAGCGCAATTGAAGAAGCCGCCGCGCCAGGATCGCGTTGCGACGGGTGCCGGTGTCCCGCACGACTTCGGGTCGGCCGAGGAATTGCTGCGGCAATGTGCCGGCACCGGCCTGTCGATTGCGGAGCTGGTGCTGGCCAATGAGGGTGCCATGCGGCCGCGCGACAGGACCATCGCCGGGCTCGATGCAATCGCGCGGGCGATGGATGCCTGCATCGATCGGGGCCTCTCCCGGCGCGGCGTGCTGCCGGGCGGGCTCAAGGTCCAGCGCCGCGCCCCCGATTTGTGGGACAAGCTTTCTGCCAATCCGCAATCGAACGAGCGCGAGCAATTGTTCGACTGGCTCAACTGCTTTGCCATGGCGGTGAATGAAGAGAACGCTTCCGGGGGGCGGGTGGTCACCGCACCCACCAATGGCGCGGCCGGGATCATCCCCGCCGTCATGCGCTTCTATTGCAAGAATGTGCAGGACGAGGATTGCCAAGCCAGCCGCCGAACCTTCCTGCTCACCGCGGGTGCGATCGGCCTGCTCTACAAGCAGCGCGCATCGATCTCCGGCGCGGAGATGGGTTGCCAGGGTGAAGTCGGCGTTGCCTGCTCGATGGCGGCGGGCGGGCTCGCGGCGCTGTGGGGCGCCACGCCCGAACAGGTCGCCAGTGCGGCCGAGATCGGGATGGAGCACAATCTGGGGCTGACCTGCGATCCCGTCGGCGGGCTGGTGCAGGTGCCCTGCATCGAGCGCAATGCGATCGGCGCGGTGAAAGCGGTCAATGCCGCGCGGCTGGCGCTGCACCGGACGGCAGCGGAAAGCTGCGTCAGCCTCGACCAGGTCATCGAAACCATGCGCCAGACCGGGCTCGACATGTCGACCAAATATAAGGAAACCAGCCAGGGCGGGCTGGCGGTCAATGTGATCGAGTGCTGATCGGACTCTAGTCTTGGGGCGTGGCCCCTGCCGCAGCGCGCGCCTCCGGCGTCTCCATCGGGAGTTCCGGCAGGCCGATGCGGAAATGCACCGCGCCTTGCCAGATCGAGGCGTCGAACACATCGGCAGGCTGGCTGCGGACATCGGCCGGAAACTGGCTTTCATGGCAATTCACCGCACGGCGCACCGCGGCCAGATCGGCCTGGTTGTAACCGTATGAAACGGTCAGGAGCGCGGGATCGGTAACCGCCCATTGCTGCAACTCGGGGATCGGGGGCAAGGTGCCAGCGCGAATCCCCGGATAGAGCAGGACGGGGCGGCCCTCGGGCATGGCCTGGACCAGTTGAGTGACGATTGAGCTCACCATGCGGTGGTCGCCATGGCCATATCCGCCATCCGGGCCCCAGGTCAGTACGTAACGGTAATCCCCTGCTTGCAGGATCTGGCCGACTTCCGCAGCCAGCCTGCGCGCCGGGCTGTCGGGCGCGCGCGGCATGTCGCCAAGCGTGCCGTCGCCAAGGCGGAGGAAGCGCGGCTCGCTTGCGCCCAGCGCGCTTGCGGCGCAGCTTGCTTCGCCTTCGCGCTTTTCGGCCAGTGCTACGCCCGCTTCCATTCCTGAGACGCCCGGCCCCTGGTCGCCGCTGGTGGCATAGGCGATCGCCAGCTCGGAGCCCTCTCGGGCGGCGCGGGCAATGGCCGGAGCCAAAACGATCTCGTCATCGGGATGCGCGACCACGACTAGCACCTTGGACAGTGTCCTTGGCGGCGCATTGGGCGAATCTGTCGCCTGCGCAGCCACGGCCAGCGGCATATGGGCCAGCATCGCGGCAATGAACGGGCGCAACATCGTCGATCTCCTTGGCTTCGGCCCGCGAGACTGCATAGATGCGCGGCGTATTGCAACGGGTGGGGCAACGGAGAGTACATCGCAACATGCTTGAGCAATTGAAGTCCGAATTCGGCAATTTCCCTGCCATCCTTGGGCAATGGGCCGCGAGCCAGCCCGATGCCGTCGCGCTGCGAGACGGCCAGGCTGAAGTCAGCTGGGGCGAGCTGGGCGACAAGGTCGAGCGGCTCGCCGCAAGGCTGGTCGAAACCGGGCTCGAGCGCGGGCAGTCGGTGGCGATCCTCGGCACTTCGACGGTCAATTACGCGCTGGTGTTCCTTGCTGCGGTGCGCGCGGGCGGGGTGGCCGCGCCGCTCACCACCAGCGCCTCGAAGGAACAGCTGGTGGGCATGGCGCGCGACAGTGGGGCGCGGCACCTGTTTATCGATGAAGCGAAAAGCGGCGAACTGGGCGAAGACTTCGTGCCCGAGCTCGACCACATTGCGCTTGAGGATATCGATGCGTGGATGGCGCCCAAGGGCACGCATGCGCCCGAATTCGTTCCGGGCCGGAAAGACCCGTTCAACATCATCTATTCCTCGGGCACGACCGGCATCCCGAAGGGCATCGTCCATTCGCACCTGATGCGCTGGCGGCAATTCGCCACCACCGGGACGAGCTTCCTCGAATCCGGCATGCCAGTGCGCTCGCTGGCGTCGACCCCGCTCTATTCGAACACCACCATGGTCGCCTTCCTGCCGGTGCTGCTGGCGGGCGGTACCGTCAACATCATGGGCAAGTTCAACACGGTCGGCTGGCTCGAGATCGCGCAGCGCGAGCAGGTGACCGTCACCATGCTGGTGCCGGTGCAATACCAGCGGCTCATGGCGGAACCGCGCTTCGACGAGTTCGACCTGTCGGCGCTCAAGCTCAAATATTGCACTTCGGCGCCCTTCTCCGCCGAGCTCAAGGCCGAAGTGCTGCGGCGCATGCCGGGCGGGTTGGTCGAGATCTATTCGATGACCGAAGGCGGAGTGGTGTGCCTGCTCGCCGCGCATGAATTCCCCGACAAGCTGCATACTGTGGGGCGGCCCGCGCCGGGCAGCGAAATGAAGGTGCTCGACGATGAGGATTGCGAAGTTCCGCCGGGCACGCCGGGCAATCTGGTCGGACGATCGCAGACCATGATGAGCGGCTACCAGAACCAGCCCGAAAAAACGCGCGAAGGCTATTGGACCGATCCCGAAACGGGGGATGTGTGGCAGCGCATGGGCGATATCGGCCGGGTCGATGCCGAAGGCTTCGTCGAACTGGTCGGCCGCGCGAAAGACATGATCATCTCGGGCGGGTTCAACATCTTCCCCTCGGACCTCGAAGCCGAGCTCGACAAGGAGCCGGACGTGCTCGAGGCCGCGGTGGTGGGCGTACCGTCCGAACGCTGGGGCGAAACCCCGGTCGGTTTCGTGCGGCTGGCCGAAGGCGCGCGCGATGTCGATGCGATCTGCGCGGCGGTCAATTCGCGGCTGGGCAAGACCCAGCGGCTCGCCGCGCTTTACACGATCGACGAGATGCCGCGCAGTCACATCGGCAAGCTGCTCAAGACCGAGCTGCGCGAGATGGTGGTGGCGAGCAGCGCGCGCTTCTGAACGACAGACGCCGCTATTCGCTCGCGTCGTCAATCATGTCGTAGACGATCAGCGTCCCGATCCCCAGTGCCAGCACCACGCCGCCCGCGATCAGCACGCCTGTGCTGACGCCGTGCTGCCGATCGGGCGCGCGCATTTCGCGCCCGTTGAGCATGAGGCTCTGCCTGCCATCCAGTGTGAGGCCCATGCGGCGCTCCTGCCAGCGCCGGTCGTTGTCGCGATAGGCGATTTCGAGGCCGCTGTCGGGAAGCCGCGTGCGCGTCACCAGCTCCAGGCGTGGAGCCGTGCGGCTGCGTTCGGTCGAGTGGCCGAGCGGAAGCGTGAAGGCGGCGGCGACCTGCGTTTCGGGCTGGGCCGGATCGTAGGATTGCGCAGCGGCGCTTGCGGGCAGGCACAGAGCAGCGAGCGCGAAGGCGCCGCTATTGAGGATTTTTGACAAGTTGAGTGGCCCCTTGGGTGCGAATTCAAGTCGCGGGGCCATACACTTCCGAGGGGCCGCGAGAAGGCCAGCTTTGCGACTAGTACATACTAGCCGAGTGCTGCCCTTGCGGCCCCCGGGCTTCCCACGTCAGACGATCGTGGCGTTGAACATCAGGCCGCTGAGGCTGATTGCAGCGATAAGCGAGAAGAGCTTTTCGGCAACATTGGTCATGGTCTTTTCCTTTCTTCTTGTTCTTGGCGGCCATGGAACGCGCAGGGGCGAACAGACGCGGCCTAAACCACGCGATTGCATCCCGCCTGAAGTGCGCCCCAAAGCTGCTGGTATTCGCGAGTGAGGCGCGGCCACCGGGTTGGGGGACTGGTGGCGGCCGCGCCTCGCTCGCTGCTGTGGTCGCTCGGGCCTTGCCCACCGGCACCCGAGGGAGAGGGGGGTGCGGGCGACCTGCCAGGGGGTGCCGGCTTTGGGGGCTCCGGCACGGCCTGGCTTGCTTCGGCGCGAGGGGGAGAGGGTTCTTGCCACCGATGCAGCAGTGAAATAATGCTTCACTCGATTGAACACAAATGAGAAAACACGCAGACATGTTGCGAAAACTGCAACCAACTGCACGCACTGTTCTGCGGCGGTGAGGATAGCCGCATTCGCCGCCTGCCGCCCCGGCGGTGCAAAGCGCGCCGCGAATGCTGGACAGGTTGCCCGCGCATCCTTAACGCGCCGACATGGACCCGCAGCATCTCCCCGATTCCATCCTCATCGTCGATTTCGGCAGCCAGGTTACCCAGCTGATCGCGCGCCGCGTGCGCGAAGCCGGCGTCTATTCCGAGATCGCGCCCTTCACCATGGCGGAAGAGGCATTCCATCGCCTCAAGCCCAAGGGCATAATCCTGTCCGGCTCGCCCGCCGGCGTGCCCGAGGAAGGCAGCCCGCGCGCGCCCGAATTGCTGTTCGAGGCGGGGATCCCGATCCTGGGCATCTGCTATGGCCAGCAAGTGATGAGCCACCAGCTCGGCGGCGAGGTCCGACCGGGCCATGAAACCGGTGAAGGCGGCGAGTTCGGCCGCGCCTACCTCACCGTGACCAAGGAATGCGCGCTGTTTGACGGGCTATGGAAGATCGGCGAGCGCCACCAGGTCTGGATGAGCCATGGCGACAAGGTCACCCGCTTTGCCCCCGGTTTCGAAATCGTGGCGGTATCCGATGGCGCGCCCTTCGCGGTGATCGCCGACGAGGAACGCAAGTTCTACGGCACCCAGTTCCACCCCGAAGTGGTCCACACGCCCGATGGCGGCAGGCTGATCGCCAATTTCGTGCGCCATGTCTGCGGGCTGGCGGGCGACTGGACCATGGCCGAATTCCGCAAGACCAAGATCGAGGAAATTCGCGCGCAGGTCGGAAGCGGTCGCGTGATCTGCGGCCTTTCGGGCGGGGTCGATTCCGCGGTCGCCGCGGTGCTGATCAACGAAGCGATCGGCGACCAGCTGACCTGTGTCTTCGTCGATCACGGGTTGATGCGGATGAACGAGGCCGAACAGGTCGTCACGCTGTTCCGCGACCACTACAACATCCCGCTGGTGCATGTTGATGCGGAGGACATGTTCCTTGGCGGGCTGGCCGGGCTCACCGATCCCGAAGCCAAACGCAAGTTCATCGGCAAGACCTTCATCGACGTGTTCGAGGCCGAAGCGCAGAAGATCGGCGGGGCCGATTTCCTTGCGCAGGGCACGCTCTATCCCGACGTGATCGAGAGCGTCAGCTTCACCGGCGGGCCGTCGGTCACGATCAAGAGCCACCACAATGTCGGCGGCCTGCCCGAACGCATGAA
Source organism: Altererythrobacter litoralis (assembly GCF_036324225.1). Lineage (NCBI taxonomy): Bacteria > Pseudomonadati > Pseudomonadota > Alphaproteobacteria > Sphingomonadales > Erythrobacteraceae > Altererythrobacter > Altererythrobacter litoralis. Next base: position 176,090 of record NZ_JAZDQV010000002.1, read on the forward strand.
CATGAAGCTGGTCGAGCCGCTGCGCGAATTGTTCAAGGATGAAGTGCGTGCGCTGGGCCGCGAGCTGGGCCTGCCCGAAGTCTTCGTCGGCCGCCATCCCTTCCCCGGCCCGGGCCTCGCGATCCGCATCCCCGGCGAAGTGACCAAGGAACGCTGCGATATCCTGCGCAAGGCCGATGCGATCTACCTCGACGAGATCCGCAAGGCCGGGCTCTATGATGCGATCTGGCAGGCTTTCGCCGTGCTGCTCCCGGTCAAGACCGTCGGCGTGATGGGCGATTACCGCACCTATGACAGCGTGTGCGGCTTGCGCGCGGTGACATCGACCGACGGGATGACGGCAGATGTCTATCCCTTCGAGGCGAGCTTCCTCACCGGCTGCGCGACGCGCATCGTCAACGAAGTGCAGGGGATCAACCGCGTGGTTTACGACTATACGTCGAAGCCGCCGGGCACGATCGAATGGGAATAGGCGGCTAAGCCGCTTCCTTCACGCGCTCCCCGATCCGCTCCACCGCCGCGTGGATCGTGCGAGCGGCGCCGTCGTCCAGCCGGTCCTCGAACAAGGTCAGGTGCTGGAGCAGGGTCTTCCGCACCGCGCCATGCGGCTGGCCCAGCTCGGCATGGTGTTCCAACCCGTAACGCATGATGATCGTGGCGTTGACCGCCAGGTCGCGCAGGCGCGCGACCGGCCAGTCGAGCAATCCCGCATCGACCAGCGCGGCCAGATGCGCTTCGATGCTGTCCTCGGTCTCGACCAGCCAGCCCGCCACCCGGCTTGCGATTGGTTCGACATGCTCGCCGTAATGCGGCTGGTCGCGATAGAGGAAGCGATAGTCGCGCAGTTCGCGCATCAGCGCTTCGAGCATGGCGCAATAGGAGCCGACCGGGTTCGCCCGATCGGGCCGCATGGCCAGGCGCGCGGTGATCCTATCGGCAAACTCCTCCGCGATCGCGGCGAGCAGGTCGCGCTTGGTCTTGAAGTGATACCACAGATTGCCTTCGGCGATGCCGCAGGCCTCGGCCAGCGCGGCGGTGGTAACCGCGCCATAGCCGGCCTCGTTGAACAGCAGCCTCGCCTTGAGGGCAATGCGGTCCCTGGTCTTCATCAATAGTGCGACAGCTGGACCGGCAGGCGCTTGTAGCCATGGACGAAGCAGGCCGGGACCCGGGTCGGCTCGCCCACGACATTCACCCGCAGGCGGCGCTTGCCCATTTCCTCGAGCAGCGTGTGTAGCTGGAGTTCGGCCACGCGCGCACCCACGCAGCGGTGGATGCCATATCCGAAGGAAAGGTGGCGGCGGGCGTTGGGCCTGTCGACCTTGATCGCATCGGGGTCATCGAAAACTTCCTCGTCGCGATTGGCCGAGATGTACCACAGCACGACCTTGTCGCCCTTCTTCATCAGGGGGCCGAACATGTCGGTATTTTCTTCCACAGTTCGGCGCATATGCGCGAGCGGAGTCTGCCAGCGGATGATTTCCTGCACGGCATTGGGGATCAGCGAGGGGTCGGCTTCCAGCTTGGCGCGCTCTTCGGGGAACTGGCTCATCCCATAGGCATAGCCCGACATGGAATTGCGGGTGGTGTCATTGCCGCCCACGATCAGCAGGATCAAATTGCCGATGAACTCTTCGGGGCTCATGTCCTTCATCGCTTCGGACTGGAGCATCACCGAAATGAGATCCTTGCCCGGATTGGCCAGGCGTTCCTGCCACAGCGCGGCAAAGGCCGCCCCCATTTCCTGCATCTTGGCCAGGCGCAGCTCGATGTTGCCCTCGTCCTTGATCAGTTCGACGTCGCCGCCGAAATCGGACCATTCGGTTAGTTTGTGGCGTTCTTCCCAGGGGAAATCGAACAGCTTGGCCAGCATGCCAGTGGTGAGTTCGATCGAGACCTTCTGGACCCAGTCGAAGGTTTCGCCGACCGGCAGGGTGTCGAGCAGTTCTGCAGTGCGCTGCTGCACTTCGGCCTTCATGTCGGCGACTTCGGACGGGCCGAAACTGGGGGCTACGGTACGACGCTGGCCAGTGTGCTGCGGCGGGTCCATCGCAATGAACATCGGTTCGCGCATATTGTATTTTTCGAGCAATTCCGGGCTGCCGGAAATGGCGATGCCGCCCTTGTCCCACGCCGACGAAAAGATCTTGGGCAGCGCTTCGATATGCTGGATCTGCTTGTGCTTGGAAACCGACCAATAGGGGCCGAATTCGCTTTCCGGCACCCATTGGATCGGCGCATGCTCACGCAATTGCCGGAAGGCTTCTTGCCAGGTGTCCTCGACGTAGAGTTCCTTGCGCGACACATCGATCGGATCGATTTCTGACGGCTTGACGCTGAAATCTGCTGCTGTGGCCATAGCGAATAATCTCCCTCCCAGACTCTGATTAGGGTGTATGCCCTAATTTTTGGAGCCGGACAAGCAGGTGCCTGGCGCTACGGCTCGCGGCCTCGCAAAAGCGGGCCTTGCGCGGCTGCGCATTCTCCGCGAGGCTCGCGCCAAAATCAGCAATTGCAGCAGGGAGATTCGCCATGAAAACCGCCATCACCGAAATGTTCGGCATCGAGCACCCCATCATCCAGGGCGGCATGCACTTCGTCGGTTTCGCCGAAATGGCGGCGGCGGTGTCCAACGCCGGCGGGCTGGGCATCATCACCGGGCTGACCCAAGGCACGCCCGAGAAGCTCGCGAACGAGATCGCGCGCTGCAAGGACATGACCGACAAGCCCTTTGGCGTGAACCTCACTTTCCTGCCTTCGCTCACCCCGCCCGACTATCCGGGGCTGGTCAAGGCGATCATCGACGGCGGCGTGAAGGCGGTCGAAACCGCAGGTCGCAACCCGGCGCAGGTGATGCCCGCGTTGAAGGATGCGGGGATCAAGGTGATCCACAAATGCACCAGCGTTCGCCACAGCCTCAAGGCACAGGAAATCGGTTGCGACGCAGTGTCGGTCGACGGTTTCGAATGCGGCGGTCATCCGGGCGAGGATGACGTGCCGAACTTCATCCTGCTGCCGCGCGCGGCGGACGAGCTGGAGATTCCCTTCGTATCGAGCGGCGGCATGGCCGACGGGCGCAGCCTCGTCGCTTCGCTCGCCATGGGCGCCGCGGGCATGAACATGGGCACGCGCTTCATCGCCACCAAGGAAGCGCCGGTGCATGAGAATGTGAAGAAAGCGATCGTTGCCGCTTCCGAACTCGATACCCGCCTCGTCATGCGCCCGCTGCGCAACACCGAACGCGTGATGACCAATGAAGCGGTTGAACGCCTGCTCGAGAAGGAGCGCAAACTCGGCGCCGACCTCAAGTTCGAGGACATCATCGGCGAGGTCGCGGGCGTCTATCCGCGCATCATGATGGAAGGCGACATGGATGCCGGCGCATGGAGCTGCGGCATGGTCGCGGGCCTGATCCACGATATTCCGACCTGCAAGGAGCTGATCGACCGGATCATGCAGGAAGCGCATGACATCATCGCGCGGCTCGATCGCTTGCAGGCCGCCTGACGCTTCGACTTCCCGGAATCAAAAAGGGGGAGCGCCCGCCACACGCGCTCCCCCCTTTCTTGTGACTGCGATTTCGGCGATCAGCCTTCGCCGTCGTCCTTCGCGCTTTCGTCCTTGACCCTGGTGTAGGGGATGAAGTCGTCGAGGAAGATCACGCCCGAATACATGTGGCTGAAACGATCGACCATGGTGACATTGTCGAGCCGGCAAAGCTGCGTGCCGCCGAAGCGCCTGATCACCAGGATCTCGTCATCGTCGATGTCCTCGGGGTGCTTGGTGCGATTGACGTAGATCGTATTGCCCGAGCCATAGACCAGCGCGGTTTCGTCGATGATCCGGAAACTCTGGTTTCCGGTCGTCCGGATGCAGCTGGTCGGCTCGCCCGCGACGCGGCCTTCGAGCAGCTTGGCGAGTTCCTTCTCGCCCTTGGTCATTTCGTGTTCGTGCTGCGAATGGTCCTGCGGTTCGTCACCGGCGAGGACCGGCGATGCGAGCAGGCCGAGCGCAGCGCCGGCTATCAGGGCAATAGGCAATAAACGGGGCATGGCGTTACTCCTTACAAGGCTAAGTGCCTGAAAGGATTCATACCATATTTTGCTGAACTGGGGATGAGTGGAGCGTCCTAGCACTCAGCGCTTATTGCGGGCTGGCGCCTTCCGAAATGTCGGGCAGCTGCGACTGGTCGACACCGTCCGCCGGGCCGCCTTTGAGCACGAAGCGCCGGTCGCAATAGCCGCAGTCGACATAGCCGTGCTCGTCGATCTGCAAATAGACGCGCGGATGGCCCAGCGCGGCCGGGCGATAATTGGCGCCGCCGCGGATTCCGCTGGCGCCGTCGCAGCTGACGCGGGTGGTTTCGACCGTGATCACTTCGGGCGGTGCAATGCTCATGGAGAGGCGAATAGTAAGAAGCGCGCGGATTCGCAACGGGTCACCAACCCCTTTGCAGACTTCGCATAAAGGCTTAGTGCGCAGGCCATGACCAATCCGCCCGCCATTTCGATCCGCGACCTTGCGAAAACCTATGCCGGCATCAAGGGGGCGCCGGGCAAGGAAGCGCTCAAGGGCGTCAGCTTCGACGTGCCGCAAGGCCAGATCTTCGGCCTGCTCGGCCCCAATGGCGCGGGCAAGTCGACGCTGATCAACATCCTTGCCGGGCTCGTCACCAAGACCGGCGGCAGCGCCGAAATCTGGGGTTTCGACATCGACACGCGTACGCGCAATGCGAAACGGTCGATCGGCATCGTGCCGCAGGAAATCGTGTTCGATCCTTTCTTCACGCCGTTCGAAGTGCTGGAGAACCAGGGCGGCTTCTATGGCATCGCCAAGCATTTGCGGCGCAGCGAGGCGCTGCTCGAAGCGGTGCGGCTGGCGGACAAGCGCGATGCCTATGCCCGCACGCTGTCGGGCGGGATGAAGCGCCGCCTGCTGGTGGCCAAGGCGATGGTCCATTCGCCGCCGATCCTGGTGCTCGACGAGCCGACCGCCGGGGTCGATGTCGAACTGCGCAAGCAGCTGTGGGAACTCGTCTCCAGGCTCAATGACGACGGCGTCACCATCGTGCTCACCACGCATTACCTCGAAGAGGCCGAAGAGCTGTGCGACCGGATCGCCATCATCAACCATGGCGAGCTGATTGCGAACAAACCGACCCGCGAGCTGGTGGACATGGCGCGCGAGAAGATCGTGCGGGTCTCGGTCGACAAGGACCTGTCCGGCCCGATCATGGAAGAAGGTTTCACTAAGGCTGATTTGCTCGACGCACGTACGCTCGAGATCACCTACAACCGCGACCGGGCAAGCGCGGGCCAGGTGCTCGCGAAGGTGCAGGAGCACGGCTATGTGATCGAGGACGTGACGACGCGTGAGCCCGATCTCGAAGACGTGTTCGTGCAGCTGACAGGTTCGGGCTGATGAGCGGAACCGAGCACGACGTCCTGATCATCGGTTCGGGCGCGGCGGGGCTTACCGCGGCGCTGGCGCTGGCCGAAACCAAGCGCGTGCTGGTGCTGGCCAAGGGCGATTTGCGTTCGGGCAGCACGGCATGGGCGCAAGGCGGAATCGCTGCGGTGCTCGACGCGGGCGACACGTTCGAGAACCACATCCGCGACACCATGGTTGCGGGTGCTGGCCTCAACCGGCGCGAGACGGTGGAATTCGTGATCGAGAACGCCCCGCGCTCGATCGAGCGGCTGATCGAACTGGGCGTGCCGTTCAACCGTGAAGGCGCTGACCTCCACCTCACCCGCGAAGGCGGGCACTCGCATCGCCGCATTGTCCATGTGGCCGACGCCACCGGCTGGGCAGTGCAGGCCGCGCTGCTCAAGGCGGCGGAGGAAAATCCCAACATCACGCTCTTGCCCGGGCGCGCCTGCATCGACCTTGTCACCGGGCGGCATGGAGAGCGTTTCCGGGGCGATGGCCGCGTGTGGGGCGCCTATGCGCTCAACGAAGTCACCGGCAAGGTCGAAAAGCACCTGGCGCGCGCCACCGTGCTGGCTTCGGGCGGGGCCGGGCGCGTCTACCAGTTCTCGACTGCGCCGCGCGGCGCGACGGGCGACGGGATCGCCATGGCATGGCGCGCAGGCTGCCGCGTCTCCAACATGGAGATGATGCAGTTCCACCCGACCTGTCTCTACAATCTCGAGGTCAAGAACTTCCTCATTACCGAGGCGGTGCGCGGCGAAGGCGGGCGGCTCTACAACCCCGTCACCGGCGAACGCTACATGGAGAAGTACGACCCGGAGCGGATGGAGCTGGCCCCGCGCGACATCGTGGCGCGCGCCAATGACGACCAGATCAAGCGGTACGGCCTCGACTACGTCCATCTCGACATCAGCCACCAGCCGCCAGAATTCGTGCGCGAACACTTCCCGACCATCTACGAGAAGCTGCTCGGGCTTGGCATCGACATGACGAAGGAGCCGATCCCGGTCGTCCCGGCGCAGCATTACACCTGCGGCGGCGTGCTGATCGGGCTCGACGCGCGCACCGATTTGCCCGGCCTTTGGGCGGCGGGCGAATGCACCGAAAGCGGGCTGCACGGCGCGAACCGGCTTGCTTCGAACAGCCTGCTCGAATGCTTCGTGTTCGGCGAAGCCGCCGCGAAGGGCATCCTCGCCAGCTGGGACGCGCTCGACGCTCCGCCCGCGATCAAGGATTGGGACGAAAGCCGCGTCACCGATTCCGACGAGGAAGTGGTGATCAAGCAGAACTGGACCGAGATCCGCCGCTTCATGTGGAACTATGTCGGGATCGTACGCACCACCAAGCGGCTCGAGCGCGCGGCGCACCGGATCAAGCTGCTGACTGACGAGGTCGACGATTATTACGGCCACTTCCGCGTTACCACGGACCTGATCGAGCTCAGGAACCTGCTGCAATCGGCCGAGCTGATCGTGACCAGCGCGCTGCGGCGCAAGGAAAGCCGCGGGCTGCACTATACGCTCGATTTTCCCGAAACCTTGCCGGCCGCGGAAGACACGGTGCTGGTGCCCTAGAACGCGCTGGACTCGGCGCGTCTCCCCGCGCACACTCCTGCAGTCGCAGCGAAGGGAGAGCGCTATGGCGGAACGGGAATTTGACGCGATTGTTGTCGGAGCCGGATTTTCCGGCCTCTATATGCTGCACAAGCTGCGCGGGCTAGGTTTCACAGCCAAGGTGATCGAAGCGGCCGACGATGTCGGGGGCACGTGGTACTGGAACCGCTATCCTGGCGCGCGCTGCGATATCGAGAGCTACGACTATTCCTATTCCTTCGACGAGGACTTGCAGCAGGAATGGGCATGGAGCGAGCGTTATGCGCCGCAGCCCGAGATCCTGCGTTATCTCCAACACGTGGCCGAGCGGTTCGATCTCAGGCGCGATATCCAGTTCGAAACCCGGGTCGAACGGGCGGTATGGAATGACGATGCGAAGCGTTGGACGATCGAGACCGATCGCGGCGATAGCTTCAGCGCGCGTTTTTGCATCATGGGCACCGGATGCCTTTCCTCGTTCAACCGGCCCGACATTCCCGGATTGGATGACTTCGCGGGGCCGGTCTATCTCACCGGCCAATGGCCGCATGAAGGGGTCGATTTTACTGGCCAGAGAGTCGCGGTAATCGGCACCGGCTCAAGCTCCGTCCAGTCCACTCCGATCATCGCCAAACAGGCCGAGCGGCTGACAATATTCCAGCGCACGCCCAATTATGTCGTGCCGGCGCACAATTACGCCATTCCGCCCGAGGAAGAGCAGGCGATTAAGGCGAATTATGCGCAGCTGCGCGCAACCGCTCGGGAATCCGCCGTCGGATCGGGCAGGATTTTACCACGTACGCCCGTTCTTGCCACCAAACTAGATGAAGAGACTTTCCGTGCAGATATGGAGCGCCGCTATGCTGTCGGCGGACTGATCGGATTTACCGGTGCCTATGCCGACATCACTGTCGATCCCGCCGCTGCGGAACGGATGGAGGCCTTTATCGCCGAAAAGATCCGCGAAGGGGTCGATGATCCCGAGACGGCCGAGAAGCTGATACCGCGTTCGCATCATATCATGACCAAGCGGCTTTGCGTCGACATCGGCTATTACGAGAATTTCAATCGCGACAATGTCGAGCTGGTTGATATCAAGACGACGCCGATCGAACGGATTGAAGCGCATGGCTTACGCACCAGCGAGCGATTTTACGAAGCCGATGCGCTGGTGCTGGCAACCGGATTTGACGCGATGACGGGGTCGCTCGAAAGGATCGAGATCCGCGGCAAAGGAAACCAGACTCTGGCGGAGAAATGGGCGGCTGGGCCGATCACCTTCCTCGGCCTGATGAGTGCGGGCTTCCCCAACCTCTTCCTGGTCACCGGCCCTGGCAGCCCATCGGTACTGACCAATATGGTCAGCTCGATCGAGCAGCATGTCGATTACATCGCAGATGTGATGGTGATGATGCGCGACCGCGGCGCGCAGGAATTCGAGCCTTTGCCAGCGTGTGAGCTGGCATGGGTGGAGCACAATAATTCGGTCGCAGCGACGACGACCTTACCGGATGCCAACAGCTGGTACATGGGCGCGAACATCCCGGGCAAACCGCGTGTCATGTTGCCCTATTTTGGCGGTTTTCCGGCCTACCGAAACATTTGCGACGAGATTGCCTCTGAATGCTACTCCGGGTTCTCCATCGACGGACAAGCGACTGCTTGCGACGTCGATTTCGAGGACCACGTAATGCGGTTGATGCCTGAAGAGCTTGCCGAGGCTTAGGCAGCGTGAGTCGTCGATGAGCCGCTTGCATGTCGAACGCCACAATATCGACCGGATCGGCTGGCTGCGCGCCGCCGTGCTCGGCGCCAATGACGGGATCGTCTCTACCGCCAGCCTGATAGTCGGCGTCGCCGCCGCTGCCGCAGACAAGCCTGCCGTGCTGCTTGCGGGCTTTGCCGGGCTTGCCGCAGGCGCACTCTCGATGGCGGCAGGCGAATATGTCTCGGTCAGTTCGCAGGCGGATACCGAAGCGGCCGACATCGCCCGCGAAACCGCCGAGCTGGCGACCCAGCCCGAAGCCGAGCTGGACGAGCTGACCGGCATCTATGTCGATCGCGGGCTCGAACCAGGGCTCGCCCGGCAAGTGGCCGAAGCGCTGACCGCGCATGACGTGATGGCGGCGCATCGCCGCGACGAGCTGGGCCTGTCCGAAGCGACCGCTGCGCGCCCGCTGCAAGCGGCGTTTGCTTCCGCGCTGACCTTCTCGGTGGGCGCGGCGCTGCCGCTGCTGGTCGTGCTGCTGGTTCCGGTGGCGATGCTGACGGCAGGGGTGGTCGCGGTCTCGCTGCTTGCGCTTGCGCTGCTCGGCGCGATGGGTGCGCATGCAGGCGGGGCTCCGCTCGCCAAGCCGGTCATGCGTGTCGTGTTCTGGGGCGCGCTGGCGATGGCTGTCACTGCCGGAGTCGGCAAATTGTTCGGCACTGCGGTGGGTTAGCGCGCGAAGATTCGAGCTCGCTGGCAGGCCGCTCGCCATTCATCGGACGCAATCGCCCGCTCGTCGGGCATTCCGGTCGCTGCACCGAGCACCCATGCCATTCGCCGATCTGGGATTGAGGCTTTCGCCCCGATCGGCATTATGGGGGACAGGAAGCGGGGTGCAACAGCCCCCAAGGACAATCCCCCAAGCGCCTCGCTTCCCGATCGACCATACAAACCGCGGCACGAGTGATGGGACTGGTGCTCGCTGGCCCTGGTCAAACTGGCCGGTCATCCACGCTAACGAGAGGATGATCAAATGCAGACCCTTATCAAGACTTCGCTCGCGGCGGCCCTGAGCCTTGCCGCAATCTCCCCCGCGCTCGCCGACGAGCAGATCGTGGTCCATTCGCAAGCCGAAATGGATCAGTGGCAGGCCGATGTGACGCGCAATCTCGACCGCCGGCTCGAAGCCGCGCAGCACGACACGAACGTCACGCCCAAGAGCGGCATCGTGCAGCTGCGCTTCACGCTCGACGAAAATGGCCGGGCAGAAAACTTCCAGACGCTGACAAGCTCGGGCGACCGTTCGACCGACATGGTGGCGACGCGCGCAGTGCGTCGGCTCGGCAATCTCGATGACGCGCCGGTCGCCAATGCCGAAGGCCAGACCTACCAGGCGAACATCATCTTCGCGGACAACATGCGCGAGCATGACAGGCTGCAAGCGAAGCTCGCCAAGATGGAAAGCGCGCACCTCGCCCGCAGCGAAAGCGAGGGCAAGGTCGTCAGCTTCGGCCTTTAGCGGCAGCTTGCCGCGAAGGGGCGACGGCAGGCCATCCGGCCCGCCGTTTCCCGTTGCGGCGCTCGACAAGCGCGCGTTTCGCGATATGCATGGGGCGTCGCCCGGGCTTTGGCCCGAGTGGCGCCCATGCTTTTGCACCAAAGGGAGATGCGCGAGATATGCCCAGGATCACAGCCAATTCGATCGAACTTGAATACGATACGCACGGCGATCCGGCGAACCCGCCGATGCTGCTGGTGATGGGGCTCGGCGCGCAGATGACGCTGTGGCCGATCGAGCTGGTGCAGGGCCTCGCCCAACGCGGCTTCCACGTGATCCGTTACGACAATCGCGACATCGGGCTCAGCCACAAGTTCGAAGGCGCGAAGGCTCCCGGCATGGTGCGGCAGATGCTGCTCACCCGGCTCGGCTTCCGGCCGCGCGTGCCCTACACGCTGTCGGACATGGCGGCCGACGGGATGGGCCTGCTCGATGCGCTGGGGATCGAGCGCGCGCATGTGGTTGGCGCTTCGATGGGCGGCATGATCGCGCAGCTGATGGCGGTGGAGCACGGCCACCGGCTGCACAGCCTCATTTCGATCTTCTCGACCACGGGCAATCGCAAGCTGCCGCAAGCCGACAGGAAGGCGATCGAGCCGCTCACCACGCCGCCGCCTTCGATGGAAGAGGCGGATCTGGTCGCGCATGGCATGCGCGTTTCCGCGGCGATCGGCAGCCCGGGCTATCGGCCCGATCCCGAAGCCCAGCGCCAGCGCGTGATCGAGAACGTGCGCCGCTCGGTCTATCCGCAAGGGCTCCAGCGCCAGCTCGCCGCGATCATCCATGATGGCGACCGGACCGAACGGCTCAAGCGGGTGAAAGCGCCCACACTGGTGCTGCATGGCGAGGACGATCCGCTGGTCAAGGTAGAGGGTGGCCGCGCCACCGCCGCGGCGATCCCCGGCGCCAAGCTCAAGACCTTCCCGGGCTGGGGCCACGACCTGCCGCTGGAGCTGGTCGACACGATCGCCGATGCGATCGCCGAGCACGCCCACGCAGCGCATCCCGCCTAGCGCCGATACGCTCGCCGCAGGCCGCATCGAGTCGCGTGCTGGCGGGCGAACTATTGTTGCGGCGAGGGGCAAATCGCGGGCCTGCGTCTCCCATAAAGTCAGCCGCGCCGGGTACGACCGGCATGGTTTTGTATGGAAGCGACACGATACGAAGGGTCGTTTGACAGCATGGTTAATAGGCGTATAATCGCGCCCAGGACGACGCATGTGCCCGCAGGCTTACGGCGCCCCGATCGACCAATGACCGTCATCGCTGAATGATAAAAGTCGCACTTAGTGCGGTACTCTCTGCGGCCGATCATCTTTTACACTCGAAAGGATGATCCCATGAACAAGCTTCTCTCACTCAGTCTCGCCTCCCTCTTTGCGGGCGCGGCTTTCACATCCCCGCTTGCCTCGCAGGAAATCAGGGTGGTTCCCACTGCCGACGGCACGCAGCACTTCATCTCCGATGTCTCACACGATCTCGATCGCGAACTCGGCATCATCGATCTGGACAATTGGCGCTTCCGCGGCGGCTTTGCCCAGGTTCGCTTCCAGGTGGACCCGGAAGGGCGGGCGGAGAACGTCACGCTCTATCGCAGGTCGGGTGACCCCCAAGTCGACCGCATTGCGATGAAAGCGGTCGAGCGGCTCGATTCGATCGGTGAACTGCCGGTCGGATATCCGGACGACCAGGTGATCCAGGCAAATGTGATCCTGGCGCGCAGCGAGTCCCAGATGGCGAGCCTCAACAAGCAGTTGAAGCGGGTCGAGGCAAACCGCATCGCCCAAGCGGCAGGCAAGCCCGGCGCGCCGGTGCTGGCACTGTCGATCGCGATGAATCCCCCTTCCTGACTCATTGCGTGAGTCGGGACGCCTTGGCGTCGCGCTGCCCAGTCTGCGGGTGGGGAGCGCGGCGCCAATGTGGCGTCAGGCGGAGCATTCCTGGCCGACCATGGGGCGTCCCGAGCGCCCTTTCCGGATTCGAAAATTGCGCCGCGGGATTCGATTGATTCACAACCCCCGGCAGTCCTTTTTGCCCGCAAAAATTTTTTCACGGATTCATTTTTGGGGTTGCGCGGGCCGCGACCCAAGGATTTCCGGCGCGTCGCGGCGTTGCAGCATGGTAATACACCCCTCGCGAGCCCTCCGGCCCACAGTAAATACGAATTTACCCTCTTGCACCGGACCCTCCTCTGATTCAGTATCTAGTGGTTGAGGCTGCGGGGGCACCCACAAGACCTAGTTTTTCCGAGCGCAGGCACCATCTCTGCGTTAGAGGGAAGAGTCGGTCGATTCACGGCAATCCCGCGCCCTCTCTGTGGGCAAAAAAGGGAAAACTAATTCCCCAGAAGGCCTTCAGAATTGCTAGGTGGGGATGACCCGCCGAATCGAACACATGCGGAACATCGCTTGGAAAAAGGGATGGCCGCGGGGAACGTAGAAACGCAAAGCGAGAAGCGGGGCAAATAATGGATTTGAGGACTGGCGACGAGGCGGCAATGGGGTTGGATAACGAAGCGGAAGGCGCTGTCGAAACCGAAACCAGGCAGCCCAAGAACAAGCGCCAGTCCCCGCAGGCACAGGATGCCCCGGAAGCGAACAAGGCAGTTGCAATGGAAAGCGAAGACAAGGGAACCGAAGCGCTGGTGGCCGAAAAGGCCGGGGAAGCGCTCGCCGGAGCCATGGCGGCGGTGGCGAAATCGGCTGCCGAAATCGACAGCAAGAAGGTCAATGACCGCCGCTTCACCATCGTGACCGATTCCAGCCGCGACGCGCTGCTGACCGAATTCGGCAAGGAAACCCTGACCGACCGCTACCTGCTGCCCGGCGAAGACTACCAGGACCTGTTCGCCCGCGTCGCCGATGCCTATGCCGATGACCAGGAGCACGCCCAGCGGCTTTACGACTACATCTCGAAGCTGTGGTTCATGCCAGCAACCCCGGTGCTGTCGAACGGCGGCACCAATCGCGGCCTGCCGATCAGCTGCTACCTCAATTCGGTGTCTGACAGCCTCGAAGGCATCGTCGGCACCTGGAACGAGAACGTCTGGCTGGCTTCGAAGGGCGGCGGCATCGGCACTTATTGGGGCAATGTCCGCGGGATCGGCGAGCCGGTTGGCCTCAACGGCAAGACCAGCGGCATCATCCCCTTCGTGCGCGTGATGGATTCGCTCACGCTGGCGATTTCGCAAGGCTCGCTGCGGCGCGGTTCGGCTGCCTGCTACATCGACATCAGCCACCCCGAGATCGAGGAGTTCCTCGAGATCCGCAAGCCCTCGGGCGACTTCAACCGCAAGGCGCTGAACCTGCACCACGGCGTGCTGGTGACCGACGAATTCATGGAAGCGGTGCGCAATGGCGACGAGTTCGAACTCAAGTCGCCGCGCGACGGCAGCGTGCGCGGCAAGGTCGATGCGCGCAGCCTGTTCCAGAAGCTGGTCGAAACCCGCCTCGCCACGGGCGAGCCCTATATCGTCTTCTCTGACACGGTGAACCGGATGATGCCCAAGCATCACCGCGACCTGGGGCTCAAGGTCTCGACCTCGAACCTGTGCTCGGAAATCACCCTGCCGACCGGCATCGACCACCTGGGCAATGATCGCACCGCCGTGTGCTGCCTCTCCTCGCTCAACCTTGAGACCTGGGACGAGTGGAACACCGACAAGCGCTTCGTCGAGGACGTGATGCGCTTCCTCGACAATGTGCTGCAGGACTATATCGACCGCGCGCCCGACGAGATGGCTCGCGCCAAATATTCCGCCAGCCGCGAACGTTCGGTCGGCCTTGGCGTGATGGGCTTCCACTCCTTCTTGCAGATGAAGCAGATCGGCTTCGAAAGCCCGATGGCGAAGGTGTGGAACCTCAAGATGTTCAAGCACATCGCGGCCAAGGCCTCAGAAGCCTCTATGCTGCTGGCGCAGGAACGCGGCGCATGCCCCGATGCCGAAGACATGGGCGTGATGGAACGCTTCAGCTGCAAGATGGCGATTGCGCCCACCGCGTCGATCTCGATCATCTGCGGCGGCACCAGCGCCTGCATCGAGCCGATCCCGGCCAATATCTATACCCACAAGACGCTGTCGGGCAGCTTCATCGTCAAGAATCCCTATCTCGAGAAACTGCTGCGCGACAAATCGAAGGATTCAGTCGCGGTGTGGAACACGATCCTCGAGCGTGGCGGTTCGGTGCAGCACCTCGACTTCCTGACGCCGGAAGAAAAGGCGGTCTACAAGACCAGCTTCGAAATCGACCAGCGCTGGCTGCTCGAATTCGCCGCTGACCGTGCACCCTATATCGACCAGGCGCAGTCGCTGAACCTGTTCATCCCGGCTGACGTCGACAAGTGGGACCTGATGATGCTGCACTTCCAGGCGTGGGAGAAGGGCATCAAGTCGCTCTATTACCTCCGCTCGAAGTCGGTGCAGCGCGCCGGTTTCGCGGGCGGGGTGGAAGCGGACAACACCGCCGACGCACCGAAGATCGAACTGACCGCCGGCGGCGAGCAGACCGATTACGAGGAATGCCTCGCCTGCCAGTGATGCAGGAGCGGGCCTTCGCCTCTGTCTGAAAGGCCAGCAAGTACCGCAACTTGCACCCGGCTTCGGCTGCGCATAGGATCGGCTGCGTTTGGCGCGGTCGATCCGCGCAGCGGCAGGAGCCTTGCCATGAAGCCACAACAAGCCACCCGCATTCTCGCCTGCGCCGCGCTGGCGCTGCTCCTTTCAGCCTGCGCCGCGCAGATTGACGCGGGGGTTGCGACCGGAGAGGACGTGCCCGGCTTCTGGTGGGGGCTGTGGCACGGCTTCATTTTCCCCTGGGCCTGGATCGGCTCGTTGTTCGACGAGGGGATCGCGGTCTATGCCGTGCCCAACACCGGCAGGTGGTACGATTTCGGCTTCTTCCTAGGCATCACCGTGCTCGGTGGAGGCAGCTGGTTCAGCTCGAAGAAGCGGCGGCGCGACTAGCGCAGCGGAGCGAGCCTTATGCGCGGCGGCGGTCGCGTGGATCTTCGCTACTCCGGTGGCTGCCCGCGTCGAGGCCTTCGTCGGCTTCGATCACTTCGACCCGGTCACGCCCTGCGCGCTTGGCGCTGTAGAGCGCGACGTCGGCCATCTCGATCAGGTCCTCAAGGTCAAGCTGGCGGTTGGCCGGGGCCAGCGCCAGACCGATGCTGGTGGTGATGAGCGGCTTAGCATCGTCGCGCACCGGTACCAGCATCGCGGCGATGGCGGCGCGCATTTCCTCGGCCAGCAGTCGCGCCTCGCCCGGATGGCGTTCGCGCACCGCAGCGATGAATTCCTCGCCGCCATAGCGCGCCAACACGCCGTAGCGGCTCGGGAACACCGCCTGCAGCTGCGCCGCGGCGAGCGCAAGGCAGCGGTCGCCCGCCTGGTGGCCGTGACGATCGTTGAAGGCCTTGAAGTGATCGAGGTCGATCATCATCACCGCCAGCTTGCCATGCTTGGCGCGGCTGCTCGAAAGCCCGCGCAGCCGCTCGCCCACCACGCGCTCGAACTTGCGGCGGTTGCGCAGGCCGGTCAGCGGGTCCTGCTCGGAAAGCTGGCGCAGCAGCTGGTTGTTCCGCTCAAGCTCGATCCGCGTCATCTCGTCGCGCTGGTCGAGCAGGAAGCTGCGCGCGTTGAGCTGCCAGCTGCGCCGCGCGATCGCCCATGCGGGGATGCCCACCAGCGAAGTCAGCACGATGTAGAGCCCCAGCTCGAGCGGCGGCAACGCATTGGGCCACATCGCCACTGCGGAAGTGGCGAGCGTGAAGGCCAGCGCGAAACGCTTGAGCTCGTCGGGGCGGAAGGGCAGCGCCAGCCCCAGGCACGAAATGCCGAGCAGGAAAGTGGTGGCCAGCGTATAGCGCGCCATCGCTTCGGGCGTGGCGAAGCTGGCGAAATACATCGCCAGCATTCCGATGCTGATCAGCGCGCCTGCCGCCGCCAGCTTGATCTGGCCGAGCTGGTGCTTGCGCAGCAGGAACAGGCCCGCCACGGACAGCGGCACGATCGTCGCCAGCCGCCACAGCAGTGCCACGTCGAGCATTTCGGGCAGCGCAAAGGCGTCGAACAGCAGCGCGCCCAGGCTGATGGTGAGTGCGAAGAGGATCTGGAACTGCAGGCCCTGGTACACGCGCTCGCGCGAATGCTCTTCCTCCAGCGCCTTGAGCGCAGGCGACCACGCAGCGTAATCGCTGCGGGTGGCGAGCGCCAGGTTGATCTCTTCGCGCAGGGCGAAAGAGTGAGGAGAGGGTTCCTGCGACATAACTCCCAAAAGTTAGCCGAAAGCCCATTAAGTATCTCTTAAAGCAGTATTTTTGCGGTTTTCTGCGGGTCACGATGGTTATCGCCACCCTTCGACCGCGCGAAAAAGGTTAACGCCGATATAAGGGGCGCGAATCACCTGCCTTCCGCGCCCTCCCCAGGCCAGGGCGCGGGCAATTGCCTGCCTCGGCCCGACTCAAAAAAAGCACGGCTTATCCCCGCCAAAACACCCCTGCTTGCCTTCGAATTGCCGCCATGATTCCCTATATTCAAATTTTGTGCTGATTCACGGAGACCACCAGATGTCGTTGCTCGAAGCCCGCAAGACCTACAAGCCGTTCGAATACCCCTGGGCATACGAGTTCTGGAAACGCCAGCAGCAGATCCACTGGATGCCCGAGGAAGTTCCCCTGGGCGAGGATTGCCGCGACTGGGCACAGAAGATTTCCGAGCACGAGCGCAATTTGCTCACGCAGATCTTCCGCTTCTTCACCCAGGCCGACGTCGAGGTGCAGGATTGCTACCACGACAAGTATGGCCGCGTGTTCAAGCCGACCGAGATCAAGATGATGCTCACCGCCTTCTCCAACATGGAGACGGTACACATCGCCGCCTATTCGCATTTGCTCGACACGATCGGCATGCCCGAAAGCGAATATTCGGCCTTCCTCGAATATGAGGAAATGAAGGACAAGCACGACTTCCTGCAGCAGTTCGGCGTGGACACGGACGAGGATATCGCCCGCACACTGGCGGCCTTCGGCGGCTTCACCGAAGGGATGCAGCTGTTCGCCAGCTTCGCCATGCTGATGAACTTCCCGCGCTTCAACAAGATGAAGGGCATGGGCCAGATCGTTAGCTGGTCGGTGCGTGACGAAAGCCTTCACTGCGAAGGCATCGTGCGGCTGTTCCACGAATTCGTGCGCGAGCGCGATTGCTACACCAAGGCGGTGAAGGAAGACATCATCGACATCTGCCAGAAGACGGTGCGGCTGGAAGACAATTTCATCGATCTCGCCTTCGAGATGGGCCCGGTCAGCGGGATGAGCGCGAAGGAAATCAAGAAATACATCCGCTACATCGCGGACTGGCGGCTGGGCCAGCTTGGCCTGCAGCCGATCTACATGGTGGACGACCACCCGCTGCCGTGGCTCGCACCGCTGCTCAACGGGGTGGAGCACGCCAACTTCTTCGAAACCCGCGCGACCGAATATTCGAAGGCCGCGACCAAGGGCAATTGGAACGACGTGTGGGCCAGCTTCGACAAGCGCCAGAAGGCGAAAGCCGCGAACGAAGGCGCCGCTGCCGAGGATGACGGGCCGGGCCTGTTCGGCGATGCGGGCGAAGGAACGCAAGCGGCGGAGTAGGATGCTAAGCTGATAGGCGCGCCGCGCGCGCGTGATAGCGAAGGGGCTTGCGCACCGTCCGTCACCTCCCGGATCATCCCCGCTTCCCTCGCCGGCCCTTACTGTACCTGAGCCGGAATTTTTTCTCTTATGACTGTGTCGCATGTGTCGCATGGCGCCCCGCGAACCCGGGCTCAACCAGTGTCTGGCTATATGATGCGCCATGTTCGCGAAGCACCAGGCCATCTTCCGCAGCCGCTGGCGCGCCCTGTTGTGGGCGTCGGGCGTGCTGCTAACGGCCTATTGCTCGGTGCCTTCGCCCGACGAGGCCCAGCAGGCCAGGCCCGCCGCAAAACCGGACGAGCATCTCAATCCCTGGGCGCTCAAGCAGCAGGACAAATAGCGGCGCGGGGATCGGCGCTGGCGCGGCAAATTTGATCTGCCTCAACGTCACATCGCGGGCATCTGCTAGCGTGGCTGCATCACCACTGCACAAAGAGAGGCATCCATATGTCGCAGCATACGCCGAACGAACTGACCCAGATCTTCGCCCGCGATCGCGAGCTGGTCAGTCGGCTCAAGCAGGACAATGCGCATTATGCGCGGCTTGCGGACGAGTATCACGAGATCAATCGCGAAGTGCACCGCATCGAAAGCGAGGCCGAAGCGGCCAGCGACGAGCGCACCGAATCGCTCAAGAAGAAGCGGCTCGCGCTGCTCGACGAGATTACCGCGATCGTGACGAAGGCGCGCGCGGCAGCCTGATCGAGGCCTCGATCACCAGCCCCAGGCGGGCGGAGGGGCTTCGACCGCTTCGCTCGCATCGAACGTCACGCGGAAGCGCCGCGTCGGATCGTTGCGCCGGGTCAGCTGGTAGGTGAAGGTGGCACCTTCGCTGCCTGCGGGCGTGACTTCGATCCGCCACACATTGGTGAGCGAGGCGGCAAGGCCGCCCGCTTCGAAAAGCGCGATGCTTTCGGCATCGACCGGGAAATCCTGCGCTTCGGCCGATCCATGATCCGCCGTGTCGCCGCCATAGAAGGTCATCGCATCGGCCTCGCCATCGTCATGCCGATGGTCGTGCTTCAGCAGCAGGCCAGCCTCGGTGCGGGTGACGAGCCAGGTGCGCGAGCGATCCCAGCCATCGCTTCTTTGCGCGTCTGCAACATGGAAGGCGATGGCGATGCGATCCGCGTCGCACTGTGCCCAATGCGCCACCATGGCGCGGCCGCGCCAGTCGGCGTCGCGCTCATCCTCGCTCGCAAGCTCGCCGGCATAGGCCTTGCCGCAATGGCTCGCCAGCGCGTCCCAGAAGGCCTGCTGCGGCGCGGGTTCGGCATGGGAAGCGGCCGGGGCCGCGAACAGCGCCGCCGCCGCGCCAAGCATGGTGGCCGTAATCGAGTTCATCTGCTGCCTCTCCGCAACTGCGCTTGCCCTTTGCCGCGCGCGCCGTGCTATTATGGTGGGAGCACCGGCGATGCAAGGAAGGGAGCTTCACATGTCGCAGCATACCCCGCACGAACTTCACGAGGCTTTTCCGGACGATGTGGCGCTGCTTACGCGGCTCAAGGTCGATGACCCGCATTTCGCCAATATCGCCGAGCGCTATCACGAGCTCAACCGCACGATCCACCGGGTCGAAGCCGAGATCGAGCCTGTCAGCGACGAACATGCCGAGGAGCTCAAGAAGCAAAGGCTGGCGATGCTCGACGAGATTTCGGCGCTGCTCGAGAAGGCACGCGGATTTTCCTGATCTCGTAGCGCGTGCCGGCTTTGTCTCTTGCGGCGGGCCGCGCTAAGGCCTGCGAAACGGATTCAAACAGGGACATCGCATCAATGAAATTCATCGCACCGCTTGCACTCGCTTTCGCCATGCTCGCTGCGCCCGCGCTGGCCGACCACCATGCCGCAGGCGAAGCGACCGTGACCAACCAGATGGAATTCCCGGCGGATGCGGAGTGGAAGCACAGCTTCGATGCCGGCCCGTCCGAAGCGGGCAAGCCGAATGGCTCCTTCGCCCGCGCGCTTGCCTTCATCCGCGCGATGGAAGCCGAGGGGGTCGATCCGGCGCGGGTCAAGGTCGCGATCGTGGTGCACGGCCCGGCAGTGTTCGATGTGGTGAACGACGCGCGCTATGGCGAGAAATACCAGGACGCCGACGGCGCGCCGATGCGCAACCAGAACTACAACAATGTCGCTGACCTGGTCGCGCGCGGGGCGGAGATCTGGGTGTGCGGGGTCGCCGCGAAATATCACGGCGTGGGCAATGCGCATTTGCTCGAAGGCGTGAAGATGGCGCCCAGCGCCACCGCCGCGCATGCCGATCTGCAGCGCCGCGGCTTCGGCATCAACCCGTTCTGATCGCGCCCTGCCTTGCCGCGCCGGGCCGAAAGTGCATAAGCTTCCCTTGGGGCGCAGGGGAGAGGGAATTGCTATGACAGCAGGAGTTGGGCGCCGCGCCCGCACGATCGAGGAAATCGGCCAGAACCTTATGGCGCTTCAGGCGGTGGAGCCGGTCAACTACCGGGCCTATGAGCCGCAGGCGGGCGATGTGTTCATCACCAGCTGGGCCAAGAGCGGCACCACCATGATGCAGCAGATGTTCCATCAGCTGCGCATGGGCGCCGCGACCGGCAAGGGCGACATGGATTTCGACGACATCAGCCGGATGACGCCGTGGGAAGATGTCGCTCTGCAGAACGATTTCGACATGACGGTGGAGCAACGCGCTTCGCCGCGAGGCTTCAAGTCGCACCGCGAATACGAGCGCCTGCCAGCTGGCATGCGCTATGTCGTGACGTTGCGTGATCCGCACCAAACCTATGCCTCGTTCCATCGCTTCTTCGAAGGATACCTGTTCGAACCCGGCTCGATCTCGCTCGACGAATCCATGCCGCTATGGCTGATGGGCGGCCCCGGCGGGTGCGATTACTACACCCATCTGCTCAGCTGGTGGGCCCGCCGCGACGAGCCGGATACGCTGCTGGCGAGCTATCGCTGGGTGGTGAAGAACCGCCCGGCGATGATCCGCATGCTGGCCGATTTCATGGGCATCGAGCTTACTGGCGAGCTTGCCGCGCTGGTCGAGGACATGACCAGCCGAGAGTTCATGTATGCGCACAAGGACAAGTTCAACCACCAGATGATCTGCGATTCGATGACCGCGCGGCTTGGCATAACTGACTTCGAATCAACCAAGGTGCATGATGTCGGCAGCGACGCGAAAGTGGTTCCGCCCGCGATCGTAGAGCAGATCGACGCGATGTGGGCTGAACGGGTCACACCCGTCACCGGGCACCGGAACTTCGCCGAGCTGGCGGCCGAACTCGGCCGCTAGCTCGGGGATGGGGCTCTAACGCGGCACCTTCTTCTCGACGTATTCGGCGAAATCCTTGGCATAGGCGTCGCGCAACTCGATCTGCGCCGCTTCAATCATTGTCTCATCCTTGGGAGGGAAATTCTCGAGCGGGTTCTTGACCTGGCCGGTACCCTCGCGAGTAATCTTGTTGCCGTCGAACTCACGGAACACCCAGCCGGTGAACAGGTTTGAACCGTACATCATCGCCTTGTGATAGAAGATGTGCGTGGTGATCAGCTCCGCATAGCACGGGTTTGTGCTCTCCGTGATCCGTTCACTCGCCTTGATCTTCTTGTTCAGCGCCTTGACCTCGGCCTTCAGCTCTGGATTGTTTTTGAGATCCTCGTTCCACGGTGTGGGTGCTTGCAGCACCACGTCATATTTCGCCGGATCGAGGCCCAACATGCTGACATATTCGAGCCGATCAAGTTCGCTCAACTGCACTTCCGGGCCAAGATATTCGCGCATCAGGTCCTTGACTGTGGCCACGCCCTTCTTGTGGCCAGCCTGGTCAATCGCGGCGCCGACAAGGCCGAAGCCCGACAATCAGGCCCATCTTGATCCCAATGTAGTTCTCTGTCGGCCAGACGTGCAGTTCGCACGGCTTGGCCTCGGCTGCAGTGGTCGCCTCCATTTCCGCATTCGCTGCCGGTTCGGGAGCATCCTGCGCAATGGCTGGCACGCCAAGAGCCATGGCACCGACCATCAGGCCGAGCCGAATCGTATTCAATTTCATGGAATTTACCCCTGTCCAAACCCGATGCACGATCAATCACAAGGCTTCGAAACCGTCAATCGATCTTTCCTGAGAGTTGGCACAATGGACCCGGGCAATACGCAATTTGCGCTATCGTGGTAGCGACGCCACAGCGCTTCGCGCTATGCAGCGCGGCCTTGAGCCGCTAAGCGCGCTGCCGTGCGCCACCAGGGGCGAAGTGGAGTGAAGCGGATGAGCGCGAGCAGCGATCCCAACATGCTGGCCAAGGCCGAAGTACTGATCGAGGCGCTGCCCTATTTCCAGCGCTATGCCGGGCGCACCTTCGTGGTGAAATATGGCGGCCATGCGATGGGCGATCCCGAGGCCGCGCGCGACTTCGCCGAAGACATCGTGCTGCTCAAGGCCGTGGGCATCAACCCGGTTGTGGTCCATGGCGGTGGGCCGCAGATCGGCGCCATGCTCAAGAAGCTGGGCGTCGAAAGCACTTTTGTCGACGGCTTGCGCGTCACAGACAAGGCCACCGCGGAAATCGCCGAGATGGTCCTGTCGGGCGCGATCAACAAGGAGTTGGTCGGCTGGATCGCAGGGGCGGGTGGCCGGGCGATCGGCATTTCGGGCAAGGACGGCGGGCTGGTGACGGCGCGCAAGGTCGAACGCAGCACGCGCGACCCCGACAGCAATATCGAACGCGCGATCGACCTGGGCTTTGTGGGCGAGCCGAGCCGTGTCGACACCAAGATCATCGACACGGCGGTGGCTGCGGGCATGATCCCGATCATCGCGCCGATCGGCGCAGGCGAGGACGGCCATACCTACAACATCAACGCCGACACCATGGCGGGCGCGATCGCGGCGGCGCTGGGCGCAGCGCGGCTGTTCCTGCTGACCGATGTGGCGGGCGTGCTCGACAAGCAGGGGCAGCTGATGACGGACCTGACGCCGGGCGACATTGCGCGGCTCAAGGACGACGGAACGATCTCGGGCGGGATGATTCCCAAGCTGGAAACCTGTGTAAACGCGGTCGAATCGGGCTGCGAAGCGGCGGTGGTGCTCGACGGGCGGGTGCCGCATGCCATGCTGCTGGAATTCTTCACAGCGCGCGGGGCCGGAACGCTGGTGCGCGCCTGATCGATGCGCTAGCGCAATCGGGACGGGCAGCACGGCGGGGGCTCGCCCTTGGCGTGTTACTCGGGCAACACGCAACTTCGGGACGCAGAAAACGGAAGCAGGTTAGATGCAGGCTCTCTACACGATCTACGATATCATCGCGATGCTCAGCAACGTGCTGGTGATGTTGATCATCATCCAGTTCGTGATCGGGCTGCTGTTCGCCTTCAATGTGGTGAACGCCTCGAACGACTTCCTGATGTCGTTCTACAATTCGATCAACCGGCTGCTCGACCCGCTGCTGCGGCCGATCCGCAATCTTATGCCCAGCACCGGCGCAATCGACTTCAGCCCGCTGGTGTTGATCATCGTGCTCAACATCGTGCTGATTGTGCTCGAAGCCATAATCCGGAGCGCATGATGACCGCGACACTGATCGACGGCAAGGCCTTTGCAGCAAGCCTGCGCGAGCAGGTGGGCGAACTCGCCGGCGCATTCGAGGCCAGGGCGGGGCGCAAGGCCGGGCTGGCGGTGGTGCTGGTGGGCGAAGACCCGGCGAGCCAGGTCTATGTCGCTTCCAAGGCCAAGCAGACGGTCGCTTGCGGCATGGCCAGCTTCGAACACCGCTTGCCGCAAGACACTTCGCAGGACGCGCTGATCGCGCTGGTCGACCGGCTCAATGCCGATCCCGCGGTCGACGGCATTCTGGTGCAGCTGCCATTGCCGGGGCATCTAGACGAACAGGCGGTGGTGGCGCGGATCAGCCCGGACAAGGACGTCGACGGTTTGACGCCGACCAGCACCGGCCGGCTGGCGCTGGGCCTGCCCGGGCTGGTGCCGTGCACGCCGCTCGGTTCGCTGATGCTGCTCAAGGATCAGCTTGGCAGCCTATCGGGCCTCGACGCGGTGGTGATCGGACGTTCGATCCTGGTCGGCAAGCCGATGGCGCAACTGCTGCTGGCGGAGAATTGCACTGTCACCATCGCGCACAGCCGCACGAAAGACCTGCCTGATGTGGTGCGCCGCGCCGATATCGTGGTTGCCGCCGTGGGTCGCCCCGAAATGGTCAAGGCGAGCTGGCTCAAGCCGGGCGCTACCGTGATCGACGTGGGCATCAACCGCCTCCCGCCCGAACCGGGTGCGGAGAAGGGCAAGCTGGTGGGCGACGTCGATTTTGCCGAAGCGCGCGCGGTCGCGGGCGCGATCACGCCGGTGCCGGGTGGGGTCGGGCCGATGACGATCGCAGTGCTGCTGCGCAATTCGCTGGTCGCGGCTTATCGCAATGAAGGGCTGGAGGTTCCGGAGGGGCTATGAAGAAACTCCTGCTCCTCGCTGCGCTATCCACGCTGGCGGCATGTGCTTCGGGTCCGCGCCAGAGCTTCCCCGATCGCATCATCAACCGCGCGCTGGCCGGGGCGCCGGGGCAGGCGCAGCCGAGCGATGTGGTCGCGACCGAAATCGCCTTTGCGCGGCTTGCGCGCGAGAAGGGGCAATGGAGCGCCTTTGCCGAATATGCCGCGGATGACGGGGTGATGTTCGTGCCGGAGCCGGTTGCCGCGAAGTCCTGGCTCAGGGGGCGCGCCAATCCCGCGCAAAGCGTAGCGTGGCAGCCGCACCAGGTGTGGATGAGCTGCGACGGCTCGCTCGCGGTGACGAAGGGCGCATGGCAGCGGCCCGACGGATCGAATGGCTATTTCACAACCGTGTGGCAGCGGCAGAAGGATCGCACATATCGCTGGGTGATGGACCAGGGCGACGCGCTGGCGCAGCCGCTGGTCGAACCCGAATTCATCGGCACGGAAGTGGCCGACTGCCGCGCGGGCAGGGAAATCGCCATCGCCACCGGCCTCGATCTCGAAATCCCGGCTCGTGGCGCGGGCAGGTCGCTGGACGGCAGCCTCGCCTATGAATGGGATGTATCGCTCGATCGTTCGCGCCGCTTCCGCGTGACCATGCTGCTTGATGGCGAAATGGTCGAAGTGCTGCAGCTCGAAGTCGCGCCTCCGGCGGGCAGTCAGTGACCGAGCTGTTCATCTCCGCCTTTATCACCCTGTTCGTGGTGATCGACCCGCCGGGCTGTGCGCCGATCTATGCCGGGCTGACCAAGGGTGCGCCGGCGCTGCAGGCGCGCAACATGGCGCTGCGGGCGAGCTTCATCGCGACGGTAATCCTGCTGATCTTCGCGCTGTTCGGCGAAGACCTGCTGTCGGCGCTGCATATCGAACTCAACAGCTTCCGCATCGCAGGCGGTCTGATGCTGTTTTTCATCGCCTTCGACATGGTGTTCGAAAAGCGCACCCAGCGGCGCGAGGAGCGCGCGGAGAAGGTCGCCGCCAGCCCGGAAATCGAGGATGTCTCGGTATTCCCCATGGCCATGCCGATGCTCGCCGGCCCGGGGGCGATCGCGGCGGTGATGCTGCTGATGAACGAAGCCGACGGCATGGAGGAATCGCTGGTGGTGCTGGCGGCGCTGGGCGCGGTGCTGGTGATCACGGCGGCGGCGCTGGTTTCGGCAGGGCCGCTGATCCGCTTGCTCGGCGACCGGGTCGAAGCGGTGATCACGCGGCTGCTCGGCGTGCTGCTGGCGGCGCTCGCCGCGCAATATGTGATCGACGGGCTGAAGGGCAGCTTCGGAACCTAGCGGGAATTGGACGCGCGTCAGTCGTGCAACCTCTGGGCACTGTCGAACAGTTTCGCCCATGGATCCTCTATCTGCGCCAGACGGCGGAAGATGTTGCGGACAGTATATTTCCGCGGCTGCATGGAAGATGACAGTGCCTCGTCCCACCGGATCGGCGTTGCGACCGGGGCGCCGGGGCGTGCCCGAACCGCATAGGGCGCGACCGAGGTCTGGCCATAGGCGTTTCGGAGCAGGTCGAGGAAAACCCTGTCGCCCCGCTTGGCCTTGCGATGTTCCACAGTCATCAGGCCGCTGTCCCGCGCCGCCACCGCTTCGCCGAACTTGCGCGCCCACGCGCGGACCGCCTCGAAATCCAGCGATCGATCGAGCGGAACAACGATATGCAGCCCGCGCGAGCCGGTCGTCTGAACAAAGCTCTTGAGGGACCGCTCTTCCAGCACTTCGCGGACATGCGCCGCTGCCCTCTGGACCTTCGAGAAATCATTGTCGGACGGATCGAGATCGATGACCAGCCGGTCCGGTCGGTTCGGCTGGTCGGCCCGGGCAAGCGCAAGATGCGGCGTGATGCAGGCCAAATTGGCCAGGTAGACCAGCGTCGCGGCATTATTGGCGATGGCATAGGTGATCGTGCCGCCTTCTTTCTTCAGTTCGATGCGGTCGATCCAGTCGGGGAAGAATTCGGGAACGTCCTTCTGGAAGAAGCCGCCTGCCTCGATCCCGTCGGGATAGCGTTCCATGCTCAGTGGCCTGTCGCGATAATGCGCCAGAGCGAATGGGGCGATCCGCCGGTAGTATTCCGCAAGATCGCGCTTGGTCAGCCCATCGGGGAAAAGCGCCCTGTCGGCGTGGGAGATGGCGATGGTCCTGCCATCGACCTTGAGGTTGGTTCGGCTCATCGAGTTTCGGGCCCCTTATCATGGCTTGGCCCAAGCTCGGCCAGCGAGATCGGGACAGCCGAAGACCGCTTGTCGGTTCCTGCCGCGGGCTGCTGCTTCATTACCCTCACCCCGATTGCCGCGTGGAAGAAATCCTCGCCCGGCCAATCGAAGCTACAATATTTCCTACGGCAAGTCTTCGAAGGCCTCGCCCGCCCCTGAGCCGGGACGGCATGCATTTCCATGCGAAACCGTCTATACAGCCTTGAGCGGCCAATAATGAGCGGGACGCGACCGGTTCCCCGCCCTCCCGAGCGGTGCCGCCCGAACGGGTAAGGGCAATCAAGGAGGAAAGGCGTGCAAATCGAAAACGGCACCTGGGTGGTCATCGCAGACGGCGAGAAGTTCCTGTTGCTGCACAATGCCGGCGACACGAAGTACATCAATCTCCAGCTCGTCGAGCATGAGCGGAACGACAATGCGCCCGCCCATGAATTGGCAAGCGACCGGCCCGGCCGTCGAAGCGACTCGACGCATCTCGTCGCGGGTGGCGGAAAGGCATGGGGCAGGAGCAGCCTTGAGGAAACCGATTGGCACAAGGTGGCCGAAGAGCGCTTTGCCGAACACGTCGCCGAGCGACTTGGCGAAGGGGTTTCGCAGGGGCGGTTCCAGAAGCTGGTGATGGTCGCCGATCCCCGCACATTGGGCAATTTGCGCCAAGCCTATGGTGCCGACCTGAAGTCTGCAGTCGTGGCAGAGATCGCCAAGGACCTGACCAACCATCCGCTCGACCAGATCGAGGCCATTATCACCGCATTTGACGAAGGTTAGGTCACGTCCGCGCTCGGCGCGGCCGCGCGACCTCGCTCAGATCGAATAATCGGGCAGTTCCTCGAAGGCGCGGCGCAAGGCGTCGCTCCATCCGCTCGAAATCGATCTGAAATAGGGATCGTCTTCGGGAATCCGGCGCAGGTGCAGCGGCTCGAATTTGCCTGCTTCCATCACCAGCAGGTCGAGCGGCATGCCGACGGAGAGATTGGCTTTGAGTGTCGAATCGAAGCTCACCATCAAAAGCTTGATCGCATCCTCGAAACTCATTCTTCGATCATAGGCGCGGATCAGGATCGGACGACCGTATTTGGTCTCGCCGATCTGGAAGAACGGCGTGTCTTCCGATGCCTCGATGAAATTGCCTTCGGGATAGACCAGGAACAGGCGCGGGGGCATGCCCGCGATCTGCCCTGCGAGGATGAAAGAGGCGGTGAAGGTGCCGCTGGCCTCCGGCGTATCGGAAGGCGTGCTTTCGCGGATTGTTTCGCGCAGGACCTCGCCCACCAGCGTCGCCACCTGGAACATGGTGGGCGCATCGAGCAGCGAATTGTGGCGCTCGCCCGGCGCCTTCCTGCGTTCCTCCAGCTTGCTGATCACCGCCTGGGTCGTCGCGAGATTGCCTGACGAAAGCAGCGTGATCAGGCGGCCTCCCGGCACCGACCAATGGTAGAGCTTGCGGAAGGAGGAGATGTAGTCGACGCCCGAATTGGTGCGCGTGTCGCTCATCAGCACAATGCCGCGATCCATCTGCAAGCCGACACAATAGGTCACGGCGAATTCTTCTTCGGAAAGCCTACGCTACTGTGCCGTGGTGTGCTGTTCAACAGAAAGGCGCACTTCGAGCGCGCTATCCCCAGCTCCGTAGGAAATGCCGGCGATCGGCGCGGCGTCCCTGTAGTCGCAGCCGGTCGCTACCCGCACATAACGTTCGTCGGGGCAGATGCCGTTCGAAACGTCGAAGCCGACCCAGCCGAGATCGGGCGCGAAGGCTTCGGCCCATGCGTGGCCCGCTTCCTGCTCGCTGCGATCGTCCATCATCAAATAGCCGCTGACATAGCGCGCGGCGATGCCAATCCCGGCAGCGGCACCACCAAGAACTGGTTCCACGATACTTACGGCATTCCCGCCTATACCTATGAGATCGCCGACAATGCCGATCGGGCGGGCACGCGAGATGCCGCACGTGCGCTTGCCGAAAGCCTGCCGTCAGCGCTGGAACTGGTCGCGCGCTAGCGGTCACTTCTCCGCGTCGAGCGAAGCCAAGGCGCGGGCGCCGCGGAAGGTCTGTTGCCCGACCAGTTCGAGCTGGAGCCTCGCAGGTTCTTCCAGGCATTCGCCTTCGGGCGAGAACAGCCCGTGATGGGTGCGGATCGTTGCCCCCATCGGGGTGGGCCAGCCGCGCAGCGCGTGGACTATGCCGCGCAGCGTCAGCAGTGTGCTCACCGAGGCCTGGTCGCCATAGGCGGTCGAAATGAGGCCGACCGCGCGCCCGTCGAGATAGGGGCGTTCGTCCTTCGCCAGATCTTCGAGATAATCGAGGGCGTTCTTGACCAGGCCCGAAATCGTGCCGTGATATCCGGGCGCGGCGATGATCACGCCATGCGCCCGCCGCACCGCCTCGACCAGTTCGACGCCGTGCTCGGCATCATGTCCGGTGCCGCGATAATGCGGCAGCTTGCCCAAATACTCTCCGCCGAAGATCGTCACTTCCGCCCCTTCGGCCTCGGCCTGCGCAGCGGCCAGCCGCAACGCCATTTCGGTGGTGTTGCCTGGGTTCACCGTTCCGCCGATGCCGACGATCCTGATGGTCATGCGCGAGCCTTCTCTCTGAGATATTCCGACAGCCGGGTCGTTTCTTCGGATGTAAAGCGCAGGCCCAGCTTGGTCCGGCGCCACAAAATGTCTTCGGCCGTCATGGCCCATTCTTCGTCGACGAGGAAGTCCACCTCGCGCTGGGTCAGTCCGTGGCCGAAATGTTGGCCGCACTCTTCCAGTGCCTGCGCATCTCCCAGAAATGCGAAGGCGCGCGTTCCATAGGCATGGATCAGCCGATCGGCCCAGAGCCGTTCGAGGAATGGATAGCGCGCTTCCAGTTCGGCGATTTGCGCCGCTGCTGCCCCCACCGGGAAGTCGCCGCCGGGCAAGGGCGCATGGTCGGTCCATTCGGGGCCGCCGAGCCCGGGCAACCGTTCTGCCAGCAGTTCGATC
The DNA here is from genome assembly GCF_036324225.1 of Altererythrobacter litoralis. Lineage (NCBI taxonomy): Bacteria > Pseudomonadati > Pseudomonadota > Alphaproteobacteria > Sphingomonadales > Erythrobacteraceae > Altererythrobacter > Altererythrobacter litoralis. Next base: position 205,730 of record NZ_JAZDQV010000002.1, read on the forward strand.
GCTTCCTGCGCCAAGTGACGATAGGTGGTGATCTTGCCACCATACACCGACAGGAAGGGCGCGCCTTCGTCCTTTTCGGACAGGTCGAGGGAGTAGCCTCGCGTCGCCGCTTCAGGCTTGCCCGAGCCATCGTCAATCAGGGGCCGCACCCCCGAATAAGTCCAAACTACGTCCGATGGCGTGACAGGGGCACGGAAAAAGCGGCTCGCCCCTTCGCAAAGATAGGCGATTTCTTCGGTACTGGCTTCGATGTGCTCGAGCCCGCCATGGTGGTCGGCATCGGTCGTTCCGATCAGGGTGAAATCGTGCTCGTATGGGATCGCAAAGAATATTCTCCCGTCGGGCAGCTGGAAGAAATAGGCGAATGGATGGTCGAACAGCTTGCCCACGACAATGTGCGAGCCGCGCACCAGCCGCATGTTGCGGTGAGCGGGCTCGCGCGCCAGACCGATCAGGTCCAGCACGGCGGGGCCGGCGGCATTAACGACGGCGCGCGCATGGAAAACCTGCCCATCGGCCTCGATCCGCCAATGCTCACCTTCGCGGGCAAGCGCGGAGACGCGGCAGCGGGTATGCACTTGCGCCCCGCGATCGGCGGCGTCGCGCGCGTTGAGGACCACCAGCCGGGCGTCATCGACCCAGCAGTCCGAATAGACGAATGCCTTGGTGAATTCGGGCTTGAGCGGCGCGCCAGCTGGGTGCGTTGAGAGCGAGATATTCTCGGTCTTCGGCAGCAGCTTGCGCCCGCCGATATGATCGTAGAGCAACAGCCCCAGCCGCACGAGCCAACGCGGGCGCAGGCCCGGAACATGCGGCAGCACGAAGCGGAGGGGCCAGGCGATGTGCGGCGCTATCGCCCACAGCCGCTCGCGCTCCGACAGGCTCTCGCGGACCAGGCCGAATTCGAAATGCTCAAGATAGCGCAAGCCGCCGTGGATCAGCTTGGTTGAAGCCGATGAAGTTCCGCCCGCAAGATCGCCCGCCTCAAGCAGCAGCACCCTTGAGCCGCGCCCCGCTGCATCGCGCGCGATGCCGCATCCGTTCACACCGCCGCCGATTACGGCCAGGTCGAAAATGTCGGTTCCGGTATCGGTCATTCAGTCGGTTTCAGCTTCGGAGCGGCACAATGTTTCAATCGGTAGCACGTTCGATGAGCAGATGTCGCGTATGTTGGCGCATGCGCGGGCTGAAATGACGGGAGTTCATCGGTGCGCTTCGCGGCACGACCTACTAGTTCATCGGCGGCGCTTCTTCCCTGTAATTTCAGCGAATAATATGACGCCCGGGCCCATTGGGGCTCGGTGGGCATGGGCCTTGGGTATCGACATGCGTGGCGTCATCGGGCAAGCAATTCGCGCCGCGATGTCGACCTGTCCAAGGTCCGTGAAGCGGTTGGGTGAGCAGCGAAGGTGTCGAACGGGTAATCAGGGCGTTGTGTCTCAGCCTTGCTCCGGGCCTATTCGCCCGGCGCCTGCAAATAAGCGATCACATCGGCGCGATCCTGGCCGTTCCTGAGGCCGGCAAAGGCCATCTTGGTGCCAGGGATCACCCGCCGCGGGTTCTCGAGATATTGGTAGAGCTTCTCGGGCGTCCAGGTGATGCCGCTGTTGGCATTTGCCGGAGTGTAGCTGTAGCCTTCGGCTATTCCGGCCGCATGTCCCACGATCCCCGCCAGCGATGGCCCTACGCGGTTCACGCCGGGTTCGACCACGTGGCACGAGCGGCACTGCATGAACACCTTTGCGCCAGCCGCGGGGTCGCCGGTGAAGTCGGCCAGCGTGGTGCCGTCGACAGTCGACACGTCGTCCGCAGCGGGCGCAGCAGGCGCTTCGCTTGCGACAGGCGCTGTTTCCGCAGGGGTAGCCTCGTTCGCGGTGCCTTCAGTGGCTGCGGGTTCACTCTCGCCGCCGCAAGCAGCAAGAAGCAGGGCGGCGGCGCTCGTTGCGAGGCCCAAGGTGGATTTCTTCAAATCGAGGCCCTTTCTCATCTTTGCCGGAACCAAGCCCTGTTCAACTCAAACGCCCGACTCGCCACTTTGTGCCTAACCACAAGTGATCTCGGTGATCTTCATCGCTTGATCATAGCGGACGTTCACCCGGTCCTCGCGATAATCCATCGTCCATGCGGAATTGGGCGGCCCCCAACGCAGCGTCCCCGCACCGCTGTCGCGCAGGATTGCCGCACCCATTGCGGCGCTGGCATCATGGCCGACGTGGCCCTGTGCGGCCTCCGCATTGCAAATGCCTGCAGAGCTGCCCGCGCCGGGCGTGGTGCAGGCGGCAAGCGTCACGAATATCGCGGGAAGTATCGATCTGGTCATAGCGCGCAAGGCTCCTTCTCAATTGCGGACGGGTTCACAATCGTCGCCTTCAGACACTTCTGCGGCCGCGGCAAATTCCTCGGCGCTCGGTGCAAGGCGCCTGACCAGGATGATGCCGCGCTCGGTCGGCGCGATTGCGGTTCCTGCGGCGGCCGCACCATCTTGCGGTGGCAGCAGCAGCACTTCGCGGGCCTCGCCGTCGCCGCGCAGCGTCAGGAAATTGTTGGTCTCGGCGTCGAAGAACGACAGCGAGGCGTAATTGGCATAGGGTGCCATGCGCACGCGCAGCCCCTGCGGCGCTTGCCTCATGTCGAACAGGCAGATCGAATAGGCTAGATCGGGCGAAGGGCGCACAACGGTCTGCGTCTGCGGGGTCGTACGCAGCGATCGGCTAAAAGCGTGAAGCGCGGTCCCGCGCTCCGAAAGCCGTTCCATCGCGCGGTCCATGATCATGCGCGGGGCGTAATGCAGAACCGCGATATGGGCGATGATCGCCAAGGCAAGGCCGGTCATGGCGGGGGCGAGCCATTTCCTCATGCGCTATCCCCTTCGCAATCGAGCCGCTCGATCACGGGCATCTCGATCATCTCTGCCGGCCGGTCGAGCACGCCTTCATCGGGCACATAGAGCCGCAGCGTCAGGTCGAAGCGACCGGCGTTGCGGCTGGAGATCCAGTTCTCGCCTTCGGCCGGCTTGTTCGGCGAAACGATGGCGGACCATGCGCCTTCGCCTGCCCGACTGGCGTCGAAGCTGAGCGCACCGTCGCTATTGTCCGGCAGGTAGCTCTCGGAATTGTAAAGCGTAACCGACCACCATTGCGACGGCATCGGCCCGCCTGACAGGCGATAGCGGCAGCGCTCGTTGAGCAAACCGCCATGATCATCCTGTTCGCGCGTGAAGTAGATCGCTTCGCTCTTGGCGAGTGCCAGCAAGCCATGCCTTGCGATCCTTGCGCGAACATAGGGCGAGGCATCGGCCGAGCCGGTCGTTAGGTCGCCGACCCAGCCGTGGATATCCAGTCCGGCGAAGCTGCGCGTTTCGCCCGGCAACAGGCCCGACATGGCAAGCGCGCTATATGCCCCGATCCCGATGCCGATCAGTCCGGCGACGAGGAAGGCAAGGGCGCGCTTCATCTATTCTCACCCCATTGTGGGGATGATGAAGGCGTTGGATCCGTCGCCGCCGCCGTCGGGCCAGCGCTGGGTGACCTTCTTGGTCTTGGTCCAGAACCTGAGGCCTTCCATGCCGTATTGGTCGATGTCGCCGAAGCCCGAGCGCTTCCATCCGCCGAAGCTGTGGTAGGCCACCGGAACCGGGATCGGCACGTTGATCCCCACCATGCCGACATTGACCCGGCTCGCGAACTCGCGCGCGGCATGGCCGTTGCGGGTGAAGATCGCCACGCCATTGCCATACTGGTGCTCGCTCGGCAGCTTGAGCGCGTCCTCGAAGTCCTTCGCACGCACGATCTGCAGCACAGGGCCGAAGATCTCTTCCTGGTAGCTCTTCATCTGCGGCGTCACGCGGTCGATCAGCGTGGGGCCGATGAAGAAGCCCTTCTCATGCCCCTGCAGACTGAAGCCGCGTCCGTCGATCACGATCTCGCCGCCCTCTTGCTCGGCAGTGGTGATCCACTGCTCGACCCGCGCCTTGTGCTCGGGGGTGACGACTGGGCCGTAATGCGCGTCCTTGTCGGTCGACACACCCACGCGCAGCGCGTTGATCGCCGGGATCAGCTTTTCGCGCAGCTTGTCGGCAGTGTCTTCGCCAATAGGAACCACCACCGGCAGCGCCATGCAGCGTTCACCCGCCGAGCCGAAGGCCGCACCGGCCAGATCGTTCACCACCTGGTCGAGATCGGCGTCGGGCATCACGATGCCGTGGTTCTTCGCGCCACCGAAGGCCTGCACCCGCTTCGCGTTCGCGGTGCCGCGCGAGTAAATGTAGTGCGCGATGTCGGACGAGCCGACGAAGCTGATCGCCGCGATATCGGGATGGTCGAGGATCGCATCGACCATTTCCTTGTCGCCATGCACCACCTGTAGCACGCCTTCGGGCGAACCTGCTTCGAGGAACAGTTCGGCCAGCCGCACCGGTACGCTGGGATCGCGCTCGCTGGGCTTGAGGATAAAGGCATTGCCCGCAGCACAGGCCATGCCGAACATCCACATCGGGATCATCGCGGGAAAGTTGAACGGAGTGATCCCCGCGCCGATGCCCAGCGGCACCCGCATCGAATAGACGTCGATCCCGGGCCCTGCGCTCGGCGTATACTCGCCCTTCAGCGCCTGCGGGATGCCGCAGGCATATTCGATCACTTCGAGCCCGCGCTGGATGTCGCCATGCGCATCCTCGACCACCTTGCCGTGCTCGCTTGCGAGCATCTCGGCCAGCGCCTGCTTGTTCGCTTCGACCAGCCGCTTGAACTCGAACATCACCCGCGCGCGCTTCTGCGGATTGGTCGCGGCCCAGGCCGGCTGCACCGCCTTCGCCGCTTCGACCGCACGCTGCAGCAGCGCCGCATCGCCCAGCGCAACCTCGGCCTGCACCTCACCCGTAGAGGGGTTCCATACCTGGTGCTTGCGGCCAGAAGACGGGCCAGCGCCGCCGACTATAAAATGATCAATCTGACGCATGAGTCCTGAGTCTCTCCTTCAGCAGACCCAATGGCGCGCAGGCACGCCTCTTGCAAGGGCGCTGTCCGATTGCGGGCTGCCAAGGGGTGATTGCGATTGACCGGCGAGCGCCGATTGTGCCAATGGCGCATCCCTGCCGCAAGCGATGCGTGCGGGTGTAGCTCAATGGTAGAGCAGCAGCTTCCCAAGCTGACGACGAGGGTTCGATTCCCTTCACCCGCTCCAGCTCTCGCGCCGAGCACGCCGGCTGTCAGCCATCATTCCAAGCCTCTGATTCAGAAAAGAAAAATCCGGGCGCCCAGTTCTTCTGGTGATGCCCGGCTTGGAACCCGAAAGGCTCTGATGCCATTTCTTAACCGCCTCTAGCGGGGGCGGTTCGATTTGGCTTGTCCCTCAATTGGGGGGCAGTGGAAAATTGTCAGGTAAGCCAGCGCGGGCGGTGCGCAGCTTCGCGATAATGCTTGCCCGGCGCGATCAATCCCAGCGACACCGCACGCACCGCCGCAGCCGTGCGATCGGATACGTCGAGCTTGGCGAAAATGCGCTTCACATAGCTGTCGACAGAGTTCTTCGAGATGCCGAGGATCTCCGCGATCACGGCATTCCTCTTTCCTTCGCCGATCCAGCGAATCACGTCGAGTTCGCGTTGCGACAGGTCGGGCACTTCCTCCTTGAAGGCGCCGACGAGGTCGCAATAGCGGTGAAAACACAACTGCGCCGCGACCTGGACCTGGCGCACCATTGCATCGTCGAGCGCTTCCGGATGGCTCGGCATGCCGACACCGACAAAGCCCGATCGTGCATAGGGACCGGTGCAATGCACCGCCACGCCTTCGCCCATCCCGACTTCGTCGAGTCTTTGGAGATAGGCCAATCCACATTCGTCGAGGCAAGCGATCGTTCCTGCATCAGACCAGCGGAAGGCGTTGCCGCGATTAAGCGCAAGGTTGGGCAAGGGATCGTCCCAGCGGCCGCTCTGCTTGTAGGCGGCCTCCCATTCCTTGGGAAAGCCGACGTTCCAAAACACGCGGCCCACACGCCGGTCAGCCACCACAGGGGCGACGAAATAGACGCCGCCGAATTCGATCGCCTTGAGCACTTCGTAGATCGCGCGGCGGAAGGCGACGAGCGTGCGCGCCTGCGCGATCTTCGCCATGGCCTCCCAATATTCAAGGCGCGAGTCGTTCGTCATCCGCCTCGTCTAATCCCCTCGGTTTGAACCAAGGCTTATGCGCCTTGCTTTCAAAACTCCTAACAGGGTGTTTACCAACTATCTCGACGGGGCCAAACAGGGATTGGCTAGCCAACCGCCATATTGTCGATCAGGCGGGTTCCGCCGATCCGGGCGGCAACCAGCAGGCGGGCTGGAGCTGGCGGCAGGCTGGTGAGCGGTGCGAGCGATTGCGCATCGGCCAGCGCTGCATAATCGACCGAAGCGAAACCGCCCTCGACCAGCCTGCGTTCGAGCGTGGCCAGCGCATTGCCGACATCGGCTCCAGCCTCGATCGCGGCGATCGCGGCCTTCATTTCGCGCGGCAACGCAGCCGCATTGGCGCGGTCTTCTGGAGAAAGGTAGCGGTTGCGGCTCGACATTGCGAGCCCGTCAGCCTCGCGTACGGTCGGCACGCCGATGATGTCTTGCACATGCGGCCGGGTGAGGTCGAGATCGCGCGCCATCGCACGGATCACTGCCAGTTGCTGGTAGTCCTTCTCGCCGAAGAAGGCCTTGTCAGGCATGACCTGGTTGAACAGCTTGCACACCACTGTCGCCACGCCGTCGAAATGGCCCGGGCGTGCCGCTCCGCAGAAATTGTCGCTTACGCCGCTGACTGAAATCGAAGTTACGAAGCCCGATGGATACATCGCCTCGACCCCGGGCGCCCAGAGCAGCGCGACGCCTTCCGCCTCAAGCATGGCCGAATCCTCGGCCAGCTGGCGCGGATAGGCGTCGAGATCCTCGTTCGGGCCGAACTGGGTAGGATTGACGAAGATCGACGCGATGACGTGATCGCATGCCTTGCGCGCCTCGCGCACCAGCGTCAGGTGCCCTTCATGGAGCGCGCCCATGGTCGGGACGAGCGCTACGCTGCCGCCCCCGGCGCGCAGCCCGGCCTGGGCATTTCTCAACATGTCGAGCGTAGTGGCGGTTTGCACGCGGGCAGCCCCTCCGATATGGATTTTCCCTCCCCTAGCGCCCGACTGCCGGGCGATACAAGCAGATCGAAAGGCCCCGCCAGAAATGTCCGCCAGGCTCCCGCACCGGATCGTCTTCGCCAATGAGAAAGGCGGCACCGGCAAGTCGACCACGGCGGTGCATATCGCGATCGCGCTGGCCTATCGCGGGGCGCGGGTGGTGGCGATCGACCTCGACCAGCGCCAGCGCACCATGGCGCGCTATCTCGAGAATCGGACCGATACGGCGCAGCGCCGCCAGGTGGCTTTGCCGAGTGCGGAATGCCGGGTCTTCGAAGGCGATGTCGACGGGCTCGAGGCGCTGGTGGCCGAACTCGGGGCCGACGCCGACTATGTCGTGTTCGACACGCCGGGGCGCGACGATCCGCTTGCTCGCCATGCCGCGACCGAGGCGGACACGCTGGTCACGCCGATGAACGACAGCTTCGTCGACTTCGACCTGATCGGGCAGGTCGAAGGCGAGACTTTCAAGGTCAAGCGGCTGAGCTTCTATGCCGAGCTGATCTGGGAAGCGCGGCTCAAGCGCAGCCGCGCAACGATCGAACAGCAACGCCGCCAGATGGACTGGGTGGTGGTGCGCAACCGCACCGGCCATGTCGAAGCGCGCAACATGGCGCGTATCGAACAGGCGCTGGCAGAGCTTTCGAAGCGGGTCGGCTTCCGCGTGGCGCAGGGCCTTTCCGAACGCGTGATCTATCGCGAGTTGTTCCCTTCGGGGCTGACGCTACTCGACAAGGGGCATCTGGGCGAACTCGGCACCAGCCACCTCGTCGCGCGGCAGGAATTGCGCGAACTGGTCAAGTCGCTGGCCTTGCCCGAATTCATCCCGCCGCAGCCAAGGCTCGAGCTCGCCTGATGCTGCGCCTGCTGGTCATCGCGGCGCTGCTGTCGCTGGGGTGCAAGCTCATCTTCGGCCGCTGGCCGTGGGAATACCTGCGCGGCGCCTCCACGCGGCAGCGCGCGGTCGAACGGGCCCGGCAATTGCTCGGGGTGGCTCCGGGCGCGAAGCGGCAGCAGATCGTCGAAGCGCACAAAAGGCTGGTGGCGATGGTCCACCCGGATCGCGGCGGAACCAATGAGCAGGTGCATGAGGCCAATGCCGCGCGCGACCTGTTGCTGGCAGAACTGCCACCCGAAATTCCGTCGTAGTTCGATTGGCACGATTGCAGGGCAAATGCGGCTGGCTTAGGCCCGGCTGCAAGATTTCAAGGCGTTACACATGGCACATAAATTCCATCCCACCGTTCTGCGCGAATACGATATCCGCGGGATCATCGACGAAACGCTCGGCCCCGATGACGCGCGCGCGATTGGGCGCGGCTTCGCCACGCTGCTGCGCGAAGCGGGGGGGCACAAGGTCGCGGTCGGCTATGACGGGCGGGTAAGTTCGCCGATGCTCGAACACGCGCTGGTCGAAGGGCTCACCGCCAGCGGCTGCGACGTGGTGCGGGTTGGCATGGGCCCGACCCCGATGCTCTACTACGCCGAAGCCTCAGCCGAGGACGTGCACGGCGGCATTCAGATAACCGGCAGCCATAATCCCGCCAATTACAATGGCTTCAAGATGGTATTCCAGGGGCGTCCGTTCTTCGGGGCGGACATCCAGCTGCTGGGCGACCTTGCGGCGCGCGGGGCCTGGGGCAACGGCAATGGTAGCGTTGAGGAGCATGAAATCCTCGACGAATATGTTGAGCGTCTGCTGCAAGGTCTCGCCGGGATCGATCCGGGCGCGCTGTCCGGCATCAAGGTCGGTTGGGATGCAGGCAATGGCGCTGCCGGCCCCGCACTCGAGAAGCTCGCCGCGCGCTTGCCGGGCGAGCATCACCTGCTGTTCACTGAAGTCGATGGCAATTTCCCCAATCATCATCCCGATCCCACGGTCGAATCCAATCTGGCCGACCTCAAGGCGCTCGTCGCGGAGAAGCAGCTCGATTTCGGAGTGGCTTTCGATGGCGATGGCGACCGGATCGGTGCGATCGATGGCGAGGGCCGCGTGATCTGGGGCGACCAGTTGCTGATGATCTATGCCGAGGACGTGCTGAAATCGCATCCCGGCGCGACGGTGATCGCCGATGTGAAGGCCAGCCGCGCATTGTTCGATCGCGTCGCTGAATGCGGCGGGCGCCCGCTGATGTGGAAGACCGGCCATTCGCTGATCAAGTCCAAAATGAAGGAAGTTTCCTCACCGCTGGCGGGCGAGATGAGCGGCCACGTGTTCTTTGCCGACAGCTATTACGGCTTTGACGATGCGCTTTATGCCGGTGTGCGGCTGCTTGCCGCCAGCGCGCGGCTGGGCAAGTCGGTCACGCAGCTGCGCGGCGAGATGCCTGCGATGCTCAACACGCCGGAGTTGCGCTTCCAGGTCGACGAGAGCCGCAAGTTTGCCGCGATCGGCGAGATTGCGCAGCGGATCGCCGAAAGCGATGCCGTGGCCGACACGACCGACGGGGTGCGCGTCACCACCAATGACGGCTGGTGGCTGCTGCGCGCATCGAACACGCAGGACGTGCTGGTCGCCCGCGCCGAAAGCGACAGCGAGGAAGGGCTTGCTCGCCTGCTGGCGCAGATTGACGAGCAATTGGCATTGAGCGGGCTCGAACGCGGCGAGAGCGTGGGGCACTAGGGCCCGTCATTATCGCTTCCCACGGGTCGCACGATTTGCTTCCTTGCGGAGTGTGAACGCATTGCACCCGGTCCCACACGAAGTCACCGCCTGGTTTGCCGGGCGGGGATGGCGTGTGCGGCGGCACCAGGGGGAAATGCTCGCCGCATCGGATGCGGGCAAGCACGCGTTGCTGGTGGCGGATACCGGCGCGGGCAAGACGCTGGCGGGTTTCCTGCCGACGCTGGCGGATTTCTGTGCATCCCGGCTGGATGGTGCTGCCCCGCCTGAGGGGCTGCACACGCTCTATGTATCGCCACTCAAGGCGCTGGCGCATGATGTGCAGCGCAATCTCCTCACGCCGATCGAAGAGATCGGCCTGCCGATCCGCGTCGAAACGCGCAGCGGCGATACGCCAGCCGAACGCAAGAAGCGCCAGCGGGTGAAGCCGCCGCATGTCTTGCTGACCACGCCGGAAAGCCTTTCCCTCCTCCTCAGCTATCCCGACAGCTTCGAGATGTTCCGCGGGCTGAAGCGGGTCGTCATCGACGAGGTGCACGCTTTCGCCACCGGCAAGCGAGGGGACCTACTCGCGCTGTCGCTCAGCCGACTGCAGGCAATCGCGCCCGATATGCAGCGGGTGGCGCTCTCCGCCACAGTGGCCGATCCGGAAGGCTTTCGCGGGTGGCTCGCACCCTGGGGCGATGTCGATACGGTCGAGCTGGTCGAAGGCGAGCAGGGCGCCGCTCCCGAGGTCGAAATCCTGCTGCCCTTCGAAGAGCGCGTGCCGTGGGGCGGGCATGCGGGGCGTTGGGCGATCCCGCAGCTCTATGACACGATCAAGCGCAACAGGACCACGTTGGTCTTCACCAACACGCGCTTCCTCGCCGAGTTCATTTTCCAGCTGTTGTGGGACGTCAACGAGGACAAGCTGCCTATCGGCATCCACCACGGCAGCCTTTCGGCAGAGGCGCGGCGCAATGTCGAAGGCGCGATGGCGCGCGGCGAGTTGCGGGCGCTGGTCTGTACCGCTAGCCTCGACCTTGGCGTCGATTGGGGCGATATCGATTGCGTGGTGCAGATGGGCGCGCCCAAGGGTTCTTCGCGCCTGCTTCAAAGGATCGGCCGCGCCAATCACCGGCTCGATCAAGCCAGCCGTGCGATCCTTGTGCCGGGAAACCGCTTCGAATTCCTCGAAGCGACCGCGGCCAAGGATGCGGTCGACGAAGGCCAGCGCGACGGCGAGGAGTTCCGGCCGGGCGGGCTCGACGTGTTGGCGCAGCATGTGATGGCATGCGCCTGCGCGGGGCCATTCGCGGAAGATGCGCTGCTGGGCGAAGTCCGTTCCACGCTGGCCTATAGCTGGGTCACGCCCGATGACTGGCAGCGTGTGCTCGGCTTCGTCGAGAACGGCGGCTATGCCCTGCGGGCCTATGACAAGTTCAAGCGGATCGTTCGCGACAGGGATGGCATATGGCGGCTGACCCATCCCGAACATGCCCAGCGCCACCGCATGAACGCAGGGATCATCATCGATAGCGAAATGCTCACCGTGCGGTTCCGCAACGGGCGCAGCCTGGGGCGAGTGGAAGAACGCTTCGCCGCGACGCTCTCGCCGGGCGATACATTCTTCTTCGCAGGAATGAGCCTGGAGGTCGAACAGCTCAAGGACATGGACGTGGTAGTGCGCGCCGCGAAGAAGAGCGCCACCATTCCGTCGTATGGCGGAGCGCGAATGCCGCTGACGACGCATCTTTCTGCGCGGGTGCGCGAGATGCTGGTCGACCGGGCGGGCTGGGCGCGCTTCCCCGACGATGTGCGCGAATGGCTGGAAGTGCAGGATTGGCGCAGCCGGATGCCGGGGCCGGGCATGTTGCTGGTCGAGAGCTTTCCGCACGAGCGCAAGCACTACAGCGTCTGTTACACGTTCGAAGGCTGGAACGCGAACCAGAGCCTGGGCATGCTGATCACGCGGCGGATGGAGGATCGCGGGCTGCAGCCGGGCGGATTCGTTGCCAATGACTATTCGCTCGCAGTGTGGGGGCTGAAGCCGGTGACCGATCCGGCCCCACTGCTTTCGCCCGATATCCTCGAGCATGAATTCGTCGACTGGGTGCAGGAATCGCATTTGCTGCGCCGTGCCTTCCGCGAAGTTGCGGTGATCAGCGGGCTGGTCGAGCGGCAACATCCGGGCAAGCGCAAAAGCGGCAAGCAAGTGACCTTTTCGACCGACCTGATCTACGATGTGCTGCGCAAGTACGAGCCTGACCATGTGTTGCTCGAGGCGGCCTGGGCCGATGCGCGCGCGAGAATGACCGACGTAGGACGATTGGCGGATTTGCTCGAACGCTCTGCCCGCGAACTTGTTCATGTCGAACTCGACCGGGTGAGCCCTTTGGCTGTGCCGGTGATGACGATGATCGGGCGCGAAGCGGTGCCACAAGGCGCGATCGACGAGGAACTGTTGCTGGAGGCCGAAACGTTGGCGGGCGAGGCGATGCGGGTGGATGTGCGGGAAGCGGCAGAGGATTAGCCGCTTCCCGCCAGCACCTATTTCCCAAAGTCCTTGTGCAGATGGTTGCCTACGAAGGCGAACCTTGTGGCTCCCGAATCCTTGATCAGCGCGATGGTCTTCGCCGAGGCGTCGTAACTGGCAGAGCCAGTGGGTTCGAAGCGCAGCAGGGGTTCGCGCGGCAATGCAGTGGCCGCCTGCACCATGCGCGACAAATCGTCGCGGTTAACCGCATTGCCGTTCCAGTAGAGCTGGTCGGCCGCATCGATCGCCACGGTGTTCTCGATATCATTCGGTATGAATGGCCCCGGGCCGCTGGGCAGGTCGATCTCGGTCACATGCGTTGCCATGGGCACTGCCATGATCAGCATGATCAGTAACACAAGCAGGACATCGATGAAGGGGGTTACGTTCATGTCGCTCAGCGGTCGCGAGGGTGGCGGGCGGCGGCGCAAGGCGTATGGCATGGCATTTCTCCCGATTGCACGCCCGCTCTGCGCGAGCGATGTAACAACATAACATATCACATTCGCTTGGCAATATGGCCGTTGGATCAGGGCCTTGAGCTTGTTTGCCGATCCGCACCGGGCAATAAAAAAGGGGCGGATCGCTCCGCCCCTTCTTCGATATGTGTTTGGCTTGCAGTCTTACTGCTGGCCGCCAACCGCCCCGGGGCCGCCGGTGCCGAAAGAGCGGTACTTCTCGTTGCCGACGAAGCCGAACTTGGTGACGCCCGACGCCTTGATGATGCGCAGCACATTGGCCGAGAGCTCGTAGCTCGCCTGCGCTTCGGGTTCGAACTGCAGCTCGGGCTCAGGCTGGATCGCCAGCGTGTCCTGCAGCAGCGTGACCAGTTCGCCGAGAGTGACGGGCTGCGCATTCCACAGAACCTGGTTGTCGGCCGTCAGAACAAGCTTGTTCTTGATCGGGTCGATCGGCGGAGGATTGTCCATCGGGCTCGGCTGCGGAAGGTCGATATCGACCGAGTGCGTCGCCACAGGGATGGTGATGATGAACATGATCAGGAGAACGAGCAGGACGTCGATCAACGGCGTCATGTTCATTTCCATCATCGGCGAGCCATCGTCTTTGCCACCTGACATTGCCATGGGCGTAGTCTCCTATTTCTTTTCTAGGTGCGTCAGATCCCGGGCTCGACCGGGTTCGAGATGAAGCCGACCGTGGGGTAACCAGCGGCCTGCACATTGTAGATCGCACCAGCGACACAGCGCCACGGTGCGTTCACGTCGCCGCGAATGTGCACCTGGGGAATCTGGTCGGGGTCTTCCATGATTGCTTCGGGGCCACCTGCGCGGGTCACGATTGCATCGAGACGCGCAAATGCCTGGTCGTAGAGCTGCTCCGACGTCACCGGGGTGATGTTGTTGAAGTAGACGCGGCATTCGCCACTGCGCGATGCACCTTCGAAGCCTGGCTCGCCGGCACTACGTCCGGCCGCGTCGGTGGTGCTGACGGTAAGGAGAAGGTTTTCGACCTTATCCTTCGACTCTACCGATTCCATCACCGGAATCTCGAGCTTCTCGATCGTCTGGATCGCCACCGGAACCGCGATGAGGAAGATGATCAGAAGCACCAGCATCACGTCCACGAGCGGCGTGGTGTTGATGTCCGACATCGGGGTCTCGCCCCCGCCTCCCATCGAAATCGCCATTGCTAAATCCTATCCGTAAAACTTCGCCGAGGGTTGTGGATGGCGGGGGCAGCGTTGGCGCCGCCCCCGGTCATCTACAGCGATCAGGCCTTGGGAGCCGCCGGGGCGCCTGCGGGCTTGGCAGCAGCTGCCTTCACAGCCGGGCGAACGGCGCCATTCGAGCTCAGGTTAGCAAGAATGTCGGTCGAGAAAGCCGACAGGTGCTCGGCGATGCGACGGTTGCGGCCCTGCAGCCAGTTGTAGGCGAACACGGCAGGCACAGCCACGAACAGACCGATCGCGGTCATGATCAGTGCTTCACCGACCGGGCCGGCGACCTTGTCGATCGAGGCCGAACCGGCGATGCCGATGTTGATCAGCGCGCGGTAGATCCCGATAACGGTGCCGAGCAGGCCGACGAACGGTGCGGTCGCGCCGACGGTGGCGAGGAACGGCAGGCCGCCAGCGAGCTTGGCGTTGATCGAGTCCTGCGAACGCTGCAGCGAACCGTGCATCCAGTCATGGGCTTCGAGCTTGTCGGTCATCTTGCCGTGCTCGTCTTCAGCCTTGAGGGCGTCGTCGACGACCTGGCGCCATGCGCTGTTCTTTTCGAGCTTGGTCGCGCCGTCCTTGAGCGAGCCGGCCTGCCAGAACTTGGCCGCCACTTCGGTGCGGTACTGCTTCATGATCTTGTTTTGCTCGAAGAGCTTGGTGATCAGGATGTAGAACGAACCGACGCTCATGATGATCATGATCGTGAGAATGAACCAGGCGACGGGGCCGCCCTGTTCCATCGCTTCCAAGAAGCCAAACTGGTTCGGCGCCACGTCGGCAGCTGCGGCAAGAAGTTCGATAGTCATTGCGAATAGTCCTCTTAAAAAATTGTCCCCAAAGGGCCTTAGGCTTGGTGCGAAGCCGCGCGGCCTAATTCAGTTGGTAGGTAATGCTGGTTGAGTACTGACCGGTGGTCGGGTTTCCGGCTGCGTCAAGCGCAGGGTTGAACCGCGCATAGCGCTGCATCCCCTGGCAAGCCGCTTCGTCGAGGATCGACGAGCCGCTCGACCGTGCAACGGTACAACCGGACACACGTCCATCCGGGCTGATCGACACGTTGACGCCGACCGTACCCTGAATCTCTTCGCGCAGGGCGCGCGAGGGATAGTTTTCCTGGATGCGGGCAGCCCAGCGACGCTGGTTGTCCGGGGTTGCGCCGCGCGCCCTCGAAGGCGGTGCGGGCGGAGCCGGCGGCGGCACGACCAGCGCAGGCGGAGCCGGCGGCGGAATCGTGGGCCTCGTCTGAATCGGGGGCGGTGCCGGCGCGATATTGATCGGCGGCGGCGGAGCCACGGGCGGCGGCGGAGCCTGCTGTTGCGGCTCGGGCGGCGGCGGTTCATCCTCGGGCTCGGGCGGCGGCGGTTCTTCGATGTCGATCGTGGTCACACGTTCGGCAACTTTCTTCACCGCTTCAATCGCCAAGCCACTGATGAAGATATAGCCGACAACTACGTGAATTAGTCCCACCAGAATGATGGAGACTATCCGGTTGCCGCTTGTTGTTTGGTCAGCGTAAGCCATCCAGTCGCTTTCTCTCCATTCACTTTGTCAGGCCGAAGCCCGACAGTTAGGCGACCGCAAACGACGGTTTGCGGAGCCTTGAACTCCATTTCCTCCCTGACCGGGCGGCAGTCGACCGACCCGGAGGCATTGCGAGCTAGCAGCGATGCGACCCGCAATAAGAGCCTGACTTGTTTTGTCCCCAACATAGCCGGGCTCAAGTCCGGCGCTTTAACGGGCAAGCCAAGCTCAGGCAAACGCTTTATCGGTTAATTTCAGATTCAGGCCTGATTGTCTGCTATTAGAGCGCTTTAGCCATGCGTGGACGAACCGCGCGCGGCGAAGGTAATCGGTGGCATTCCAGCTCCCATGCGAGGCGATATAAATGTTGAAAATCAAGATTCTGGCTCTTTCCCTCGCAATGCTTCCCTTGGCGGTTTCGGCACAGGTTCCGGCTCCGCCCGAATCCCGCGAGGCGCAATTGACCTATGCCGACCTGGTCGATCTCGCCGACACTTCCGAACTGGTCTTGCGCGCGGAGATTCGGCGCCAGATCGCGCTCGAGCCGGAGCGCGCGACGGGAGTCGCACCGGGATTCGCGCGGCTCTTTATCGAGGCGGATACGCTAGCCCTGATCGCGGGGACGAGCGGGGTAGGCGCGCAGCTGCGTTACCTCGTGGATGTGCCGCTCGACGCGCGCGGCAAGGTGCCCAAGCTGCGCAAGCAGCAGGTGCTGCTTTTCGCGCGGACGGTCCAGGGGCGGCCCGGCGAATTGCAGCTGGTCAGCGAATCGGCGCAGCTCGCCTATTCGCCCGAGCTCGAAGCGCGGCTGCGCCCAGTCCTTTCGGCGCTCGCTGCAACCGATTCGCCGCCGGTGGTTACGGGGATCAGCGACGCGCTGTCCGTGCCCGGCAATCTTGCGGGCGAATCCGAGACGCAGATTTTCCTCAAGACCGAAGCGGGCGCCCCGGTTTCGATCACTGTGCTGCGGCGGCCCGGTCGCCAGCCCGCATGGGGCGTCTCGTGGGGCGAGATCATCGACCAGTCCGCTCGCCCGCCCGCGCCCGAGACGATCGCATGGTACCGGCTTGCCTGTGCACTGCCGCCCCGCCTGCCCGATGAAGCGAACCTGTCGAACGACGGTTCTGCACGCGCGCAGGCCGCGCGCGACTATGCACTGGTGATGGGCGAGTTGGGGCCTTGCGCACGAACGTTGTGATTGCCGGGGCCAAGCCCAACTAGCGCCGCCCCAAGACAAAGTGGTTCCCTCGCCCCCGTCGCTCGCGCTAGAGGCAGCGGCGATGAGCTATCCATTCCGCCATGTCTTTCGCGTGCGTTATGCCGAAGTCGACCCGCAGTCGGTCGTCTTCAACTCGCGCTATCTCGAATATGCCGATGTGCTGGTGACCGAATTCTTTCGCGATCGCGGCACCGCCGACCTGCCCGGTGACCTTGAGTTCCATGTTCGCCGTGCGGAAGTCGACTACCTTGTTCCGATTCGTCATGACGAACTGATCGAAGGACGGCTGACGGTCGAGCATATTGGCAATTCCAGCATGACCATGCTGGTATCGCTGCATGGTGCGGACGATGGCAGCCACCGCGCCGACATCCGCCTGGTCCAGGTCAGGGTCGATCTCGCCACCGGAAAGCCGCTGCGCATCGAAGACGAAGTTCGCGCCGCCTATGGATTTGCCAGCGCAGAGGTGGCCCATGCCTGATCCGCTTCGCATCGGGCTGGCCGGGCTCGGCACGGTGGGCGTCGGGGTGATCCGGCTGCTCGACACCAATCGCGACCTGCTTGCCGCCCGCGCCGGGCGACCGATCGAATTGGTCGCGGTGAGCGCGCGCGACCGCCATCGCGAACGCGGCATCGACCTTTCTCCCTATGGCTGGGAAGACGACATGGCGGCGCTGGCGCAGCGCGACGATGTCGACGTGGTGGTCGAACTGGTCGGCGGTTCGGACGGCCCGGCGTTGACTTTGGCGCGGGCAGCGCTGGGTGCAGGCAAGCCGCTGGTCACCGCAAACAAGGCGATGATCGCCCATCACGGGCTGGCGTTGGCCGAACTCGCCGAAGCGCGGGACGTTGCGCTCAAGTTCGAAGCCGCGGTTGCGGGCGGGATCCCGGTGGTGAAGGGCCTGCGCGAAGGCACTTCCGCGAACAAGCTCGAGCGGATCTACGGCATCCTCAACGGCACCTGCAATTATATCCTCTCCACCATGGAAGATACCGGGGCCGACTTCGCCGAAGTGCTCGGCGAAGCGCAGGCCAAGGGCTATGCCGAAGCCGATCCGACCTTCGACATCGAAGGGATCGACGCGGCGCACAAGTTGGCGATTCTTGCTGCGATCGGCTTTGGCGCGCGGATCGATTTCGATGCAGTGCGAACCACCGGCATCACCCGGGTGCAAGCAGCCGACATCGCTCAGGCCGATACGCTAGGCTATGTGATCAGGCTCATCGCGATGACCGACGTCGAACCCGACGAAAGCGGCGCGCCGCGCCTGCTGCAGCGCGTGCGGCCTTGCCTCGTTCCCAAATCGCACCCGCTTGCCAGCGTCGACGGGCCGACCAATGCCGTGGTGGCGGAAGGTAATTTCTCGGGCCGCTTGCTGTTCCAGGGCGCGGGTGCAGGTGAAGGGCCGACCGCCAGCGCGGTGGTGGCCGATTTGATCGATATCGCTCGCGACGAAGTGGGTGCGCCCTTCTCGATCCCGGTCGCGAGCCTTGCCAAGATGGCGCCGGCCGAGCCGGGGCACCGGATGGAGCGGACCTATCTGCGGTTCACCGTGGCGGATCGCCCGGGCGTGCTGGCCGAGATCGCGGCGGCCATGCGCGATGCCGGGGTTTCGATCGAAAGCCTGATCCAGAAGGCGCGATCGGATGACGGCGGCGACGTGCTGGTGGCGATGGTCACGCATGAAGGGCCCGAACGTTGCGTGACGCAGGCTCTCGCACTGCTCGAAGGTTCAGACAGCCTTACTGCCCAGCCTCTGGTTCTTCCGATCCTGCCTGACTAGCGCCTGGGCTTTCCGCCTCGGCTTCCGCGCTCGCTTCGCCGGGCACAGGCAGGCCCAGTTCGGCAACCAGCTCGGGCGGCGGCTTCGACGTGTCGCGACCAAGGGGTGGCAACCCGTTGGCGATGCGGTCAGCGTCCGAACCCGGCGGAGCCTGAGGCAGTGCTGTCACGTCGATCATCAGCGCAGGTGGTGGCGGGCACTTCTGCAGTCCCGGGATACACAGGCTGCCGACTGTCGCTGGCCCGCGGAATATGCCCGGCCCGGCGACATCGGGCGCCTGCGGATCGTTGGCATACATTGTTTCCTGCGCGTAGCGACTCTGCGACTCCTCTCGGCTCCCGGTCAAATATTCGCTCGTGTCCTGCTTTCGGCGACACACTATGATCTCGCCCGAAATGATCGCAGCCTCTTGCTCGGCCGAGCAATCTTCCACTTCCGGCGGCGGGCCATAGGCGCTGCGCGCCGCAGTGAGCGGATCGGCGCTGCTTCCCTGGGGATTCCCCCCTTCGGCCTGCTGCGCCTGAGCCGGGCCCGCCAGCGCCAGTGTTAGCGCAGCGGCAAACCATGCC
This sequence comes from Altererythrobacter litoralis, assembly GCF_036324225.1. Lineage (NCBI taxonomy): Bacteria > Pseudomonadati > Pseudomonadota > Alphaproteobacteria > Sphingomonadales > Erythrobacteraceae > Altererythrobacter > Altererythrobacter litoralis. Next base: position 224,791 of record NZ_JAZDQV010000002.1, read on the forward strand.
TGCCTCCAGGGCTGGGGTGAATTGCAGGCTGGAACCGGCGCAATGCTCGACAAGCGCCACTCCTTGTGTCTAAGCGCCGCCAAACCTTTTGCCTTTGGGACTGAATCGCACATGAATACCGATATCCTCGCAAAGAAGCCCGCTGGCGACAGCGTGCTCGACCGCGTTCTCGTGCTCGAAATGGTCCGTGTGACGGAAGCCGCGGCGATCGCCGCTTCGCAAATGGTGGGGCGCGGGGACGAGAAGGCTGCCGATGCCGCCGCGGTGGAGGCCATGCGCCGGGCCTTCGACACGCTCTATATGGACGGCACCGTGGTGATCGGCGAAGGCGAACGCGACGAAGCGCCGATGCTTTATATCGGCGAGAAGGTGGGCGGCGCGCCCGGTCGCGGCCCGAAGATCGATATCGCGCTCGACCCGCTCGAAGGCACGACCATCACCGCCAAGGCCGGGCCCAATGCACTCGCGGTGCTGGCGGCAGCGGACGAGGGGAACCTGCTCAACGCGCCTGACGTCTACATGGACAAGCTGGCGGTTGGGCCGGGCTATCCGCCCGACATTATCGACCTTGCCAAGAGTCCGACCGAAAACGTCAAGGCGGTGGCTGCGGCCAAAGGCGTGGAGCCGAACGAGATCATCGTCTGCGTGCTCGACCGCCCGCGCCATGCCGAACTGATCGCCGAGTTGCGCTCGATCGGATGCGGCGTCGTGCTGATCGGCGATGGCGACGTGGCCGGGGTGATTGCGGTGACCGACCCTGAAACGACGATCGACCTCTATATGGGGCAGGGCGGCGCGCCCGAGGGCGTGCTCGCTGCTGCGGCGCTGCGCTGCGTAGGCGGCCAGTTCAACGGGCGGCTGGTGTTCCGCAACGAGGACGAGAAGAAGCGCGCGCGCAATTGGGGTATCGAGGACCTCGACCGCATCTACAAGCTGGAAGACCTCGCCAAGGGCGACTGCATCTTTGCCGCCACCGGCGTCACTTCGGGCTCGCTGCTCGATGGCGTCAAGCGGCTGCGCGGCGGCAAGATGACGACCCACAGCGTAGTGATGCGGGCAAGTTCGGGAACGGTCCGCTGGATTCGCGGCGAACACCGCATCGCCTGACGGCACGACCGGCGGGCCGGCTATGGAAAAGCCGCGGCCCGCTCTGTTGCAATGTGATGACGCTCGGCTAAGCCCGCGGCAGGCCCGCATGCCCGATTCGCCATGCGGCAAAAGGGGAACAGCGCGATGAAGATCATGTCCGGCAATTCGAACCTGCCGCTTGCGCGCGCGGTCGCCGCCTATCTCGAACTTCCGCTGACGGATGCCAGCGTGCGGCGCTTCGCCGACGAGGAAGTGTTCGTCGAGATTCACGAGAATGTGCGCGGCGAAGACGTATTCCTGGTCCAGCCGACCAGCTTCCCGGCCAATGACAATCTGATGGAACTGCTGATCTGCATCGATGCGCTCAAGCGCGCCTCGGCCAAGCGGATCACGGCGGTGGTGCCCTATTTCGGCTATGCACGGCAGGACCGGAAGCCCGGCCCGCGCACGCCGATCTCGGCCAAGCTGGTGGCGGACCTTATCACCCGCGCCGGGGCGGACCGCGTGCTGGCGGTCGATCTCCACGCCGGGCAGATCCAGGGCTTCTTCGATATCCCGACCGACAATCTCTATGCCGCGCCGGTGATGGCCGCCGATATCCAGGCGCGTTACGGCGACCAGGACCTGATGGTCGTCAGCCCCGACGTGGGCGGCGTGGTGCGCGCCCGCGCGCTGGCCAAGCGGCTCGACAATGCCCCGCTCGCCATCGTCGACAAGCGCCGCGACCGCCCCGGCGAAAGCGAAGTGATGAACATCATCGGCGATGTGAAGGGGCGCCATTGCATCCTGATCGACGACATCGTCGATTCGGGCGGCACGCTGTGCAATGCGGCGCAGGCGCTGCTCGACGCAGGGGCCGTGAGCGTCGCGGCCTATATCACCCATGGCGTGCTGTCAGGCGGCGCGGTGGCGCGGGTCGACGGTTCGGCGCTGAAAGAGCTGGTGATCACCGACACGATCCGCCCGACCGAAGCGACTGAGCAGTCGCAGCGTATCCGTGTGCTCACCATTGCGCCGCTGATCGGCGAAGCGGTGCGCCGCATCGCCGACGAAAGCTCGGTCAGCTCGCTGTTCGACTAGCTGTCGTCGCCATGGAACCACGGGCGCGTTTGCCCAGGCCTCAGGCGATCCAGTTCCTCCAGCCGGCGCGCCTGGCGAATTTCGACATTGAGCGTCATTAGCGGCCGCGGTGAAGCGCGGAACGCGCTGGGCGTGGTTCCGAAAAAGGCCGCGAACTCGCGGATCAGGTGCGACTGGTCGAAATAGCGCAAGACCAGCTCATCGGCTTCCGCATCGTCGGCCACGCCACAGATTTGCGCGGCGATGTCGAGCGCGCGGGCACGCCGCAAGACCTGCTTGGGGGTGAGGCCGAAATCGCGCTTCACCATGCGTTCGAGCTTTCTGAGGCTGATCCCCTGGAGCTCGGCGAAGTCCGACAGCACCATGTTGGGATCGGAAAAGCCGGCCAGTTCGAACGCGGTCGAAATCCTGTCGGGATGGGCTGGCGCGAGTTCCGCGATCCGGCGGCGCAGCATTTCCTCGATCCGTTCGAGCCATTGCTCGGGGTCGTCGCTGGGCGAATATTCGGCAAACAGGTCGTGCTCGACAAGGTGCAACGGATCGGTGCGCTCGATGCGGTCGACCAGTTCATCCGACGCGCGGCCGGTCAGTATTGGCAGCGCCCCGGGCCTTAGCCCCACGCCTATCGCCATCACCGGGCCCGAACAGCAGCGCCTCGTCGCGATAATGCTGGGTCCCGTCAGCCGAAGTGGCGGCCCAGTCGCCGCGCAGGATTATGCGTGCATAGGCAAGGTCGGTGCACATGCCGCAGCGGATCAGCGATCCCGGGACGGCTTCGATCTTGGCGGCGACGAGTCGCGCGACCCACGGCTGGAGGTCGTCTGCCGGCGCGCGATTGATCGACAGCGGCATGCCGTCGCGCGAAGTGCCCGACTTCGGCGCGTATTTATGGTGCCAGTGTTCGCCTTCCCAATCCGCAGCCATTGAGAGCAACCCCACATTTTTCCGATGTTTAGCGCAAAAAAACTGGCCGGTCGAATCGGATTCGAAGCGCGGGGCTAGTCGCCGCGACGCCAGGGATAGCGTTCTGCCGGATCGTGCCGCCCCAGCACTTCCAGCCGCCGCGCCTGTCGCGCTTCGAGTGTCTTGGTCATGATCGGCTGCGGCGTGTTGACGAACTGTCTCGGGGTCATGCCGAAGAACTCCACGAACTCGCGGATCATGTGCGACTGGTCGTAATAGCGCAGCGCCAGTTCCTCGGCCTCGGCATCGTCGGCCACTCCGCGCAAATTGGCCGCAATGTCGAGCACGCGTGCCCGCCGCAGCACGCGCTTGGGAGTCTGGCCATAGGCGCGCTTGATCATCCGTTCGAAGCTGCGCCGCTCGATCCCGTGCTCATCCGCGAAATCGCCGATATTCATGTTGGGATTGGCGAAGGCCGCCTTGTCGAAAGCTTCCACGATCGGATCGGGGTGAGCCCCTCCCGTGCGCTCGACCAGGTCGCCGACCAGGATCTCCGCCACGCGCAGCCAGCGCTGGGGCGGGCTGGACGGGTCGAACCATTCGATCAGCTTCTCGCTGGTGCCCCATTCCTGGTCGCCATAGATATGGTCGTACAGGATCGCCCGGTCGAGCATGTCGGCGACCTTTGGTCCCTTGAGTGCGGCGACCGCTCCGGGCTTGAGCGCCACGCCGACCGCAGCGAAACTACCCCTCACTGTCACCGGCATCTTGCGCGTTTGAGGGCCGAAGAACATCGCGCAGCTGCGATAGCGCCCGAACCCGTCGCGCGTTTCGGCCGTCCAGTCGCCGTCGAGCAGCACGCGCAGCACGGGGGTATCCGCGCACAGCCCGCAATGGATTATGTGATCGGGTTCGGCCTCCACCTGCACCGCGTAAACCCGCGCCACCCAGGGCGAGAGTTCTTCGCATGGCGCGCGGTTCAATGACAGCGGCTCACCCGCCGCGGTATGACCCAGCAGCGAACGCAAGCCGAGGCTTGTTGTCAGACGATTGCCTTCGCGCCCCATTTTCTTTTCCGACCCTTGCCTGTCAATTCGGAAGGAGGTGTTGCGCGACCCGTTGCGTCACTCCATATCGCCAACCAAGGCAATTGTCATGAACTCATCCGATATCGAATGCGCCCAGCGCCTGGCCGAAGCCGCCCGCGATGCGATCCGCCCGCTCTATCGCGGCGCATGGTCGCACGAGCGCAAGGACGATCACAGCTTCGTGACCGAAGCGGACCGCGCCGCCGAGGCCGCCATGCGCGCCATCATCGAACGCGAGTTCCCGGCCGACGGGATCATCGGCGAGGAATATGGCAACCGCAACCCGGGCGCGGGGCGGCAATGGGTGCTCGATCCGATCGACGGCACCACCAGCTTCATCGCCGGGCGCCCGATCTTCGGCACGCTGATCGCGCTGATGGAGGATGGCTGGCCGGTGCTGGGCGTGATCGACCAGCCGATCCTGGGTGAACGCTGGATCGGCGCAGCGGGGCAGGCCACCATGTTCAATGGCACGCCGGTCCATGGCTCGCCCTGCCGCGAGCTGGGCGATGCAGTGCTCGCCACCACCAGCCCGCATTTGTTCTCGGGCGAGCAGGTCGAACCTTTCATGAAGCTTGCGGGCGCGGTGGCTCATCGCAAGATCATCTGGGGCGGCGATTGCTACAATTACGGGCTGGTCGCATCGGGCCATGTCGATGTGGTGTGCGAAGCGGGGCTCAAGCTGCACGATTTCGCCGCGCTCGTGCCGGTGGTCGAAGGGGCGGGCTGCATCATGTGCGACTGGAACGGCGACCCGCTCAATGCCGACAGCACGGGCGAAGTGCTGGCGATCGGCGATCCGGCGCGGCTCGAGGACGTGCTCGAAGCGATGCACGCCTGATATCGCGCAACCTGCGGCAAGGTTCCATCCCGGCTTTCCTACTTGGCGCGCGCTTGCCAATGTCGCCGCATGATCGCCATGCCGCCCGCCAGATCCGCCGGACTCGCACTCCGTGAAGGGGCGGGCAGGACGGGCGAGTTTTTCTTCTTAAGACAGTGTCGCATGTGTCGCATCGTCCAGCGCATGCCCGCTGGAACCGAGCGGCTGGGATCGGCATCGCGCTTGCATTCTGCGCCCGATCCGTTAATTGCGCGCGCTTCATCGACACGAATCAAGTCGCCTGCCTGGCTGAAAGGGCTGCCAGGGCCGGTTCGAACGTGTCTCTGACTAGGAGATGAAAATGCCCAAGCTGAAGACCAAGAGCGGTGTGAAGAAGCGCTTCAAGCTCACCGCCACTGGCAAGATCAAGCATGGTGTCGCCGGCAAGCGCCACCGCCTGATCAGCCACAATGCGAAGTATATCCGCACCAACCGCGGCACCACTGTTCTGTCGGAAGCCGACACCAAGACGGTGAAGAAATGGGCCCCCTACGGGCTCGACTGAGCGCGCTGGTTTAAGGAGAATCTGATATGCCTCGCATCAAACGCGGCGTGACCACTCGCGCCAAGCACAAGCGGCTGCTGGAACAGGCCAAGGGCTTTCGCGGCCGCCGCAAGAACACCATTCGCGTTGCCCGCCAGGCGGTCGAAAAGGCAGGCCAGTACGCCTACCGCGACCGCAAGATCAAGAAGCGCAACTTCCGCGCGCTCTGGATCCAGCGCATCAACGCGGCTGTCCGCGCCGAAGGGCTGACCTATTCGCAGTTCATGCACGGCATCAAGCTCGCCGGCATCGAACTCGACCGCAAGGCAATGGCCGACCTCGCCATGAACGAGGAAGGCGCATTCAAGGCTGTGATCGCTCAGGCCAAGGGCGCTCTGCCCGCCTGACGTCGATACCGACTGTTAGTTTTGGGGGCGTCGGGAGGAAACTTCCGGCGCCTTTCCATTTGTAAATTCCATGCCGCTCCGGCAAACATGCACCCATGCGTGGGTCGGGCGATGGCAATGGGGCGGACGATGCGGCGTATGTGATACGCAGTCGGTTCTTTGCGCCGCCAGAAGAGTTCGAAGGTTGCTTCACGTCCTTCTACCGGCTTGAGCTTGATGTCGAAGGCGACGGCAGGCTGCGCGACTATCTGCAACCCGAGTGGGGCAACATTCGCTTCTTTTGCGGAGTAGCGCCATGGTCACGCATGGCGGGCCGCGAGCCCATCACCGATACGAACTTCACCGCGACTGGACCCAGTTCGCATCCCACCGAATTCGAACTCGGAACGGTTCGCATGTGGGGGGTCGGTTTCCTTCCGCTCGGCTGGGCGCGCTATATCGATGCGGATGCGAAGGAGCTTTCCGACACTGTATGGGACGGAACCCGGCATCCGGTGTTTCGCAAGTTCGCCACGCTCCGCGAGGTCCTTTGCAATCCCGGCGCAAGCTTGGAGGAGCAATTCGATGCTCTGTGCGCGGCGATGCGTCGGCTGGGGCGGCGGCATCGCGACGAAGCTACGATCGTCAATTTGCACCGCGCCTTAGTCGATGAGGATCTGGGCAGTGTGGCCGAATTGGCCGACCGGGCTGAACTGACGATGCGCAGCCTGGAACGCATTTGTGCGCGCCACTTCGGCTTCACGCCCAAGCTCCTGATGCGGCGGCAGCGCTTCATGCGAAGCCTCACCAGCTTCATGCTGCACAAGGGCAGCAAGTGGACCGATGTGATCGACGAACACTATCACGACCAGGCGCAGTTCACGCGCGAGTTCCGCGCCTTCATGAGCATGTCGCCTAGTGAATATGCCGCGCAGGATCACCCCATCCTGTCATCTTTCATCGAAGCGCGGGCACGCATGTGGGGTTCTCCCGCCCAGACTCTCGACCGCCCGGCCTGAAAGCACTTTGCCTTGGCGGCCATTTGCCGCTAGCGGGGCGCCCTCCGATAGTGAATCTGATACCATGACCGAACTGACCACACAGAAAGAGGCCACGCTGGCCGCGATCGCCGATGCGCATACGCTTGATGCGCTCGAAGAACTGCGCGTGGCGGCGCTGGGCAAGAAGGGCTGGGTCAGCCTTGCGCTCAAGACGCTTGGCGCGATGCCGCCCGAAGAGCGCCAGCAGGCCGCTCCGACGATCCAGGCGATCCGCGCCGAAGTGACCGACGCGCTCACCGCCCGGAAGGATGCGCTCGAGGTGGCCGAACTCGAAGCGCAGCTGGCCAGCGAGCGGCTCGATCTCACCCTGCCCGCGCCCGAAGCTGCGCGCGGATCGGTGCACCCGGTCAGCCAGGTGATGGACGAACTCGCCGAAATCTTTGCGGACATGGGTTTCGCAGTCGCGACCGGCCCCGAAATCGAAGACGACTGGCACAATTTCACTGCGCTCAACATGGATGAAAGTCATCCTGCGCGCGCAATGCACGACACCTTCTATTTCCCTGACAAGGACAGCGAAGGCCGCGCTATGCTGCTGCGGACGCACACATCGCCGGTGCAGATCCGTAGCATGGTGGCCCAGGGCGCCCCGATCCGCATTATCGCGCCGGGCCGCGTCTATCGCAGCGACAGCGACGCAACGCACACGCCAATGTTCCACCAGGTCGAAGGGCTCGTGATCGATCGCGACATCCACTTGGGCCACCTCAAGTGGACGCTGGAAACTTTCCTCAAGGCCTTCTTCGAGCGTGACGACATCGTGTTGCGCCTGCGCCCGTCATATTTCCCCTTCACCGAGCCTTCGGTCGAAGTCGATGTCGGCTTCGAAGTGGTCGATGGTCGGCGAGTGCTGGGCGGCGACGGCGATGCGCCGGGGCACGGCTGGATGGAACTGCTGGGCAGCGGCATGGTGAACCGCCGGGTGATCGAATTCGCCGGGCTCGATCCCGACGAATGGCAGGGCTTTGCTTTCGGCGTAGGCGTCGACCGGCTCGCCATGCTCAAATACGGCATGGACGATCTGCGCGCTTTCTTCGACGGCGATGTGCGCTGGCTGAACCACTACGGCTTTTCGCATCTCGACCAGCCGACGCTCTCCGCAGGTGTGGGAGCGCGCGCATGAAGTTCTCGCTGACCTGGCTCAAGGACCATCTCGACACCGATGCATCGGTGCAGGAGATCGCGGCTGCACTCAACCGGATCGGGATCGAAGTCGAAGGGATCGAGGACCCGGCCGAAAAGCTCGCCGGGTTCCGCGTCGCCAAGGTGCTGACTGCGGTCCAGCATCCCGATGCCGACAAGCTGCGCGTGCTCACCGTCGACACCGGCGAGGGCGATCCGCTGCAGGTGGTCTGCGGTGCGCCCAATGCCCGCGCGGGGATGAAGGGCGTGCTGGGCCTGCCCGGCGCAGTCGTTCCCGCCAACGGCATGGAATTGCGCAAGAGCGCGATCCGCGGGGTCGAATCGAACGGAATGATGTGCTCGGTGCGCGAGCTCGAACTCGGCGACGAGCACGATGGCATCATCGAATTGCCTGAAGATGCTCCGGTTGGCACCAGCTTCGCCGAATATCACGGCGCTTCGCCAGTGATCGACGTGGCGATTACGCCCAACCGCCCCGATTGTATGGGCGTCTACGGCATCGCGCGCGACCTGGCCGCGGCTGGCCTGGGCGCGCTCAAGCCGATCGCGATCCCTGGTTTCGAAACAAAGGGCGCTTGCCCGGTCGAAATCCGCACCGACGATCCGGAAGGGTGCCCGGCTTTCTATGGCCGCGTCGTCAAGGGCGTCACCAATGGAGCCTCGCCCGAATGGCTGCAGCAGCGGCTGATCAGCGCGGGCCAGCGCCCAATCTCGCTGCTGGTCGACCTCACGAACTATTTGATGCTGGCCTATGGACGCCCGGCTCACGCATATGACCTTGCCAAGCTGACTGGCGCGGTTGTTGCCCGGCGTGCCAATGACGGCGAGCAGGTGCTCGCGCTCAACGAGAAGACCTACGCGCTCGACGGCAGCATGACGGTGATCGCCGATGACAGCGACGTGCATGACATCGCCGGCATCATGGGCGGCGAGCATTCGGGCGTGAGCGAAGACACCACGGATGTGCTGCTCGAGATCGCCTATTTCGATCCGGCTCGGATCGGTGCGACGGGTCGGGCATTGGGGCTGACTTCCGATGCGCGCACGCGCTTCGAGCGCGGGGTCGATCCTGCCTTCCTCGATGACGGGCTCGATCTGCTGACCGCGCTTATCGTCGAACATGCGGGAGGCACTGCAAGCGAGATGGTGCATGCAGGTGCGCCGCCCGCTGAGCCGAAGGTGGTCGCGTTCGATCCGGCGCTCACCGCGCAGCTGGGAGGTGTCGAAATACCCGAGGCCGAGCAGCGCCGCATTCTCGAAAGCCTCGACTTCAAGCTTTCGGCCGATTGGCATGTGACTTGTCCGCTGCGCCGCCACGATATCGAGGGCGCGGCAGACCTCGTCGAAGAAGTTGTCCGGATCCACGGGCTCGACAAGGTGGCGAGCGTTGCTCTGTCTCGGGCGGACGGGGTCGCCCGGCCAACCGCAACGCCGCAACAGGCGATGGAGCGCAAGCTGCGCCGTGCCGCCGCTGCGCGCGGCCTCAACGAAGCGGTGACCTGGTCCTTCCTGCCCACTGATGACGCTGCGCATTTCGCCGATGGCTCGCAGCTTTGGGTGCTTGAGAACCCGATCAGCGAAGACATGAAGGCGATGCGCCCCTCGCTACTGCCCGGGCTGATCAGCGCCGCCAAGCGCAACCTCGATCGCGGGGCCGATGGTTTGCTGCTCTTCGAGATCGGGCGCCGCTATTTCCGCGGGCAAGGCGGGGCGAGCGACGAGAAGCCGACGCTGGGGGTTGTGCTGGCGGGCGAGAAGACAGCGCGCGGCTGGGCGAGTGGCAAGGCAACGAAGTTCGACGCCTATGACGCCAAGGCCGAGGCCATGGCGCTGCTCGAGATTGCCGGGGCACCGGTCCAGAACCTGATGGTGATGGGGGGAGCTGGTGCGCAGTTCCATCCCGGCCAGTCGGCGACCTTGCGGCTCGGGCCCAAGAACGTGCTCGCGCGTTTCGGCATGCTCCATCCCGCGACCTGTAAAGCCTTCGATATCGACGGGCCGGTCGCGGCGGTTGAAATCTTCCTCGACGCGATTCCGCCCAAGAAGGGCGGGGGAACATTCGGGCGCAGTGCCTATGCGCCGCCTGCGCTGCAAGCGGTGACGCGCGATTTTGCCTTCTTCGTCCCGGCCGAACTGCCCGCGGGCGAGCTGGTGCGTGCCGTGAAGGGCGTCGACAAGGCGAACATCGTCGACGCGCGCGTTTTCGACGTGTTCGCGGGGCAGGGTGTCCCCGAGGGCAAGAAATCGGTCGCGATCGAAGTGACGCTGCAGCCGCAGCAGGCGAGCTATAAGGATGCCGACCTCAAGGCGATTTCCGAAGCGATCGTCGCGGCGGCGGCCAAGCAGGGAGCGGAATTGAGAGGTTGATCGCCGGTAGAGGCCCGTTCGCCCTGAAGTCCTGAGCTTGTCGAAGGATCGAAGGGTCGCTCGAACGGGCCGTTCATACTTCGACAGGCTCAGCACGAACGGCTTTTATGACTTCGAACAGACGTACCTTCGCGATCATCTCGCACCCCGACGCGGGCAAGACCACGCTGACCGAAAAGCTGCTGCTGCAAGGCGGCGCGATCCATCTTGCGGGCGAGGTCAAGGCACGCGGGCAGGCCCGCCGCGCACGCTCAGACTGGATGAAGATCGAGCAGCAGCGCGGCATCTCGGTGACCTCCAGCGTGATGACCTTCGAGAAAGAGTTCGAGACGGACTCCGGGCGCGAGACGATCACTTTCAACCTGCTCGACACGCCGGGGCACGAAGACTTCTCGGAAGACACCTATCGCACGCTGACTGCGGTCGATTCCGCCATCATGGTGATCGACGCGGCCAAGGGCATCGAGCCGCAGACGCGCAAGCTGTTCGAAGTCTGCCGTCTGCGCTCGGTCCCCATCATCACCTTCGTCAACAAGGTCGACCGCGAAGGTCGCGAATGCTTCGAGCTGCTCGACGAAGTGGCCGACATGTTGGCGCTCGACGTGTCGCCGCAGAGCTGGCCGGTCGGCATGGGTGGACGGTTCGAAGGCATACTCGACTTCGCCAGCGGTGCGATCAGCCGCCCCGAAGGCCCGTCGAAGGAATATCTCGGTACGCGCGACGAGAATGCCGCGATCCCGGATGAATTCGCCGAAGAGATCGAACTGGCGCAGGCAGGATATCCGGAGTTCGACCTTGAGGCCTATCGCAATGGCGATCTGACCCCGGTCTATTTCGGATCGGCGCTGAAGAATTTCGGCGTCAGCGAGCTGATCGATGCGATCGCGCGCTTTGCACCGCCGCCGCGGCCCCAGCCCGCCGGAGATGAGCAGATCCCGCCGACGCGCGATGAAGTGACCGGCTTCATCTTCAAGGTCCAGGCCAACATGGACCCCAACCACCGCGACCGGATCGCTTTCATGCGGATGGTCTCGGGCACGTTCAAACGCGGCATGAAGCTGACGCCTTCGGGCCTCGGCAAGCCGATCGCGGTCCATTCGCCGATCCTCTTCTTCGCGCAAGACCGCGAGCTGGCGGATACGGCCGAGGCGGGCGACATCATCGGCATTCCCAACCATGGCACGCTGCGGGTGGGCGATACGCTGAGCGAGAAGAACCAGCTCCGCTTCACCGGCCTGCCCAATTTCGCGCCGGAAATCCTGCGCCGCGTGGTGCTGAGGGATCCGACCAAGACCAAGCAGCTGCGCAAGGCGCTCGACGACCTTTCAGAAGAGGGCGTGATCCAGGTCTTCTACCCGGAGATCGGCGCGCAATGGATCGTCGGCGTGGTCGGGCAGCTCCAGCTCGAAGTGCTGATCAGCCGGCTTGAAGCCGAATATAAGGTCGAAGCCGTGCTCGAGGCATCGCCCTTCGCCACTGCGCGCTGGCTCAAGGGCGCGGATGCGGCGCTGAAGGGCTTTGCGGACTTCAACCGCGCAAATTTGGCGCGCGACCGCGACGGCGATCTCGTGTTCATGGCCAAGAGCCCATGGGACGTGAGCTATCAGGTCGAGAAGAACCCCGAGCTTACCTTCTCGGCGACCAAGGAACGGTAGGCTTGCAGGCCGCCCTGCTTCACGGCATGGATGCGGCATGAACGGCACCGGACCCACCAACCAGACCTTCATCTCGCAGCGGCTGCGGCTCAATTACGTCGACTGGGGCAATCGCGGCAAGCCGCCGCTGGTGCTGGTGCATGGCGGGCGCGACCATGCGCGAAGCTGGGACTGGACGGCCGAAGCGCTCTGCGCGGACTGGCATGTCGTCGCGATGGACCACCGTGGCCATGGCGACAGCGACTGGGTTTCGGACGGGAACTACCAGGCCAATGACATGGTGTATGACCTGGCGCAGTTCATACACCAGCTTGATGTCGGGCCGGTAACGATCGTCAGCCATTCGATGGGCGGCAATGTCGCCCTGCGCTATGCTGGCGTGTTCCCAGATATGGTCAGGAAGATCGTTGCGATCGAGGGGCTGGGGCCGAGCCCTGCGCGGCAGGAAGAGATGCGCGCCAGGCCCTATCCCGAACGTTTCGCAGAGTGGATCGGCAAGAAGCGTGCAGCTTCAGGCCGCATTCCTCGCAAATATGCTTCTATCGAAGACGCCTTCGCGCGCATGATCGAAGAGAATTCCTACCTCACCGAGGAACAGGCGCGGCATCTCACCATCCACGGCGTCAATCGCAATGAGGACGGCACCTTCAGTTGGAAGTTCGATCCGCATCTCAACATCTGGGGCGTCGAGGACATTGCTGACGAGTTTCTCCAGCAGACCTGGGACGCGATCACTTGCCCCACTCTGCTACTCTATGGCGCGGACAGTTGGGCTTCGAACCCGGAGAAGGACGGTCGCATCAAATATTTCAACAATGCCAAGGTGATCGAGTTCGAGAAGGCCGGGCACTGGCTCCATCATGACCAGTTCGACCGCTTCATGCAGACGCTGCGGGATTTCCTCTGATGGCGGATTTCTTCGATGCGCTGGAAGACAAGCATGTCGCGATGATCCGGCAGCAGCCCGTCTTCTTCGTCGCCACCGCGGCCTCGCACGGGCGCATCAATTTGAGCCCCAAGGGTTATGACGCCTTTCGCGTGCTGTCGCCCACACAGGTGGCCTATCTCGACCTGGGCGGCTCGGGCAATGAGACTCATGCGCATCTTGCGGCCGATGGGCGCATCACCATCATGTTCTGCAATTTCCAGCAGCCCGCGCTGATCCTGCGCATCTACGGGCGTGGGCGCGCGGTTTTGCCGCAGGACGATGAATGGAAAGCGCTGGCGGTGCATTTCACGCTGTTGCCCGGTACGCGGCAGATTTTCGTGATCGATGTGGAGAGCGTGCAGACGAGCTGTGGCTGGGGCGTCCCCTTCATGGAGTTCCAGGAAGAGCGGCAAACGCTGAAGAAGGCGCATGCGCAGTCCAACCCTGCTGAATGGGCGGCCAAGATGTCGCTCCGCATCAGCAGCATCGACGGGCTGCCGACTCGCGCGACCGATCGCTACATCGCGGGTGACTAGCGGGCGCGCCGGGTGGAGCTGACGTTCGCCAGCTACAATATCCATAAGGCTGTAGGCCTTGACGGACGCCGCGACCCGGACCGTATCATCACCGTATTGCGCGAGCTCGATGCCGATATCATCGCGCTACAGGAAGCCGACCGGCGCTTCGGCCAGCGCGCGGCTGTGCTGCCCCGTGCCATGCTCGACGACACGCATTGGCGGCCGCTTGCCGTGTCGGAGCGGCCGCGCAGCCTCGGCTGGCATGGGAATGCGCTGCTCGTGCGGCGCGACATTCATTGCACCCTGTCCGAAGCGCTGCACCTCCCCACGCTTGAGCCGCGCGGCGCAGTGATGGGCGAGCTGGAGCTCGAAGGCCGGCCGCTCCGCATACTCGGCGCGCATCTCGACATCTCGGGCATCAGGCGGCGCGATCAGGTGCATGCCATGCTTGGCCATTGTGCCGCGCGCCCGCGCCTCCCGACGGTGATCATGGGCGATTTCAACCAGTGGGGCAGGCTGACCGGCGCGATGCGCGCCTTCGGGGTCGCCTGGCAGCAGATCACCCCCGGGGCGAGCTATCCTGCGCGCCGCCCGATCGCGCCGCTCGACCGGATCGTGACCACGCCTGACTGGGACTATGTCGCCAGCGGGGTGCACCACAGCGCGATGGCGGCTCAGGCATCGGACCACCTGCCTGTATGGGCCCGCCTGACATTGCCTAAAAAATAATCGAGAGATTAATAATTAGGCAATAGATCCTATCCTGCCTGAATGAGCGGCAGGCTTTTGGAACCTCCTCCGCTACGGATTCCTGACAGTTAGCCGAGTTGGCACGGCTTTTGCTGCACCTGCACAGCCGGGAAGCGCCCGGTAAGCAGTAGGGGGCAGAGATGAAGTTCATCATCGCCGTAATCAAACCGTTCAAGCTCGATGAGGTCCGCGAAGCGCTGGGCAACATCGGCGTCGCCGGCATGACCGTGTCCGAGGTGAAAGGCTTCGGCCGCCAAAAGGGCCAGACCGAAATTTACCGCGGGGCCGAATATTCGACCAATATGCTGCCGAAAGTGAAGATCGAAATTGCCGCGAGCGACGACATCGCCGCGCAAGTGGTCGAAACCATCCAGCAAACCGCCAGCACCGATGCCATCGGAGATGGCAAGATTTTCGTGCTCGACCTTGCTTCCGCCACCCGGATTCGCACCGGCGAAACCGGCGACACGGCGCTCTAGGCTCATGAGGGGTACCAACACAATGATCCGAACAATGCTCAAGGGCGCCGGTGCAATCGGGGCGACGATGTTTGTCGCGACCGCTGCCATGGCGCAGGAGGTGGCCGAAGTGGTCGCCGAAGTCGCAACCGAAGCAGCGGCAGCTGTTCCCAATCCCGGCAACAACGCATGGATGATGACCTCGACCCTGCTGGTCCTGCTCATGATCCTGCCGGGCCTCGCGCTGTTCTACGGCGGCCTGACCCGTTCGAAGAATATGCTTTCGACCATGACTCAAGTCGGTGCAACCGCTGCGCTGGCCATGATCGTCTGGGTGATCTGGGGTTATTCGACTGCCTTCGGTCCGGAAGGCAACGCGTTCTACAGCTGGGGCAATCTGTTCCTGACTGCTTCAACCTATGAAAGCACCGCTGCCACCTTCTCCGACGAAGTGATCAGCGAATATGTGTTCATCAGCTTTCAGATGACCTTCGCTGCGATCACCGCCGCGCTGATCCTCGGATCGACGGCTGAGCGCTTGAAGTTCAACGCATTGATGCTGTTCGTGCCCATCTGGCTGACGATCGTCTACTTCCCGATCGCGCATATGGTGTGGGCAGGTGGCGGCTATCTCTTCGAGAAAGGCGCGCTGGACTTCGCCGGTGGCACGGTGGTGCACATCAACGCCGGCGTATCGGGTCTCGTACTTGCTTATCTGCTGGGCAAGCGTCGCGGCTACCCGGCAGAGCCGATGCCGCCGCACAGCCTCACGCTGACCATGGTCGGCACCGGTCTGCTGTGGGTGGGTTGGTTCGGCTTCAATGCGGGCTCTGCTCTGGAAGCGGATGCTTTTGCAGGCCTTGCCATGATCAATACCTTCGTCGCTACCGCTTCTGCTGCGCTGACCTGGATGGTTATCGAGCGCCTGGCTGGGCACAAGGGCTCGGCCCTGGGCTTCTGTTCGGGTGTGATCGCCGGCCTGGTTGCGGTAACTCCGGCGGCAGGCAATAGCGGCCCCTTCGGCGCGATCCTGCTTGGCATCGTTTCGTCGGCCGTCTGCTACTTCGCCGTGGCCAAGATCAAGGCAAAGCTCGGATATGACGACTCGCTCGATGCGTTCGGCATCCACGGCGTAGGCGGTATCGTCGGCGCAATCGGTACGGCGGTGGTCTACCAGCCGTTCCTCGGAGGCCCGGGAGACGGTTCGACCGGCCTCGGTGAGCAGCTCTGGACTCAGACCCACGGTGTGCTGGTGACGATTGTTTGGGCCGGTATCGGCACATTGATCGCCGGCTACCTCGTCAAGCTCCTGATCGGCCTGCGGGTTGACGAAGAATCCGAAGTCAACGGCCTCGACATCTCCGAACACGGGGAGCGCGCCTACAACTAAGGGAGCGTCGCGCGAAAGGTGGGGCCCGGCCTTCGCCTTTCGCGACGTGACCAGCGAGAAATACCAAGTTTGGCGGGGGGCGGAACTTCTCTCCTCTCTCCCCTCCCCCCGCCTCACCACGTTCCTCCTGCGAACGTAAAGCCTATGAGGGCCGGAGCCAGCCGCTCCGGCCCCTTTTTTCTGTGTTGCAGCAGTGTGACACTGTGGCTTCATTGCAGGGATGCCTGCGACAATGGCCTTGCGCCGCCGCGGGCTTTCGATGATTCTCCTATCCATGGTGGTAATTCAGGGAGATAAGGCGATGAAAATCAGGAACCCCATGCGGGTTGCATACCGCTCGGTCCTTTTGTGTGGTGCGGCGGCAATGACTGCGGCGACCCCCGCAATGGCGCAGGATGCCAATGGTGACGGGGCGGAAGCTCCGCGGATCATCGTTACAGGTACGCGCCAGGCAGATCGTTCCGCTGCCGACACCGTCGCACCGGTCGATATCGTTTCGGGTGCAGAACTCAGCAACCAGGCCGACAATGACATCGGCAATGCGCTGCGCATCTCGGTGCCGTCGTTCAACGTCAGCACACAGCCGATTTCGGACGCGGCCACGCTGGTGCGCCCGGCCAATCTGCGCGGGCTTTCGCCCGACAACACGCTGGTTCTCGTCAACGGCAAGCGCATGCACCGCGCTTCGGTCATCGCATTCCTCGGCGGCGGCATTTCCGACGGCTCGCAGGGGCCGGACATCTCGGTGATCCCTTCGATCGCGATCAAGCAGCTCGAAGTGCTGCGCGACGGCGCATCGTCGCAATATGGTTCGGACGCGATCGCGGGCGTGCTCAACTTTATCCTGAAGGACAGTGCTGAAGGTGGCGAGATCTCGGGCAAGTGGGGCTCGACCTACGAAGGCGATGGCGACAATTACCAGATCGCCGCGAACATCGGCCTGCCCATCACTGACGCGGGCTTCCTTAATCTCAGCATGGAATATGGCGAATCCGATGCCACCGTCCGTTCGGTGCAGCGCGATGACGCCGCGGCACTGATCGCTGCTGGCAACACTGCGGTTGCCGATCCGGCGCAGATCTGGGGCCAGCCAAACGTCAACGACGATTTCAAGTTCTTCGCCAATTTCGGCCTCGACGTGACTGAGGACATCTCGATCTACGCATTCGGCAACTATGCCGAACGCAATGTCGACGGCGGCTTCTTCTTCCGCAACCCGACCAACCGCGGCGGGGTTTATGCCGGTCCGTTGGTCGATCCGGTGACGGGCGCCGCATCGACCGCAGCCAATGCCGTGCCATCGATCCTGGTCGGCGACATGTCGAACACAACTGCAGGCGATTGCCCGGCCGGCATTCCGCTGACCGCTGGCGGCGGGTTGCTGCCCGATCCGACGGTTCTCGCCGCGGTCCAGGCCAGCGCGAACTGCTTCTCCTTCGTTGAAATGTTCCCGGGCGGCTTTACTCCGCGCTTCGGCGGCGACATCGAGGACTACTCGATTGCGACCGGCGTAAAGGGGCAGCTGCTTGGCGGGCTCGATTTCGACCTGAGCTATCGCAACGGTCGCAACAAATCGACTTTCGCGATCCGCAACACGGTGAACGCATCGCTCGGCCCGAACACGCCGACCGAGTTCAACCCCGGCGGCTACGCACAGCACGAACAGGTCTTCAACCTCAACCTCGGCTACGAACTGCCGGTCGGCAGCGGCAGCGTGTACATTGCGGCCGGTGCGGAGCACCGCAACGAGAAGTTCACGATCACCGCAGGCGATCCTGAATCCTTCGAGCTTGGCCCGCTGGCCCAGCCTACGGCGGCCTATCCCTTCGGCCAGGGCTTCTCGACCAGCTCGAACGGCTTCCCCGGCTTTGCCGACAACAGCGCCGGT
Organism: Altererythrobacter litoralis; assembly: GCF_036324225.1. Classification (NCBI taxonomy): domain Bacteria; kingdom Pseudomonadati; phylum Pseudomonadota; class Alphaproteobacteria; order Sphingomonadales; family Erythrobacteraceae; genus Altererythrobacter; species Altererythrobacter litoralis. The sequence goes on from NZ_JAZDQV010000002.1 coordinate 242,859, forward strand.
TCGTGGAAGGAAGACAACACCGCCGTCTATCTGGACGTCGAAGCCGATCTGATCGACGCACTCACGCTACAAGGTGCAGTCCGTTACGAAGACACCAAGAGCTTCGGCAACACCACCACATGGAAGGCCGGCGCACTGTACAGGGTCTCCGATGGGTTCCGCCTGCGCGGTACCTATTCGACTGGCTTCCACGTCCCGACGGCGGGCCAGGCGAATGTGATCAACGTCACCACGCAGTTCTCCAATGGCACACTGCAGGACGAAGGCACCTTCCCGCTCAACAGCCCGGCCGGCCTGATCGCTTCGGACTATATCGCGGATAGCGTTGCGAATGGCGGCCTCGGCCTTGCTCGTCCTACGCTTGGCCCGGAAAAGGCCGACAGCTTCACGCTCGGCATCGCGGGTGACGTGGGCGCGGTGAGCTTCACAATCGACTACTTCAACATCAAGCTGAAAGATCGCATCTCCCGTTCTTCGACGATCGATTTCCCGGCGGCGCTTTGCTACCTGGCAGATCGCGAAGGCGTGACGACCAGCTGCGCACCGGGCAACACTCCGCCGCCGGCGGAACTGCTGACCCAGCTTGATGCTGCAGGCGTGATCGACCGGGCCGATTTCACCGGCTTCGAAGATCTGGTTGCGTTCGCCTTCTTCAACAACGATTTCGACACCCGCACGCAGGGCATCGACTTCGTGGCGAACACGCGGTTCAACGTGACCGAAAGTGGCGTGACCAAGGCGACTCTGGCGGTGAACTACACCAAGACAGACGTCACCAATCTGGGCGCGACCATTTCGAGCACACGTGCACGCCAGCTCGAGGAAGGCCTGCCCCGCTGGAAGGGTTTCCTCAACATCACGCATGAAGAAGGCCGCGTCCGCGGGCTGCTTCGCGCCAACTACTTCGGCAAGTACTTCGAGGCGCACCTCGAAGACGACACCCTGCCGATCAATGCCAAGGCCAAGCTGACGGTTGATGCCGAGCTGGGCTATGAAGTGATCGACGGGCTCGAAATTGCCGCTGGCGCGCAGAACCTGTTCGACACCTACCCCACGCTCAACCCGTGGGCAGGCATCGTCGGCGCCAAATATGGCGAACGCTCGCCGTTCGGCTTCAGCGGCGGCAGCTATTATGTGCGAGCACGCTTCCAGTTCTGATCGGGAGCAAACTCGGATAAGGGAGAGGGGCGGCCATCGGTCGCCCCTTTTCATTTGGAGTTGATCGATGCTTGAAGTCCGCGTGGCCACCCAGGAAGATGCTGCGGCGATCGCTGCGCTGATGGATCGCGCCATCGGCGAATTGCAGCAGGGCTTCCTTTCGCCTGAACAGATCGCTGCCTCGCGCGCCGGAATGGGGCTGGACCTGCAATTGATCGCAGACGGGACCTATTTTTGCGTCGAAGAAGCGGGGGAACTGGTCGGCTGCGGCGGCTGGTCGCGCCGTGCGACCCTCTATGGCGGCAACCATTCGGCCGGGCGCGACCCGCGCCTGCTCGATCCCGCCACCGAGCGTGCGCGCATCCGGGCGATGTACACACACCCCGATCACACGCGTAAGGGCATCGGCCGATTGATCCTCGAAACTGCCGAGGAAGCTGCGCGGAAGGAGGGCTTCCGCGAGCTCGAAATGGCTGCAACCATGTCGGGCAAGCCGCTTTACGAATCCTGCGGCTACCAGGTCGAAAGCGAATGGTTCGACGAGAACGGCGCCGTGCCGGTGCCGCTCGCTACGATGTGGAAGCGGATTGCCTAGGCTCTAGCCGCTCGCGGCCTTTACGAAATCGGCGCAGCGCTCGCCGATCATGATGCTCGGCGCGTTGGTGTTGCCGCTCACCAGCCGGGGCATGATCGAGGCATCGGCGATCCACAGGCCTTCGATCCCGTGTGCCTTGAGCGTCGTATCGACGACGCTCTCGGGATCGCTGCCCATCCGGCAGGTTCCTACCGGGTGGTAAACCGTATCCGCGCGGTTGCGGATCAACTCGTCGAGCTGCGCATCGTCGTTGAGGTCGATCGGATGGCGATCGACCGGCTGGTAATCGGATAGCGGCGGTGCATCGACAATCCGGTGAGACAGGCGCACGCCTGCGCGCATCACGGCCATGTCGCGCTCGTCATCGAGGAAGTTCGGGTCGATCCGCGGCGCATCGCCCGCGTTGGGCGAATTGAGCCGCACCGTTCCCCGGCTCTCCGGGCGCAGCACGCAGGCGTGGAGCGAAAAGCCATGGCCGTTCACTTTCTCGCGCCCGTGGTCTTCGAGCACTGCGGGCACGAAGTGCCACTGCACATCGGGGGCCGGGCTGTCGGGCATGACTTTCCAGAACCCGCCGCTCTCCGCAAAACAGGTGGTCATGATGCCAGTGCGCTGGCGGCGGTGCTCGATGATCGCCATGATCATCCGCCAGGTTCCGGCAAGCGAATTGCCGAAAGGCTCGGTCGACTGGGTCGCCCAGCCCGAAACGTAGTCGATATGATCCTGAAGGTCGCTGCCGACGGCAGGTTTGTCGAGCAGCACTTCGATGCCGTTCTGCTGCAGGTGCTCGCCGGGCCCGATGCCTGACAGCATGAGGATCTGCGGCGAATTGAACGCGCCGGCAGAGAGGATCACACCGCGCCGCGCTTTCACCACTTCGCGCTTGCCGCCGCGCTTGATTGCCACACCCGTGACGCGACCTTCCTCGATCACAAGCTTTTCGACCATCGATCCCGTGCGAATGTCGAGATTGGGCTTGCCGCGAAGCGGTTCGACATAGGCGCGCGCTGCAGACCAGCGTTCGCCATCCTTTTGCGTCACCTGGTAAAGTCCGAAGCCTTCCTGGCGCTCGCCATTGAAGTCAGCATTGCGTGGCAGCTGCAATTGCGCGGCGCTTTCGACAAAGGCCTTGCTGGTGGGGTTGGGCCATTTCTGGTCAGAGACGGACAGTGGGCCCTCCGCACCGTGGTAATCGTCGTCGCCCCGCACATTGCCTTCGCTGCGCTTGAAATAGGGCAGCACGTCGTCATAGCCCCAGCCGGTGCAGCCGAGCGCGGCCCAATTGTCGTAATCGAAACGGTTGCCGCGGATATAGACCATCGCGTTGATCGCCGAGGAGCCACCAAGCCCCCTGCCGCGCGGCTGGTAGCCGATCCGGCCGTTCAGCCCCTTTTGCGGAATCGTCTCATAGCGGTAGTTCGCATTCTTGAGCAGGAAAGGCATGAAGCCCGGCGTCTTCACCAGGAAGTTGTTGTTCCGGCCCCCCGCTTCGAGCAGGCACACGCTGGTGGTGCCGTCTTCAGCCAGCCGCCCGGTCACTGCGCTCCCCGCGCTGCCGCCGCCGATCACGATATAATCGAAAGTATCCATCATCTCTCCTCTTGAAGGAGAGTGTTAGGCAGGCTCGCCCTGTCCCGCAATCGGGTTTTGATTGGCCACTGGAATTTCAGCTAGCGATGCCTCTTCCCGGCCAGCCAGCCAACGCGCGCGGATCATGTCGGATGTTTCGCGGCTGCCGTCATGCGTCCAACCGGGTTCGCGCAGGAGATAGCCCAGCTTGCTGCCCCAGGGCGCGCGCCACATATCCTGCACGATGCCGATCCACTCATGGAACACCGCCCAGAGCAGGTTAAAACTGCCGAGCTGTTTGATGATCCCGTAGCGAATCTTTTCCTCGTCGCTCTCGGACTCGAACGTGCCGAACATCTTGTCCCACACGATGAACACGCCGGCATAGTTGCGATCGAGATAGCGCGGGTTGGTGGCGTGGTGCACGCGGTGGTGGCTCGGCGTGTTCATCACCGCTTCGAACCAGCGCGGCATCCGGTCGATCGCTTCGGTGTGGATCCAGAACTGGTAGATCAGGTTGAACCCGCCGCAGATCGCGATCATGACCGGGTGGAAACCGAGCAGGACCAGCGGCAGCGCGAACAGGAAACCGAAGGTCAACGGATTGGTCCAGGTTTGCCTGAGCGCGGTCGACAAGTTGTAATGCTGGCTCGAATGGTGGTTGACATGCGCCGCCCACATCCAGCGAATGCGATGCCCGGCGCGATGGACCCAGTAATATTTGAGGTCATCGAGCACGAAGCACAGCGCCCAGGCCCACCAGGCCCAGCCGATGTCGAATAGGCGGAATTGCCAGGTCCACAGGAACAGCAGGAAAAAGAAGCCGCCGGTCAAAAGGCCCGAAACGGTGCTGCCGAGGCCGAAGGCGAGGCTGACCAGAGTATCGCGCGCTTCATAGGCTTCGCGCCGGCGAAAGCGCGCCCAGATCATCTCGATCAGGACCAAGGCCACGAAGCCGGGAACAGCGTAATCGACGGGCGAAAAATCAGGCATGTCGGGTGCTTCCTAAGGCATTTACGACCTCGGCCCAAGCCGCTGCATCGTCAATGTCCAGGCTGACCTTGCCGTAGCGCCGCTCGCCGCTGTCGATTTCGAGGGCGGTGGGGCTGTTCAGCCGAGCCCGTGCCGTGGCCGCCAGCAAGCGGCCCGCGAAGAAGTTGCCATGCGGCTTCAGCACCAGCACTCGCCCGGCGGCGTCGCGCAGGATCGCGCCGCGCCCTTCGCGGTCGCGCGAAATCGCCACTGGCCTGAAACCCTCAACCGCTTCGCCAGCCGCGCGCCGCACGTCATCGTCTTGCAGGAGTTTGGGCTCGCCTCCCAGCTTCAGCGCGCGCGCAATCCCAGCCAGGGCAAGTATGGCGACCAACGATCCTGCGAACTGGAGCAATTGTGGCGACACATTCATCGATTTGCGCATTGGCACGGCGCGCGGATTGCGGCAAGCGCAACGCATCTAGGGGAGATTCGATGAAGTCATTTGCCAGCCTGATCGCCATTGCCGCCTTTGCAGCCAGCCCGCTGGCAGCTCAGGGCGTCGATCCCGCCGCCGAAGTCGCAGCCCAGCAAGAGCGTACCGCACGTATCGCCCATCAGCTGTGGGACTGGGCAGAAGTCGGCTTTCTCGAAGAGCGCTCGAGCGCGCTGATGATGGAGGAGCTTACTTCGGAGGGCTTCCGGATCGAATCGGGTGTCGCCGAAATTCCCACCGCTTTCGTCGCCGAATGGGGCAAGGGTGGACCGGTGATAGCGATCCTGGCCGAAATGGACGCGCTGCCGGGCATCAACCAGTCGTCATCCTCAACCCGCGATCCGGTCGAAGGCAAGGGTGCGGGCCATGCCTGCGGCCACAATCTGTTCGGCGCGGGCTCGCTCACGGCGGCCATCGCCGTGAAGAACTGGCTCGAAGCGACCGGCACGCCGGGCCGCATCCGGCTTTATGGCACACCCGCCGAGGAAGGCGGCTCGGGCAAGGTCTACATGACCCGCGCCGGTCTGTTCGACGATGTCGATATTGCGATCCACTGGCACGCCGATGACGAGAACAGCGCTGCCGCGCGGACCAGCCTTGCGAATCGATCGGCCAAGTTCCGCTTCACCGGGATCTCGGCGCATGCCGCCGGTGCACCCGAGCGTGGCCGCTCGGCGCTCGACGGGGTCGAAGCGATGAACATGATGGCGAACATGATGCACGAGCACATGCCGCAACAGGCGCGGATGCATTATGTCATCACTTCCGGCGGCAACGCTCCCAATGTGGTGCCCGACTTTGCCGAATCCTTCTATTACGTCCGTCATCCGACCCCGGAAGGCGTCGAGGAAATCTGGGCGCGGCTGGAAGATGCCGCACGCGGTGCTGCGCTTGGCACCGGCACCAAGGTCGAATGGGAAGTGATCCACGGCAACAACCCGCTGCTGGTGAACGAGGCGCTGGCCAAGGTGATGGATGCGAAGCTGCGACAGGTTGGCGGCGTCATCTACACCCAGGAAGAGCGCGAATGGGCGGCCGAGATCCAGAAGTCGTTTGGCAATGCTGCCAAGCCGCTCGACAGTGCAGCGGAGATCCAGCCCTATTCGAAGAGCCTCGGTTATGGCTCTACCGATGTGGGCGACGTGTCCTGGGCGACGCCGACTGTCGGCGTGAGGACTGCCACCTGGGTCCCGGGCACCACTGCGCATAGTTGGCAGGCGGTGGCGGCGAGCGGCAACTCAATCGGGCACAAGGGCGCGCAGGTTGCCGCAAAGGCCATGGCATTGATGGCAGTCGAGTTGTTCACCAATCCGGAGCTGCGCGCGGCAGCGAAGGCCGAATTCGACGCTTCGCGCGGGCCCGATTACCAGTATCGCTCGCTGCTGGGCGATCGCGCGCCAGCGCTCGACTATCGCAAGTAGGCATCGCCAGGCTTCGACTTCGCGCATCAGATGGAAGGTTTGCGAGGGCGTGAGACAAATATTCGAATGCGAAAATGTCACATTTATGCGCCTAAGATGCGGCAGGCGTTAAATCATTCGCGTCTCACGCCTTTGTGCGCTATATTGGTACTAGAGACGGGGGTTCGGCATTATGCCGCAATGCCTGCTGCGCCGGTTGCTTTTGTCCGTCCATAGCAACGGCGCCAGGATATTCGGGCGGAGTTACAAGGTACTTAGTAGGTTATGGGTTACGACAGAGGGCGCCGCCGGGGCCGGGACAAGCGCGATGGATTCGGCGAAGACGGCTTCGATCCTTTCGGCGGCGGCGATAGCTTCGCTCCGCGCGACAATTTCGGACAACAGGATCGCTTTGGCGGCGGCGGACGTGGCGGCGGTGGCGGGGACCGGTTCGGTGGCGGCGGAGGCCGTGGGCCTGGCGGCGGTGGTGGCGGCGGTTTCAGCCGCATGCCCGCACAGGTCATTGGCACCGGCAAGGGCGTGGTGAAGTTCTTCAACAGCCAGAAGGGCTTCGGCTTCATCCAGCAGGAAACTGGCGGGGAAGACATCTTCGTCCACATCAGTGCTGTCGAGCGCGCCGGCCTTGAAGGGCTTGCCGAAGGGCAGGAACTGGAGTTCAACCTGGTTGATCGCGGCGGGAAAGTTTCTGCCCAGGACCTGCAGATCGTCGGCGACATCGTTCCCGTGGCGCAGCGTTCGGCGCCTGCATCGGCACCGCAACGCGAACTCACCGGTGAGAAGGCGACCGGCACGGTCAAGTTCTTCAACTCGATGAAGGGTTTTGGTTTCCTCGTCCGTGACGACGGCCAGCCCGATGCGTTCGTTCACATCAGCGCAGTCGAACGTTCGGGTCTTTCGGGGCTCAACGAAGGCGAGCGCTATGAGTTCGACCTCGAAGTCGATCGACGAGGCAAGCACTCGGCGGTCAACCTCGTTCCCGTCCAGGGTTGATCACCTTACTGGCCCGGTCGTTTGACCGACCCGGTGCCAGCATCTAAACGACGCGGAGATGGCGGTCCTGATGGGCCGCCATTTCTCGTTTATCCGATTCGAAAATTGCCAGAGGTCCCGAAATGTCGATCACTCCCTTGATGCCCGTCTATCCGCGTTGTGGCGTCCGGCCGGTGCGCGGTGAGCATTGCCACCTGATCGATGAGGACGGGACGCGATATCTCGATTTCGCCAGCGGGATTGCGGTGAACCTTTTGGGCCATTCGCACGAAGGCCTGATCGGCGCGATCCAGCGCCAGGCCGAAACGCTGATGCATGTCTCGAACCTCTATGGCAGCCCGCAAGGCGAAGTGCTGGCGCAGCGGCTGGTCGACAAGACCTTTGCCGACACGGTGTTCTTCACCAATTCGGGCGCCGAAGCGGTGGAATGCGCGATCAAGACCGCGCGCGCCTATCACCAGCATCAGGGCGACACGACGCGGTTCGAGCTGATCACCTTCGCCAATGCCTTCCACGGGCGCACGATGGCGACGATCAGCGCGTCGAACCAGGAGAAGATGCATCACGGCTTCTCGCCGCTGCTGGCCGGGTTCAAATATGCCGAGTTCGACAACCTCGAAAGCGCCAAGGCGCTGATGGGGCCGCACACGGCGGGTTTCCTTGTCGAGCCGATCCAGGGCGAAGGCGGGATCCGCCCGGCATCAGACAGCTTCATGAAGGGGCTGCGCGAACTGGCTGACCAGCATGACTTGATGCTGGTGCTCGACGAAGTGCAATGCGGCGTGGCGCGCACCGGCACTTTCTATGCCTATGAGCAATACGGGATCGAGCCCGACATCCTGGCGACTGCTAAGGGGATTGGCGGCGGCTTCCCGCTGGGCGCCTGCCTCGCCACCGAAAAGGCCGCGCGCGGCATGGGGCTCGGCACGCATGGCTCGACCTATGGCGGCAACCCGCTCGCGATGGCAGCTGGCATGGCGGTGATGGACGCTGTCGCCAACGATGAATTCCTCGCGCAAGTGCGCGACAAGGGAGAGCGGCTGCGCAGTCGCCTCGAGCAGTTCATCGGCAATTATCCGGACCTGTTCGAGCTGGTGCGTGGCAAGGGGCTGATGCTCGGCCTGAAGATGAAGGTCGAAAGCCGGCCCTTCTATGCCCATTTGCGTGACAACCACCAACTGCTGACGGTGGCCGCAGGTGACAACACGCTGCGCATCCTGCCGCCGCTGGTGGCGGACGACGCCGAGTTCGATGAGTTCTTCGAGAAGCTTTCGGCGGGGGCGGCAAGCTTCGAGCTGCCGCAGACAAGCTGATGGCCGACAAGCCGCTGGACCTGGCGCCGATGGTGCGCAGCTTTCTCGACCTCTCGGATGCAGGGGGCGATGCGCTCGCCGCGATGCTCGCCGATGCGATCGATCGCAAGGCGGCGCGGCAGGGTTGGCCCAAGGGGAAACCCGACGCGGACCAGCCGCTGGCCGGCCATGTGCTGGGGATGATCTTCGAGAAGAACTCGACCCGCACCAGGGTGAGCTTCGATGTCGCCATGCGCCAGCTGGGCGGATCGACGCTGGTGCTCGATTCCTCGTCAAGCCAGCTCGGTCGCGGCGAAAGCATTGCCGACACGGCGCGCGTGCTCAGCCGGATGGTCGACGTCATCATGCTGAGAACCGACGATCATGCCAAGGTCGAGGAAATGGCGCATTACGCCCATGTTCCGGTGATCAACGGCCTGACAGATCGTTCGCACCCGTGCCAGATCGTCGCTGATCTCCTGACCCTGATCGAGCATGGCAAGCCGCTGCCCGGGCTCGAACTGGCGTGGTTCGGCGATGGCAACAATGTGCTGCACTCGATCCTTGAGGCGGCGGGGCTGATGAAGTTTAACGTGCGCGTGGCGACACCTGCCGGTTATGATCCGGATCCCGAATTCGTCGAGATGACGCGCGCCGGCGGTGCCAATGTAACGCTCACCCGCGATGCCGCAGAGGCGGCGCAGGACGCGGACGTGCTTGTGACCGACACCTGGGTGTCGATGGGGCAGAAGCACACCCACAACAAGCTGGCGGCGATGGCGCCCTATCAGGTCAACGATGCTTTGATGGCGCATGCGAAACCCGATGCTCTCTTCCTGCATTGCCTTCCGGCGCATGTTGGCGAAGAGGTGACCGAAAGCGTGTTCGAAGGGCCGCGCTCGGTTGTGTTCGATGAGGCCGAAAACCGCATCCACGCACAGAAGTCGGTCCTCCTGTGGTGCCTTGGCAAACTCTAGCGGAATGAGCGACGGCATCTTCCGATTGCCGCCGCCATTCCCATATCACCGCGATGACTGACACTCCCGAGATATTCGCCGACCGCTTGCTAGGCTTCAGCCTGCCCTGCCGTGATGCCCGTGGGCGCGCGGTGCGGCTTGACGCTGTGCTCGACGAGATATTGGGCGCGCATGACTATCCGGCTCCGGTAACGCACTTGCTTGCCGAAGCGCTGGTCCTCGCCGCGCTAATGGGTGCCCTGCTCAAGGAAGAGGGGGCGCAGCTGACCATGCAGGCGCAAACGCAGGATGGGCCGGTTCGCCTGCTGGTCTGCGACTATCGCGGCGGCGAGATGCGCGGCTATGCCGATTTCGATCGCGACCGGCTGGCGCAGCTTGGCGCCAATCCTTCCTTGCCTTCGCTGTTCGGGCAGGGCTTCCTGGCCATCACCTTCGAAACCGGGAATCGCCAGCGCTATCAGGGCATCGTGCCGCTTGAGGGGCATTCGCTCGCGGCGGCGTGTGAGACCTACTTCTTCCAGTCAGAGCAAATACCCACGCTGCTGAAGGTCGGGATTCGTGCACAGGGCCAGTCCTGCGTCGCGGGCGGGGTGCTGTTGCAGCACTTGCCGCAGGGCGAGGTGGGCCGCGAACGGCTCCATGCGCGGTTCGACCATCCCGATTGGGAGCATGTTGCCGTGCTCGCGGGATCGCTCAGCCATGACGAACTGGTCGACGGCGGCCTTTCGATGGAGGCACTGGTGTGGCGCCTGTTCCATGAGGAAAGCGAGATCAGGGTCGATCCGGGTGCTGCGCTGACCAAGGGCTGTCGATGCACCGTGGCGCATTACAAGGACGTGCTCGCTCGGTTTCCGGAAGATGAGCGCGACGCCATGCGCAACAACGCCGGCGACATTGTGGTCGACTGCGCGTTCTGCTCTCGCGAGTTCATTGTCGATATTTGAAACGTTTCGTCGCTATTCGGCAACGGTTTATCGCGCAGATGCCATGGCGTACAAGCTCGCGCAGCATAGGTATGGCTTGAAAGGCAAGATGGTGTTTGGACGCAAGGCAGGATTGGTTGGCGGTCTCGTGACGCTCGCGATGGCGGGTGCTGCGCTGGTCATGCCTGCCCATGCCCAGTCCAATGCGCTCGCCATGCTTGGCGGGCTGAGCAAGGGCGAGTGGACGATCCGTTTCCGCGACGGTTCGCCCAGCCGCAAGATCTGCGTTCGCAGTGGCGACGAGCTGATCCAGCTTCAGCATGATGATCGCAATTGCAGCCGGTTTGTCGTCGAGGATGGAGCGACCGAGGTAACCGTGCAGTACACCTGCCGCGGCAATGGCTATGGCCGTACCAACATCCGCCGGGAAACGGCGACGCTGGTGCAGATCGAGAGCCAGGGTATCGCCAACGGTTTGCCGTTCCAGTTCCTCGCCGAAGCGCGCCAGACAGGAAGCTGCAAATAGTCGCCAATTGAAGAGCGGTTCTGATTGCATCGGTCGGGGTAGCCGCTAAGCCAGCCTGATGCCTGTCGACGCAATTACCTCAAAAGGGCCTGCAGTTGTCCTGCTGTCGGGCGGTCTCGATTCGATGGTGACGGCTGCGATCGCGATTGAACGCGGCCATGCGCTTCATGCACTGACGATCGACTATGGCCAGCGGCACAGGCGCGAACTCGAAGCGGCAAGAGCGATAGCCAAGCGTCTTGGCGCCGAGCGGCACGTGGAGCTGGGGCTGGACTTGAGGGCGTTTGGGGGTTCGGCACTGACCGATGATATCGACGTGCCCAAGACGGGTGTCGAGGATTCGATTCCGGTAACCTACGTCCCGGCGAGGAATCTGGTGTTCCTGTCGCTGACGGTTGCTGCAGCCGAAGCTGCCCATGCGCGCGACGTTTTCATCGGTGTGAATGCCTTGGACTATTCCGGCTATCCAGATTGTCGGCCCGAGTTCATCGCCAGCTTTGCCGAGACAGCGCGGCTGGGGACCAAGGCGGGGGTAGAGGGGCATCCGTTTCGGATCCACGCGCCGCTGCAGCACATGACCAAGGCGGATATCGCCCGCGAATGCGCGCGGCTGGGGCTCGATCCTTCGTGGAGCTGGTCTTGCTATGACCCGACCCCGGAAGGGCTGGCCTGCGGCCTGTGCGATTCCTGTCGATTGCGAAAAAAGGGTTTTGCCGAGGCCGGCGTTGAAGATAGCACGCGCTACGCGGCTGGAAGCACTGAAGAAAATAGGGGAGATGCATGAGCGAAGAGACCACGCAACAGGTTACACCTGAACAAGCGCCGCAGGGCGTGCCGGCTTACAGCTGGTATGCGCTCAGCGTCCTTGTGCTGGTCTATGTTCTGAACTTCATCGACCGCCAGATCCTCTCGATCCTCGCCAATGACATCAAGGCCGACCTCGGGGTCGATGACGCTTATCTCGGCTTCCTTTACGGCACGGCCTTCGCGATTTTCTACGCACTGTTCGGCATCCCGTTGGGCAAGCTGGCTGACAGCTGGAAGCGAGTTCGCCTGATGACGATCGGGCTCTCGCTCTGGTCTGCCATGACGGCGTTCTCGGGCTTCGCACGCGATGCGACGACACTCACAGTTGCGCGGATCGGCGTCGGCGTGGGCGAGGCGACCGCCAGCCCTTCGGCCTATTCGCTCATTTCGGACTGGTTCCCTGCCCGCCTTCGCGCGACCGCTTTGGCGATCTACAGCTCTGGCCTCTATATCGGCGGCGGCGTGTCGCTGCTGATCGGCGGGCTGATCGTAGATCAATGGAACGCGGCCTACCCCGATGGTGGCCCGCTGGGCCTCGCGGGATGGCAGGCGGCGTTCATTGCAGTGGGCTTGCCGGGGCTGTTGCTGGCACTGTGGGTGCTGACGCTGCGAGAGCCAGTGCGCGGCGTGATGGACGGCATCGAAACCCATGCCGATCCAGCGCCTTTCCGCGGCTTTGTTACCGAGTTACTGACGGTGATCCCGCCGTTCACGATCATCGGTGCGGCCCGTAGGGGTATGGGGGCGTTGGTCCTAAACCTGCTCGTTCTTGCCGGGGCACTCGCCATGGCGGTCCTTCTCACGAGCTGGCTTGATTCGGGGAACGGCATGATTGTCGAGGCGATTACCGATCAGTGGCTGCTGCTCGCGATCGGCTACTACGCGGTGTTCTGCTGGGCGACGGCGCTCCGTAGCCGCGATCTGCCGACCTTCCGCCTGACCTGGGGTTCGCCGGCCTTCCTGTGCACTATCCTTGGTTATGGCACGGTTGCCTTCATGGCCTATGCGAGCGCCTATTGGACCGCACCCTATGCCGAGCGCGTCTTCGATATCGACAAGGGGAGCCTGGGCTTCTGGATTGGTGGCCCCAGTGCTGTGGCGGGCTTTCTTGGGGTAACGCTGGGTGGCCGCGTGGCGGACTTGCTGTTCGAACGCGATCCCGCGGGCCGTCTCTACGTGCTTATGTTCGGCCTGCTGGCTCCGGTTCCCGTTGCCTATTGGCTCTTCACGACCGACGACATGACGCTGTTCTTCATCCTTGCCTTCGTAGCACAATTGCTGACCGCTTCTGCGCTTGGAGCAGCTGCGGCGACCAGTCAGTCGCTGGTGCTTCCACGCATGCGCGGCGTCGCAACAGCTACCTTCTTCCTGGCCACGACGCTGGTCGGGCTGGCATTGGGGCCCTATCTCGCCGGCTATGTCTCCTCGATCAATGACGGCGATCTTTCAAAGGGAGTGATCGCAACCCTGTGGATCACACCGATCGGTTTCGCGCTCATCCTCGCAGCCATCCGCCTTGTGCCTGCAGCGAGCGAGAGCCTGCTTGCCCGGGCCAAGGCTGCAGGCGAAACGCGCGTTTAGTTCGTACCAGTCGCGACGAGTCAGGAAGTCGGGGACAGCACTGCGCAGGCGATCCGCGGGCCAGCCGCGCCCGAGGGATCGGTCTTGTAGTCATCCGGACCGGCGTGGATCATTACCGCCGTGCCGTCGGCATCGAGAATCTGCGGCAGGGTTTTGCTCGCATTCCCGTCGAGTTCGACGGTCACGTCGAATGATCCGGTCGCCGGAATTTCGAGGTTGGGAAGATCCCCTAGGTGCTGACCCATCTCGCTCAGCTTGCCATGTGTCTTGCCGAACGGATTGAGGTGCCCGCCAGCTGACGTAAAGTCAGGCCCGTCGCATCTGCCCTGCTGGTGAAGGTGAAACGCGCGTGTGCCTGCGTCGAAACCGCTGCCTGCCAGGTGTAGGTACAGACGGTCGCCTTCCTGGAGCAATTCGGCACGTCCTGCCTGTTGTTCGTCCGCGCGGATCAGGCTGCCGTTTGCGACGATTACTGTGGGCGGCACTGCGGTGGTGGCGCAACCGGTGGCAAGGAAAGAGCCAAGCAGCAATGCAGCGACGGGTCTGTTCATAGGAAGCCTCCGTATCTGGATCCTTGGGCCCTCAACTAAAAAGGGGCCGGAAAGCTCCGGCCCCTTATCATTTTTTGGTTCAATGTAACCGAAGATTACATGCCCGAACCCGGACCGTAGGTCACTTCGACCCGACGGTTCTGGAGTTCGCGAACACCGTCTTCAGTCGGAACGCGCGGCTGCGATTCACCGAATGCTTCGCTGGAGATGCGGGCATCGGGGATGCCGCGGCCAGTGAGGTATTCGCGGACCGAAGCGTTACGACGACCAGCGAGACCCATGTTGTAGGTCACGGTGCCCGAACGGTCGGTGTGGCCAGCGAGCATGATGCTTGCCGTGCCGCAGTCAGCGTAGGCCGTAACCGCGTTGTCCAGCACCGTTGCCGCTTCCGGAGTGATGTCCGATTCGTCCCAGTTGAAGAAGACGATGTACGGGCCCGTGTTGCACACCGGAGCCGGCGGAGGCGGCGGAGGCGGGGGCGGCGGAGGCGGCGGCGGAGGCGGCGGAGGCGGCGGAGGCGGCGGAGGCGGCGGGGGCGGCGGAGCTTCAGCGCCGAAGTTGTAGATCAGCGAGCCCATCAGCGAGTGCGACTTGAAATCGCCTTCGAGACCCGAGCCATCATTCGCAACGATGTTGACGTTCGGCGCGTTGAAGTAACGATACTTCACGCCGACATCCCAATTGCCGCTGAGCGGAGCGCGCAGACCAGCGAGCAGCTGCCAGGCGAGGCCGGTGTCCGAATCGTTGTAAAGACCAGTGTCCGGTGAAGTTTTGTTCAGCGTATTCGACAGATCGACGCGAGCCACGCCAATACCACCGCCGAAGAAGGCTTGCAGGCCATCGTCCGAACCGAAGTCGAACAGGCCGTTCAGCATGAAGCTCAGCGCGTTGCCCTTGCCGTTGGCCGCGAACGTATCCGACCCGATGCTGATCTTGTTGAGCTGTGCTTCACGGTAGCTCACTTCCGATTCGAGACGGAACGCGCCGAAATCGTGACCGATGACGCCACCGAAGTCGTAACCGGTATCGTGCTCGACAGTGGCATCGCCACCGTTCACGTCGGTATCCTCTACGATCATCGCACCGCCATCGACGCCAATGTACCATTGGCCGTCACGGGCGAGAGCGGGCGTGGCAAGCGCAGTCGATGCCAGCGCCAGTCCCATGACCAATTTGCGCATTTTTACTTTCCCCTTCTTTCTTGCGAACTGCAGGATTTGCCGGGGTTTCTATCCTTTCGCTGGAGTGGTGGCAAGCATACAATCTTCGATAACTGTTGCATTTTAGTCGCTATGGCAGGCGCCAAACAATTTGCCGACAATCATGCACGGCCTAGCCAACGAGCCGACGCTGTTCGTTCGCAACTTTGCCGCGCTACTTTGGGAGTATCCCAGCGAGTTTGAGCGAGGAGATGATCTCGCCTATTGCGATACGGGCTTCTGCGTCGATTGATGCGCCGCCTTTCGGTGTTGACGACGACATTACGAACCTCGAAGTCCGCATTATCATTAAAAAATCATAGGCTGCCTCGCCGCCTGAAACTTCGGCGGAAAAAGCAAGCTTCCAATTCTTGCCTCAATCTGCGGCCTGCCCTAATCCCCGCACATCTTCAAAGGGATCGCTTTCCTCATGATCATGAAGCCGCTGCGCGGTCTCTACAATTGGACGATGGACAAGGCCGCACATCCGCATGCGCAGGGCTGGCTGGCGTTCTTCTGCTTCGTCGAAGCGAGCTTCTTCCCGATCCCGCCGCACCCGTTGCTGGGCCTGATGTGCCTCGCCGAGCCGAAGAAGGCGGTGCGCTTCGCGGCGATCGCCACGCTGTCGTCGGTTGCAGGCGCGCTGTTCGGCTATGCGATCGGCTGGGGGCTTTACGACACGGTCGGCAAGCAGATGCTCGAAATGCTGGGGCTCGCCGCGAGCTTCCCGGCGGCGCAATGCACCTTCGAGGAATATGGCGTTGCGGCGGTGATCTTTGCTGCGGCCACGCCTGTGCCATTCAAGCTGCTGACGATCACGGCGGGCTTCATGGAAATGGCGCTGGTGCCCTTCATCCTTGCCAGCCTGGCCGGCCGCGCGCTGATCTTCATGACGGTGGGGATCCTGTTCCGCGTGTTCGGTGCGCCGATCAAGCGCGTGATCGACGAATATCTCGGCACGGTCACGACTTTGTTCGTGGTGCTGGTTGTGGGCGGCTTCGTCGCGCTGACGCAGCTCGCCGGCGATGAGGGCCAAACTCCCGAAGCGACCTGCGCAGCGGCTTCCGCGCCCTAGTCCGCCAGCGAGAGCATCGTCAGCCCCTCGGGCCGGTCGATCACGATCCTGCCATAGGAGCGCGAGACGCATCCCGCCGCTTCGAGCTCGCGCAAGGCACTGTTCACGGTCGCGCGCGAGAGCCCGAGAAGTTCGCCCAGCTCCTGCTGCGTGATCGCCACCGCAACCGGAGAGGTAGACGCCCCGGCGAAATTGGCGAGCAGCCCGGCAATGCGGCGCCTCGCGCTGCCCTGGCGAATGCCGGCTACGAGATCGATCATGTCCTGCAGTTGTGCGGATAGCGTTCCCAGAAGGCTGCGCATTTCGCCCGGATCGCGCGCCAGCAGATCCTCGAAACGGTCGGCGCGGATGAAGGCGAGCTCGCTTGGCATGCGCGCCACCGCATCGACCACGCGCGGGCGATGCGCGAACATGGCGATCTCGCCCAAGGAATCGCCAACCCCCAGCACCGCGGTTGCACGGAACTCGCCATCGGGCAGGAACTGTCCGACCGCGACCGAGCCCTGTTCGATCAGCCAGAAGCCGCGCGCCTCGTCGCCGCGCTGCTGGATGATCCCGCCTTCGGCAAAGCGGTGCCTGCTCGCACCGCGGCGCAACTCGTCCTGCGCCTCCGCGCCAAGCGTCGAGAACAACAGCGGGGTCGCGAGCGATCGTTCGGCAAAATGTAAGATATTCGACATTCTGCCGTGCAATTAGCTGGTATTGGCAGGGCCGTCAAAGGAGAGGATTATGCCCGGCTACATGATTGCGGTTCTCGGAATCTATATCGGATTTGCGCTGCTCGAACTGTGGCGCTCGAACCTGTTCGCGAAGGACGAACAGACGCGCGATGACGGAATCGTCGAAGGCGTCAGCATGGTCGTCCTGATCGGATTCACCCAGCCGGCGATCGTCTTCGCCTCTTCGGCGCTGATGGGCCTGATCGCGCCAGGCCTGCAGGGCGCGCTGGCGGGCCTGAACGTGTTCGCCGCAATACTGCTGTTCCTGATCCTCGATGACATGACGCAATATTGGTGGCACCGTGCCAGCCACAGCTTCGCCTGGCTCTACAACCTCCACCGCGCGCATCACGATGCCCGCTACATGAGCGTGCGCCTCGTCTACCGGAACAACATCATATATTACGCGATGATGCCCGGACTGTGGTTCGCGGGGGCGCTGCTCTACATGGGGCTCGGCTGGGTTTACGCCGGCTATCTCGTGGTCAAGATGGCGGTGATCATCGGCGCGCATTCCGACGTCGCCTGGGACAAGCCGCTCTATCGCATCAAGTGGCTCTCGGCGGTCATGTGGGTGGTCGAGCGGACCATTTCGACCCCCGCGACGCATCATGCCCACCATGGCCGACACGCGGACGATCCCGCGGTCCACTATAAGGGCAATTACGGCAACCTGCTGTTCTTCTGGGATGTCCTGTTCGGCACCGCCAGGATCACCCGCCTCTATCCGCGCAGCTACGGCGTCGAGAACCTCGCGCCGGCGACGCTGGGCCAGCAATTGTTGTGGCCGATCTTCCCCGAGAACAAGGAATTCGCCCGCGACGAGATTGACGGAGCAATGGCCGGCGAGGGCGCCTGATCGCTTCGATGGACAGGGGCAGGACTTGGCCGTCCGTCCCCGCGATCAGATGATGCCGACTGCCTTGCCCGCGCGTTCGAACATGCCGAGGATGGTCTGCACCTGCTCGGACGAATGCTCGGCGCACAGCGAACAGCGCAGCAGCGTCATGTTCGCAGGGGTCGCCGGCGGGCGCGCGAGGTTGACGTAAAGCCCTTCCTTCAGCAGCGCTTCCCACATTGCGGCGCCGCGCTCGAGATCGGGCATGACCACCGCGATGATCGCGCTCTGCGGTTCGTCGGTGCCGAGCTGGAAGCCGAGCGCGCGAAGCCCCGAATGCAGCGTGCGCGAATTCTCCCACAGATGCGCCCGCTTATTGCCATTGTGCATGAGCTTGCGGATCGAAGTGGCGCTCGAGGCCATCACGGCAGGCGGCAGCGCTGCGGTGAAGACATAGGGGCGGCACACCAGTCGCATGATCTCGAACTTGGGATGGTTCGACACGCAGAAGCCGCCGACCGTGCCGACGCTCTTCGAGAAGGTGCCGATGATGAAGTCGCAATCGTCGATGACGCCCGCCGCCTCGCACACGCCGCGGCCATGCTCGCCGATGAAGCCCATCGAATGCGCTTCGTCGACCAGCACCATGGCGCCGTATTTCTTGGCGATGGAGACCATTTCCTTGAGCGGCGCGATGTCGCCCAGCATCGAATAGACGCCTTCGAGCACCACCAGCTTGCCCGCACCTTCGGGCACGCGGCGCAAGCGCTTTTCCAGCGCATCGAGGTCATTGTGCTTGAACGGTACGACCTCCGCATCGCCCATCTTGCAGCCGTCCCAGATGCTGGCGTGGCTGTCGATGTCGAGGATGATGTAATCACCTTTCCCGGCGATGGTGCTGATGATGCCGAGATTGGCCTGGTAGCCGGTCGAAAACACCATGGCATGATCCATGGCGTAGAATTCCTTCAGCGCATTCTCGACATCGCGGTGATGGTAGAATGTGCCGTTGAGCACGCGGCTGCCGGTGGTGCCGGCACCGAATTCGTCATAGGCCTGCTTGCCCGCGGCGATCACATCGTCGTCGAAGGTCATGCCCATGTAATTGTAGGTGCCGAGCAGGATCGTGTCGCGCCCGTTGCAGATCGCCTGCGTCGGGCTCAACACCTTTTCCATCACCAGGCTGAAGGGATCTTCCTGCCCGCCCGCCAGCAGGCCCTCGCGCATGGCGATGAGCTCGTCAAACTTGGAGAAGAGATCTCCCGTGGCCGGACCGTCTGCCATCATTATTAGCCCTGCAGCTTGGTGACGGCATCGATCAGCTGGCCGAAATTCTCGATCTCGGCCTGCTGGTTCATGCTGATGATGATGTCGAACGCGTCTTCGATCTCGGCGACGAAATCCATCACCGTCAGGCTGTCGAATTCGAGATCGTTGGCAAAGGTCGTCGCATCCGTGATCTCGACACCCTTCTTGTTGAAGGGATCGATCAACGAGCGGATCGTGGTATCGACTTCGGCGCGGTCCATGCGGGGAAAACCTTCCTTAGAATCTGTCGCGCGGCATGTGCCATGCGGTTGCGGCGGAAAAGCGGCTCTTCCGCCCGCTTGTCAAGCGTCCTCGCTCATAGCGGCGCGATCGGGCGGGCTCCAGTTCAATCGGGCAACAGCTCCCTCACGGCATTCATGAAGGGCATGATCGAGACCGGCTTGGCGAGATAGCCCGCCGCCCCGGCGGAGCGAATCTTCTCTTCGTCGCCCTTGGCGGCATAGGCGGTGACAGCCAGCACCGGGATCGCCTGCAAATGCAGGTCGCGCTTCGCCTGCTCGATCAGGTCAACCCCGGAGACATGCGGCAGCTGGATATCCATGATGATCAGGTCGGGCGAAAGCCGGCGTGCTGTGTCGAGCGCGCGAGCGCCATCGGCAAGCGGCTCCACTTCGAAGCCGTTTGCACGCAAAACGTCGCAGAACAATTTCCGGTTGAGGTCGTTATCCTCGACAACCAGGATTCTCTTTGCCACTGCCCTCTGGTGCTCCCTTGTCCGGATACCCAAATAGTCGAGCTGAAAGGCGGCTGACAATTCGTATGATAGCTTCATCCCCCAGTGTGACGTCCGCCGAACCCCAGGTGCTGGCATTGGCGGCGCTTGGCTGGATCCTGGAAGACGGCGATCGCGCCCAGCGATTCCTCTCGCTGACGGGGCTCGATCCTGACACGCTGCGGGCCGGGCTGGGCGATGTTTCGGTGCTTGGCGCTGTGATGGAATTCCTCGCCAACCATGAGCCCGACCTGCTGCGCTGCTCGGAAGCGCTGGCGGTCACGCCCGAAGAACTGGTGGGTGTTGCGCAGGAGTTGGCACGATGAGCAGGCCGCTTGTAATCAGCGATTGCGACGAAGTGCTGCTGCACATGGTGGCGCATTTCAAGGAATGGCTGGAAGAAAGCCAGGGCGTCACCTTCAAGCTCCAGGGCAATAATTTCGGCACGGCGATGCGCTGGCAATCGACCGGCAAGCCGCTGGAGCAGCACGATATCTGGCGCATGCTGGGCGGCTTCTTCGACACCGAAATGCACCGCCAGCTGCCGATCGAGGGCGCTGTCGCGGGGATCAACCGGCTGGCGGAAGACGCCGATGTCGTGATCCTCACCAACCTCAATGACGAACGGCAGGAACGGCGCGCGCAGCAGCTTGCAGCCTATGGCGTGCATGCCCGCGTCTTCACCAACCAGGGGCCAAAGGGCCCCGCGCTGAAAGCGATCGTCGAAGAATTCGCGCCTTCGAAGGCGATCTTCATCGACGATCTGGCGCAACATCACAAATCGGTTTCCGAAATCGTGCCGGGCGTCAGCCGCCTGCACCTGTGCGGCGAGCCGATGATTGCCGGACATATCGATTGCGCGCACGAAGCGGGCCACGCCCATGCGCGGATAGACAATTGGGCCGAGGCGCTGCCTTGGCTGCTCGAAGAACTGGAAAGGGATCCAAGATGAGTATCGAAACGCGCCTGCAGGAACTGGGCATCACCTTGCCGCAGGCGGCAGCCCCGGTTGCAAGCTATGTCCCGGTGGTGATCCACAACGGGCTGGCATTTGTCTCAGGCCAGGTGTCGATCCTTGATGGAGAGCGGATCAATGGCCGGCTGGGCGAAGATATGTCGCTTGAGGATGGGATCAAGGCCGCACGCGGTTGCGGCCTGATGATCCTGGCGCAGCTCAAGGCGGCGCTCGGTTCGCTCGACCGCGTGGAGCGGGTGGTGAAGCTCGGCGGGTTCGTCAATTCGACGCCCGATTTCACCGACCAGCCCAAGGTGGTCAACGGCGCTTCCGACCTGATGCTCGAAGTGTTCGGCGAGGCAGGCAAGCACGCACGCGCCGCAGTCGGCGTTCCGGCACTGCCGCTGGGCGTCGCGGTCGAAGTCGATGCGGTGGTCGCGATCAAAGGTGACTAAGCGGCACGCCCCATCGTGGCTCACCGAATGGGAATATGCCCATCGGGGGCTGCATGGGGCCAACGTACCGGAAAACTCGCTGCAAGGCGCGCGGCTGGCGGTCGAAGCCGGGCTGGGGATCGAATGCGACATCCAGCGCAGCCTCGACGATCGCCCGATGGTGTTCCACGATTGGGACCTCAAGCGGCTGACAGGTGCCGAGGGCGAAACGGATGGCCGCACGGCGGCTGAGCTGCAGCAGCTCCATTACCTGGGGAGCGAGGAGAGGCCCGCCACGCTCGACCAATTGCTCGATGCCGTGGCCGGGCGCGTCCCGCTGCTGATCGAGATCAAGTCGAAGCGCGGTTACAATGTCGCGCGGACCTGCGAGGTCGTTGCCGACCATTTGCGCGACTATTCGGGCCACCACGCCGTGATGAGCTTCGACCCGCGCGTGGCGCGCTGGTTCCGCCACCACTCGCCGCAGACCTGCGCCGGGCTGGTGATGCGCGAAGACGAACACGGCTATACGCAACAGGCGTGGCAGCGGCGGCTGGCGCTGTGGATCGCGAAGCCCGATTTCCTCGCTTACCACATCGCCGCGCTGCCCAGCCGATGGGTTGCGGGCCTGCGCCAGCGCGGGCTCCCGATCCTGACATGGACGGTCAATTCGCCCGAAACGCGCGCCCGCGCGCTGGCGAACACCGATGCCCTGATTGCGGAGGGAGATGGCCTGGCATGAGTTCGGAAGAACTCACCGTCAGCATTGCCCCTTCGGTGGGCTCCTTTGCCGCAGAGGAGTGGAATGCGCTCGGGGGCAATCGCTATCCTTTCGTCAGCCACGAATTCCTGACCGCGCTCGAAGATTCGGGCAGCGTGGGCGAAGGCACGGGCTGGGACCCGGTGCCGATCGTCATCACCGATGCCGCCGGGCAATTGCTCGCCGCCATGCCCAGCTATGCCAAGGGGCACAGCCAGGGCGAATATGTGTTCGATCATTCCTGGGCCGATGCCTGGCAGCGGGCGGGCAGGCATTACTATCCCAAGCTGCAGATCGCCGCGCCTTTCACTCCGGCCAGCGGCCCGCGCCTGCTGATGCGCGACGAAAGCCTCGCGCCGCATTTGCTCAAGGCGGCCGAGATGGTGTGCCAGCAAAGCGGGCTCTCCTCGGCCCACGCGACCTTCATCGAGGAGGGGCAGCGGCATTTCTTCGAAGACGCCGGCTGGCTGATGCGCAGCGACATCCAGTTCCACTGGGAGAACCGCGGCTATTCCAGCTTCGACGATTTCCTTGGCGAACTGGCCTCGCGCAAACGCCGGACGCTGCGCAAGGAACGCGCGGCTGCTCAAGAGGGCGTCGAAATCCTGCGATTGTCAGGCGAAGATATCCGCCCCGAACATTGGGATGCGTTCTGGATTTTCTACCAGGACACAGGCGCGCGGAAATGGGGCCGGCCCTATTTGACGCGCGAGGCCTTCACGCTGTTCGGCGAACGAATGGCCAATCGGATCGTCATGATACTGGCGCTGATGGATGGGGAGCCGATTGCCGGAGCACTCAATTTCATCGGCGATGAGGCGCTTTACGGGCGCTATTGGGGCTGCACGCTCGACAAGCGCTTCCTGCATTTCGAGCTGTGCTATTACCAGGCGATCGATCTCGCGATCGAGCGCGGGTTGAAGCGGGTCGAGGCTGGCGCGCAAGGCGGGCACAAGCTCGCCCGGGGCTATGAGCCAGTCAGGACCTGGTCGGCACATTGGATCGCCGATCCGGGCTTTCGCGCTGCCGTGGCCGATTTCCTCGAGCGCGAGCGCGCAGGCGTCGCGCTGGATCAGAACTACCTCGACCAGCGCACTCCCTTCAGGAAGGCTTAGGCTGCCCGGCGACGCTCGCTCGCCAGCCATTCGCGCGCCTGGCGCTGGGCTTCGGCGATTTCGCGTGCAGTCATCTCTTCGGAGATGTCGGCGCGGCAGTAGGCGGCTTCCTCATGCCCCTTCGATGCGGCGAGGTTGAACCACTTGTGCGCTTCCACCAGATCGCAATCGAGGCCGTGGATGCCGGTCGAAAAGGCGACACCAAGATCGAAATAGGCGGCAATTTCGCCTTGCGATGCAGCCGCAAGGAATTGTGCAATGATGCGGTTGGCTTCGGTCGGCTTCAACTCTTTCGCCGCCATTCCATCGATCGGTTTCAGTTCCATGTTCGGTCCCCTGTTTGGCGAACATGGCCCCCGCCTGTCCGCTACAAGGTGAATTCGCCAGAACATGGTCAACAATTGGTTAACGCGACCATCAACTTTTTCATTTCGGTGTCGCCTGGCACCCCGATTCCCGTTCGCCAGACATTAATCCTCAGGCTTTATTCGCGGGCTTCGGGAAACGGCTTGTGCGTGCCAAGGCCCGAGCCTATAGGCCCGCGCAGAGGGTCACTCCCTCGCTACCGGAAAACCGGGGCAGCAGGACTTGGAACAGTCTGATTGGGTCTGACTGGGGTGAGAGGCATACATGGCCACTGCGGCATCTGAAGAAATCGACATTCTTGAAAAGGCGAAACGTGTCTTGGGCCCGGACTACACGCCCAGCGAAGACGAGCCCTATATGAACGAGAAGCAGCAGAATTATTTCCGTATGCTGCTGCTCGAATGGAAGCGCTCGATTCACCACGCTGCCGACCAGACGCTTCACGCGCTGCAGGACGGCCCGATCCGCGAGCCCGACCTCAACGACCGCGCATCGAGCGAGACCGATTGGGGTATCGAACTGCGCACGCGTGATCGCCAGCGCAAGCTGATCGCCAAGATCGACTCGGCCCTGCGCCGGATCGATGCGGGCGAATATGGCTATTGCGAAGTCACTGGCGATCCGATCGGATTGCGGCGCCTGATCGCCCGCCCGGTCGCGACGATGACCGTCGAGGCGCAGGAAGCCCACGAACGCCGCGAAAAGATTTCGCGCGACGATTGAGCCCCTGCCGCCGGTTGAGGTTAAAGGTTCCTTAGCACTCGGCGGCTAGTTCTGCCGGTAAGACCGCTAATACCGGAGTGCCGGTGGTTAACGGCTATCGCGAGGGTAGGACGAACAGTGACTGGGCACCAGCGACGCAGTCTCGAACGCCATGACGTCGTTCAGCTGGCCGATGTACAAATCGGCCGCGATCCCGCGCAGCACCGCATCAAGGTTCGCAATGTCTCGGCGCGCGGCCTTATGGGCGAAGGCGCGCTCCACGTTTCCAGCGGCACCAGGCTGACGATCGATTTGCCCGAGGTGGGGCCGGTCCCGGGTACGGTCGTGTGGGTACAGGAACCGCGCTTTGGCGTGGCTTTCGACGACGAGGTCGAACTGCTCGCCTGAGCGGGTTTTCAAAGCATTGGACTGATCGACGCTGACCGGCGGCGCACAAGCTGCTAGTCGGTGTGCAATGCGATTCTTGTTTTCCTGCCTGCTTCTTGCGCTGCTCGGTGGATGCGGGCCATCAGGCCCCGACGGGCCGGTGCAGGTCGCCATCATCGGCGATCCCGGCAGCCTGACCGAGGAAGGCGTCCGCCTGTCGCCCGCAGGCCAGCACTTGCGTGCGGCGACCATCGAAGGCCTGGTCGGGCTCGACGAGACGGGGCAAGTCATTCCCGCGCTGGCGGAACGCTGGATCGTTACCGATGACGGGCTCAGCTATATCTTCCGCCTGCGCAACAGCGACTGGCCGGACGGGCGGCAGATCGGCGCCAATGATGTGCGCCAGTCGCTGCGGGAAAGCATCCGACAGTTGCGCGGCACATCGCTTGGGCTCGATCTGGGCAAGGTTTCCGAAATCCGCGCCATGACCGGGCGTGTGGTCGAGATCCGGCTGACCAGCCCGATGCCCGATTTCCTGCGCCTGCTGGCCCAGCCCGAACTGGGCATCGCGCGCAATGATGCCGGCGCTGGGCCGATGACCCTGGCCTTCGACGAAGAGTCGGGCGTAGCCAGTCTCACCGCGTTGCCGCCCGAACGGCGCGGCCTGCCCGCACGCGAGAACTGGGAAGACCTGGTCCGCCCGCTGATCCTGCGTGCGCTGCCCGCGAGAGCTGCCGTCGAAGCGTTCAGGGGAGGTGAGGTCGACCTTGTCCTCAACGGCCAGATCGACAGCCTGCCGCTGGCCGACACCGGGCCGCTCAGCCGCGGAGCCGTGCGGATCGATGGCGCGCGCGGCCTGTTCGGCCTGATTGTGCGCAGCAATGACGGCTTCTTGGCCGATCCGGCGCGGCGCGAGGCATTGGCGATGTCGATCGACCGCGACGGGTTGATGCAGCCGCTCAATATCGGTGGCTGGCAAAGTTCGACCTGGGTCGTTCCCGTCGGCCTGTTCGGCAATTCAGGGCCTCAGGCGGAGCGTTGGGAAAACCTGTCGCTGCAGCAAAGGCGCGAGATTGCGCGCGGGCGAGTGCGGGCCTGGGAAGCGGCTCAAGGCAAGGATGCGGTGGTGCGGATCGCCATGCCGCCAGGCCCGGGCAGCGACCGCCTGTTCGCGCAGATCGCGGGCGACTTCGGACTGGTGGGGGTCACGGCTGTGCAGGCGAAGCCCGGCGATGCCGCCGATCTTGAGCTGTTCGACCGGCTGGCGCGCTATGAATCGCCGCGCTGGTATCTCAACCAGCTCAATTGCGGATTGCGGGTGGGCCTGTGCTCGTCAGAGGCCGACCGGCTCGTCGCACTTTCGGTGACCGAGACCGATCCGGTGGCCAAGGCGCAATTGCTTGACGCCGCCAATCGCGAAATCGCTTCGGCCAATGTCTATATCCCGCTGGGCGCACCGGTGCGCTGGTCGCTCGTGCGCGGAGACATCTCGGGTTTCGAAGCGAATCTATGGGGCATGCATCCCTTGTTTCCGCTGGTCGAGCCGACCAGATAAAGACGGAGGAGATACGCATGCCCGATGACCAGCGCCCCCGCCCGATGGGTTTCGTCGTGCCGATGGGCGGCGATCCGCAATCGGTCCGGCAAAGGGTCGAAGCGCTCGAAATGCTGCTCGAACGCAGCTTTCGCATCCCCGGAATCAACTATCCGGTCGGGCTCGACGCCGTGGTCGGACTGGTCCCCGTGCTGGGCGATGTCGTGACCACGGTGATGGGCGCCTATCTCGTATGGGAAGCGCGCAACCTCAACATGCCCCGGTGGAAGCTGTGGCGCATGGGCGCGAATGTGGCGCTGGACACGGCGCTGGGGCTGGTGCCCGTGGTGGGCGATGCGGCGGACTTCCTGTTCCGGTCGAACACGATGAACCTCAAGATCATCAAGCGCCATCTCGACAAGCACCATCCCGCCGCGCGGATGATCGACGGCTAGTTTCATTTGTGACAATCTCGCGCTAGGGCTCGGCTCATGGCGAAAACCGACGTTACCTACACCAGCTATCTCGATCTCGACCGCGTGCTTGCGGCGCAGCACCCTGCTTCGGGCGCGCATGACGAGATGTTGTTCATCATCGTCCACCAAGCGAGCGAGCTATGGCTCAAGCTGTGCCTGCACGAATTGACCGAAGCGCGGCGGCACATCGCTGCGGACAATCTGCGCCCGGCCTTCAAGATGCTGGCGCGGGTGGCGCGGGCGCAGGGGCAGTTGATCCAGAGCTGGGACGTGCTCAGCACCATGACCCCGCACGACTATTCCACCATCCGCCCGCATCTGGGCAATTCCTCCGGCTTCCAGTCGTGGCAATACCGCATGATGGAATTCATGCTGGGTGGCCGGAATCCGGAGATGATCAGCCTGCACGAGCGCCTGCCCGAAGCCGCCGCCATGCTGGCCAGGGAGGCGGCGAGCCCCAGCATCTATGACGAGACGGTGCGCCTGCTCGCACGGCGCGGCTTCGCGATCGACGAGGCTGTGCTGAATCGCGACATCGAAGCGCCTTACGCGCATTCGCAAAGCGTCGAGGACGCCTGGGCGGAAATCTACCGCGCGCCGCAGGAACATTGGGACCTCTACGAGCTCGCCGAAAAGCTGGTCGATCTCGAATACCACTTCCAGCGCTGGCGCTTCGGCCATCTGAAAACGGTCGAGCGCATCATCGGCTTCAAGCGCGGCACCGGCGGGACGCCGGGCGTGCCCTATCTCGCCGGTGTGCTGAAACAGGCCTTCTTCCCCGAGCTGCTGAGCGTCAGGACAGCGATCTGATGCCGCGCCGGATCTGGGACATTTCGCAGGTTCTGCGCCCGGATCTGCCGGTGTGGCCGGGCGACACGGCCTTCGCGCAAGTCGGCACCTGGCAGATGGAGCAAGGCTCGCCGGTCAATGTCTCGGCGCTCACCATGTCGACCCATTCGGGCGCGCATGCCGATGCGCCGCTGCATTACGCCGCCGATGCGCCCGACATCGCTTCGGTCGCGCTCGAGCCCTATCTCGGCCCCTGCCTGGTGGTCGACGCGCGCAATTGCGGGGCACTGGTCGAGCCTGGACACCTGCCCGACCTCGCGGGTGCGCGCCGCGTGCTGTTCCGCACCTATGACCGCTTTCCGCATGAGGCGTGGGATGCGCAGCACACCGCCATCGCGCCCGCGACCATCCGCGCGCTGGCCGATGCCGGCGTGATCCTGATCGGGATGGACGGCCCCTCGCTCGATCCGCAGGATTCGAAGGCGATGGAGGCGCATCTCGAGGTGCTTGCGGCGGACATGCGGGTGCTCGAAGGGCTGGTGCTCAATGACGTCCCGCCCGGCCAATACGAGCTGATCGCCTTGCCGCTCGCGATCGAGCGTGGCGATGCTTCGCCGGTGCGCGCCATCCTGCGGGAGCTGCCCGATGCGTGACGCCATGATCGCCCGCGCGCGCGAACTCGACGCCGCCGATCCGTTGCGCGCCTTTCGCGCGCTTTTCGAGCTGCCCGAAGGCGTGATTTATCTCGACGGCAATTCGCTCGGCGCGCTGCCCGCCGCGACTCCGGCGCGGCTGGAGCAGGTGATCCGCGGCGAATGGGGCGAAGGGCTGATCCGTTCATGGAATAGCGCCGACTGGATCGGCGCCGCGCGGCGCGTCGGCGGCAAAATTGCGCCGCTGATCGGTGCGCAGCCGCACGAAGTCGTCGCCGCTGACAGCACCAGCGTAAACCTGTTCAAGCTGATCGCCGCCGCGCTCGACATGCAGCGCGAGGGGCAAGGGGCGCGCAAGGTGATCCTCAGCGAACCCGGCAATTTCCCGACCGATCTCTACATGATCGCGGGGCTGGAGCGGCAAGGGCTGGCGGCCCGTCGGCTGGCGGATCGCGACCGTTTGATCAATGCGCTGGATGGCGATGTCGCTCTGCTGATGCTCACCCACGTCCATTACAAGACCGGCGCGCTGCACGACATGGTCGAACTCACCAAGGCTGCGCATGCGGCAGGCGCGCTGGTGCTGTGGGACCTGTCGCATAGTTGCGGCGCGCTGCCGGTCGACCTCAATGCCGCGAACGCAGATTTCGCGGTCGGCTGCGGGTATAAATATTTGAACGGCGGGCCGGGCGCTCCGGCCTATGCTTTCGTCGCCGAGCGGCACCACGCCGCGCTCCACCAGCCGCTGACGGGCTGGTTCGGCCACGCCGCGCCATTCGCATTCTCGGACGATTATGCCCCGGCTGAGGGGATCGACCGGCTGCAATGCGGCACTTCGCCTATCCTCGGGCTCGCCGCGCTTGAGGTGGGAGTGGATTTGATCGCAGAGATCGGTGTCAGGCGGCTCTATGCCAAATCGCAGGCGCTATCCGCATTCTTCCTGCATTGCCTCGGCGAATGGGGCCTCGATATCGAACTCGCCAGCCCGATCGACGGCGATGCGCGCGGCAGCCAGCTGTCCTTCCGCCATCCCGAAGCCTATGCGATCTGCCAGGCGCTGATCGCGCGCGGGGTGATCGGCGACTTCCGCGATCCGGACATTCTGCGGCTGGGCTTTGCGCCCGCCTATTTGCGGTTCGAGGACATGGCCGAAGCCGCGGGGCACCTGCGCGAAGTGCTCCATATGGACGAATGGAAAAGGCCGGAATTCAGGGAACGCGCCACGGTGACGTGATTGGCCGGAATTGGGTGGAAAGCGGACTTTCACGCCGAAAGCAAACTCTAGCGAACAGCAGAATCACAGTCCGAGCGTCGAGGGTTCATGTCCCTCCTCCGCTACCATTCCAAACGATTTGGCAAACCAGTCGAGAGAAGCACCCTCGCGTGCTGTCTTGCGCGGCGCCCAATCCCGGCATAACTCTCCTGTTTTTTAGGAGAGAGAATGATGAGAGCATCAGCGAAGAGTGTTTTTGCTGTCGTGTGCGCACTGTCCGTTGTGGCCTGTTCCGGCGCGGCGGAAGAAGAGACCACCGAGGAAGAAGTGGTGGAGGAGACAGCCCCTACAGAAGCTACGAGCGATGTAGCAGTCACGGCAAGCACCGAAGTGTTTGAAGTGTGCGATGAAGACGGCAATCGCTACCCCTCGGAGGCTGATGCCGAAGCGGCAGGTCTGGATAGGGCAGAATACGGGGCAACTTTCTGCGAATATGCCGAATAACCCGCGAACGATCTGAAAATTGGGAGGGGAGGCGCCGCGCCTCCCTTCTCATTTTGTGCGACACTCCTGGCCCGCCTCGTTGGGTTCATAATCCGCGTGTCGGGGGTTCGAGTTATTCCTCCGCTATCCGCAGCAACAAATTGGTGTGCAAAGACCGCGCGTGGCAGCGGATTATGGTGACATCCGGAATTGGGTCGTTAGCGGACATTCCGATTTTCCTACATGGCTGCGTTCTGGCAAGAACATGCCGCTCTTTGCCATTGTCGTACCACCCAAGCGCGAGTCCTCGCGGCCCAATGAGGGAGAAGGTTTTTCTCTTCTAGGACTATGTCGCATGTGTCGCATCGGTGAGGAATGTGACGCGCAGGAATGACGGGTTTAGGGCCGTCAACCCAAAGGCCGCTTACTCTTCCAGTTCGATGTCCCAGTAGAGATAGTCGCGCCAGGTTTCGTGGAGGTAGTTCGGCGGGAACAGCCGCCCGCGCTGCTGCAAGTGCCAGCTCGTCGGCCGGATCGGCTTCTCATAGAGATGCATCTGCGCCTGGCCCGGCGTGCGCCCGCCCTTCTTCATGTTGCACGGCGCGCAGGCGGTGACGATGTTCTCCCACGTCGTGCGCCCGCCCAGCCGCCGCGGGATCACATGGTCGAAGGTCAAATGATCGTGGCTGCCGCAATATTGGCACTGGAAACTGTCGCGCAGGAACAGGTTGAAGCGGGTGAAGGCGGGAAACTCGCTCTGCTTCACATATTGCCGCAGCGCGATCACGCTGGGGATCTTCATGTCGAGCGAAGGCGAATGCACCTCGCGGTCATAGCTCGCGACGATGTCCACCCGGTCAAGGAACACCGCCTTGATCGCGGTCTGCCATGGCCACAGGCTCAGCGGGTAATAGGACAGCGGCGTGTAGTCCGCATTGAGCACGAGCGAGGGACACGCCGACAGATTGCGCGTCGGGTCCTCGTCCGCATTGCGAAAGCGCGCTGCCTTCTCGATCAGATCGGTTCTGAACACTGCTCGCGTTCCTCCCTGATTGATGCGAAAGAATCATTTGCGGGCTAAAGCGTCAACCCCATGACAAAATGTCTTTCCACAAGCATGGTTTGACGAAGGCGCCGGAGAAACGGGATTTCGAGTCAAGCATGATCGTCACGCGATTCGCCCCCAGCCCCAATGGCATGCTGCATCTGGGCCATGCTTTTTCCGCGATCGTGGCGCATGACCTTGCGAAGGCGCGGGGCGGGCGCTTCCTGCTCAGGATCGAGGATATCGATGGCGCGCGCAGCCGGCCCGAGCTTGCGGACGAGTTCCGCCGCGATCTCGCATGGCTCGGCCTCGAATGGGAAGAAGTGCCCGCGCAATCGTCCCGGCTGGCGAGTTATGAAGCGGCGGCGCAGCGCCTGCGCGATGCTGGGCTGCTCTATCCCTGCACCTGCACGCGCAAGGAAATCGCCGCGCTCAGCCCGCGCATCGGGCCCGACGGGCCGGTCTATCCCGGCACCTGCAAGGGCAAGCCGCTCGATCCCGCGCGGCCCGCGGCGTGGCGGCTCGATATGGAAAATGCGCTCGCCCGGGCGGGGGAGCTTGTGTGGGAAGACGAACTTGCCGGGACTATCGCGGCCGATCCGGGCGCGTTCGGCGATGTCGTGCTGGTGCGCAAGGACGAGCCCGCGAGCTATCACCTCGCCGCCACGCTCGATGATGGCGCCGACGGGGTCACGCTCGTCACACGCGGGCAGGATCTCTTCGCCGCCACGCATATCCACCGCTTGCTGCAGGCGCTGCTCGGCCTGTCGGTGCCGACCTGGCACCACCATGCGCTGCTGCTCGACGAAAGCGGCGAAAAGCTCGCCAAGCGGCGCGACAGCGCTTCGCTCGCCGACCGGCGCATGGTGGCGGAGGACGGGCTGTTGCTTGCAGAGCAACTGCGGTTGCATAGATTTCCGGTTGGTATCTCGCTTTCGAAGGCCTAGATTGGCGGCATGACGGCTCTTCTTATCCTTGTACTGCTCGTGTTCATGGCGCTGGTGGTCTTTTCGCTGGTGCGCGGCATCGTGGCTTTCCTCAAGACGACCAAGATCGACCTGGAATCGGGCGATGGCGAGAACGTCAAGGAAATGCAGCTGATGCAGAACCGCGCAATGTTCGCCCGCATCAAGTACCAGGCGCTGGCGGTGGCGGTGATCGCCGTGATCCTCGCGATCAGCCAGTAAGCGCCGCATCGCGCATCGTCGCCTATGGTCAAGCTCAACAAGATCTACACCCGCACCGGCGATGACGGGTCGACCGGGCTTGTAGACGGCTCGCGCGTAGCCAAGACCTCGCTGCGCATCGAAGCGATCGGCAAGGTGGACGAAGCCAACAGCGCGATCGGGCTGGCCGCGGCGGCGGACCCGCAAGGGCCGCACGCGGCGGCGCTCTATCGCATCCAGAACGACATGTTCGATCTTGGCGCCGATCTGGCAACTCCGGCGGCCGATGGCGACTTCGCGCCGTCCGAAATGGTGCTGCGGATCGTGCCCGCACAGGTCGAATGGCTCGAGCGGGCGATCGACGGGCTCAACGAGGCACTCGAACCGCTCACCAGCTTCGTGCTGCCCGGTGGCAGCGAAGCCGCCGCGCGCACCCATGTGGCGCGGGCGACGGCTCGAAGCGCAGAACGGGCGGTAGTGGCTCTGGCCGCGGCGGAACCGGTCAATCCGGCGGCGCTGGCCTATATCAACCGGCTGTCGGACTATCTCTTCGTGTTGGCGCGTGTCTGCAATGCGAATGGCGCCGATGACGTCCGCTGGGTGCCGGGCGCCAACCGCTGACAGCAAGCCGCTAGCCAAGCCGCATCCGCGCCGCTAATAGGCGCCCTTTGCTGCAGTTGCGAAGGGATCGGTTTATGCAGAGGGTTGCGGTTATCGGGGCGGGTCAGATGGGCACGGGTATCGCCCAGACCGTGGCGCAACATGGCATGCAGGTGCTGCTGGCCGATGTCGACCAGACGTGTGCCGAAGCCGGCAAGGCCGCGATCGACAAGGCGCTGGGCCGGCTGGTGGGCCGCGGCAAGATGGAGATCGCCGAAGCCGAAGCGCTGCTGGGCCGGATCACCGCGGTTGGCGACTATGCGCCGATGGCCGATGCTGAGCTGATCGTCGAAGCCGCGACCGAGCGTGAGGAGATCAAGAAGGCGATCTTCGAAGCAGCGGGCAAGGTGCTGGACGCCGATGCCATCATGGCGAGCAACACCAGCTCGATCCCGATCACCCGCATGGCGAACTATGCGCCCGACGCGGCCCGCTTCATCGGGCTGCACTTCTTCAACCCCGTGCCGGTGATGGGCCTGATCGAAGTGATCCCCGGGCTTGCCACCGCAAAGTCCACCACCGACCGGATCACCGCGTTCGCCGAAGGCCTGGGCAAGCAGGTCGTGCTGAGCCAGGACGAGCCAGGCTTTGTGGTGAACCGCATCCTGCTGCCGATGATCAATGAAGCGATCTTCGTGCTGGGCCAGTCGACCGCCAGCATCCAGGATATCGACAAAGGCTGCCGGCTGGGCCTCAACCACCCGATGGGCCCGCTCGAACTGGCCGATTTTGTGGGCCTCGACACCTGCTTCGAGATCATCAAGGTGCTCTACGCCACGACCGGCGACAGCAAGTATCGCCCGGCGCCATTGCTTGTGAAATATGTCGAGGCGGGTTGGCTTGGCCGCAAGACCGGCCGCGGCTTCTACGACTATTCGAGCGAGGCCCCGGTTCCCACGCGCTGAGGAGTAAGGCGGCGGTCAGTCGCCGAAATGATCGCTGTCGTCGGAAATGATGTAGGTGTCGCCATCGGCCGGATCGGACATGTCCGGGTCGGTGCTGAGCGGTGTTGGGTCAAGTCCCGCCGCACTATCGATCAGTTCTTCGTCTGCGAAGAAATCGGCATCGCCAGCATCATCGCGATAGGGGTCGCGATCATTGTCGATCCGTGAGCCGAACTGGCCCTGTGGAGGGGCATCGAACGCTCCCGGTTCAGGCTCCGAAAGGCTTGAGGCCGCCTGGACCAGTGCACCCTGGTCATCTTCCGAACCGACGAGCATCGCCACGCTGAACAGCGTCATGCCGACGAACAGCAAAGCTTTCTTTGGACTTTCGAACAATCCCTTGGCCATGGGTCGGGATTATAGTCGCCGCGCCGTTAACTTTTCGTAGCTTTGGCTTCGGCGGCCAGTTCGTAGAGCAGGTCGAGCGCTTCGCGCGGGGAAAGCGCATCGACGTCGATGGCGTTTAGCCTTTCCGCCAGCGAATCGCGCGGTGGCTCTTCCTCTTCGTGGATCGCAGCGAACAGCGGCAGATCGCCGAGCCCCGCGGCCAGGCCGCCGGTTTCGGTACGGTTCTTCTCCAGCCTGTCGAGCACCTGCTTCGCGCGCGCGACGACCAGCGCGGGCACGCCGGCAAGGCGCGCGACGGCCAAGCCATAGGAGCGGTCGGCAGGGCCGCTCGACAATTCGTGCAGCAACACCAGATCGCCCTTGTACTCGCGCGCGCGGACATGGTGCAGCGAGAGCGCCTCGCAGCTTTCTGCGAGGCGGGCGAGCTCGTGGTAGTGCGTCGCGAAGAGGCAGCGGCACGCGATCGTTGAGTGCACCGCTTCGACCACCGCCCAAGCCAGCGCCAGCCCGTCATAGGTCGATGTGCCGCGCCCGACTTCGTCGAGGATCACGAAGCTGCGCGAAGTAGCTTGCGCCAGAATCGCAGCGGTTTCGACCATTTCGACCATGAAGGTCGAGCGCCCTCGCGCAAGATTGTCCGATGCGCCGACGCGGCTGAACAGCCGGTCGACGAGGCCGATACGGGCGCTTTCGGCAGGCACGAAGCCGCCCGCCTGCGCCAGCAGCACGATCAGCGCGTTCTGCCGCAGGAAGGTTGATTTGCCGCCCATGTTCGGCCCGCCGATCAGCCACAGCCGGTCATCGGGCATGAGGCGGCAATCATTGGCGACAAAGCGTTCGCCGCTGCGCGCCAGCGCGGCCTCGACCACCGGATGGCGGCCGCCCGTGATGTCGAGCAGCGCAGCGTCTTCGATTTCGGGCCTGCACCAGCCGCCTTCGGCTGCACGCTCGGCCTGACCCGCGCTGACATCGATCCGTGCGAGCGCCGCCGCCGTGCGCGCAATCGCTTCTCGCGCCCTGACGATTTCCGCCATCAGCTCCTCGAAATGCGCTTCTTCCGCGGCGAGCGCGTGGCCGCCCGCTTCTGCAATCCGGCTCGCTTCCTCGTGCAGCGCGAGCGAGTTGAAGCGGACCGCGCCCGCCATGGTCTGGCGGTGAGTAAACCCGCTATCCGGCGCCATCAGCGCATCGGCATGGCGCGCTGGCACTTCGATGAAATAGCCGAGCACGCCATTGTGCCTGATCTTGAGCGCGGCGACCCCGGTTTCGTCGCGATAGCGCGCTTCCATTGCGGCGATGGCGCGGCGCGAATTGCCCGATATCGCGCGCAATTCGTCGAGCGCGGCGTCATATCCTTCGGCGATGTAGCCGCCGCTCGAACGCTCGGTAGGCGGAGAGGGAACAAGTGCGCGGTCGAGCAAGTCGGTGAGCGCGCCGTGTCCGCTTAGGGCAGGCAGAAGCCCTGCCAGCAGATCGGGCGTGTCGGGCAGACGGGCGAGAAAGTCGCGGATTCGGCGCGCGTCGTTGAGACCGTCGCGGATTTGGCCCAGGTCGCGCGGGCTGCCGCGCCCGGCGACGATCCTTCCCAGCGCGCGACCGAGATCGGGCAAATTGCGCATCGCCTCGCGCAGATCGGCCCGGTTGAGCGGATCGGCATGAAACCATTGCACCAGCGACAGGCGCTGTTCGATCGCAGCGCGGTTGAGCAGCGGTGCCGCGAGGTCTTCGGCCAGCAGGCGTGCACCGGCGCCCGTCACGCAGCGGTCGATCGCGGCGATCAGGCTTCCCTCGCGCGAGCCCGACTGGCTGGCGAGGATTTCAAGGCTGCTGCGCGTCGCTTCATCCATCGCCATCGCCTGCCCGGCATCGCGAAGGCGCGGCGGCAGCAGCAGCGGCAGGCTGCCGCGCCCGACATGCTCAAGGTAGGAGATCAGCCCGCCTGCCGCGCCCAGCATGGCGCGCGAGAAATCGCCAAAGCCGTCAAGCGTCGCGACGCCATGGATGCGCTGCAATGCTGCTGCTCCTCCGTCGCTGCCGAATTCCGACTTCGCGCGCTCGACCGCGCCTTCGGGACCCAGTTCCCAGCCTTCGGGCACCACGCATTCGCTGAAGGTCAGCCGCGCCAGTGCGGCATCGACCAGCGCATGCTCGCACTCTTCCAGCACCATTTCGCCGGTCGAAATATCGCAGCTGGCGATGCCGATCGTGCCACGCACCTCTGCCAGCGCCACCAGCAGGTTCGCGCGGCGCGGTTCGAGCAGCGCCTCCTCGGTCAATGTGCCAGCAGTGACGAAACGCACTATGTCGCGCTTGACGAGGGCCTTCGACGAAGGCGTCCCTTCGCGCTTGGCGCGCACCTTCGCCTCTTCGGGCGTTTCGACCTGTTCGGCGATCGCAACCCTGCATCCGGCCTTGATTAGTCGCGCGAGATAGTTCTCTGCCGCATGCACCGGCACGCCGCACATCGGGACCGGTTCCCCGCCATGTTCGCCGCGGCTGGTCAGCGCGATATCGAGGATTGCGGCCGCCTGCCGCGCGTCGTCGAAGAACAGCTCGAAGAAGTCGCCCATGCGGTAGAACAGTAGGCTGCCACCCGCCTCACGCTTGAGCGCGTGATATTGCTGCATCATGGGAGTGGGCTGGCCGGACATTGGCCAAGCCGTAGCGTTGCATGGTGCGATTCGGAACGGCCTTGGCCGAGCTTTCCCCTATCGCTCGCGCTTTGGCTCGTTTAGGGGAGGCGGCAGACAGGAGGTAAGCCTTGGCCGATAAGAACAAAGTCAGTTTTACGACCCGCGAAGCCCTATTCTATCACGAGACGATCCGCCCGGGTAAGATCGAGATCATCCCCTCGAAGCCGATGGCGACGCAGCGCGACCTGAGCCTGGCCTATTCGCCGGGGGTTGCCGCGCCCGTTGAAGCGATTGCGGAAAATCCGCAGCTGGCGGCGAAATATACCGCACGCTCGAACCTTGTCGCAGTGATCTCGAACGGCACAGCGATCCTTGGCCTGGGAAATCTTGGCGCGCTTGCTTCGAAGCCGGTGATGGAAGGCAAGGCGGTGCTGTTCAAGCGCTTCGCTGATGTCGACTCGATCGATATCGAGCTCGACACCGAAGATCCCGAGGCCTTCATCAATGCGGTGGCGCTGATGGAACCGAGCTTCGGCGGGATCAACCTCGAGGACATCAAGGCGCCCGAGTGTTTCATCATTGAGCAAGCCCTGCGCGACCGCATGAAGATTCCGGTGATGCATGATGACCAGCACGGCACTGCGATCATCGCGGCAGCTGGCCTGATCAACGCCTGCCTGCTGACCGGTCGCAAGCTCAAGAATTGCCGCATGGTGGTGAACGGCGCGGGCGCCTCGGCACTGGCCTGTACCGCGCTGATCAAGGCGATGGGCATCCCGCATGAGAACGTGATCGTGTGCGACCGCTCTGGCCCGATCTATCCCGGCCGCGAAGATGTCGACCAATGGAAGAGCGCGCATGCCGTGTCGACCAAGGCGCGCAGCCTTGAGGAAGCGCTGGTGGGTGCGGATATCTTCCTCGGCCTATCCGCTGCGGGCGCGCTCAAGCCCGAGTGGGTCGCCAAGATGGCGGACAAGCCGATCATCTTCGCCATGGCCAACCCGACTCCTGAGATCATGCCCGACGAAGCCAAGGCAGTGCGTCCCGATGCGATCATCGCGACCGGCCGTTCGGACTTCCCGAACCAGGTCAACAACGTGCTGGGCTTCCCCTTCATCTTCCGTGGCGCACTCGACGTGCAGGCCACTACGATCAATGAAGAAATGAAGATCGCGGCTGCGCGGGCGATCGCCGAACTGGCGCGCGAGCGCGTGCCGGACGAAGTGGCAGCAGCCTATGGCGTGTCGCATCAGTTCGGAGAGGAATATATCATTCCCGCTCCGTTCGACCCCCGCCTGATGGAAGTCGTTTCCTCGGCAGTGGCAAAGGCTGCGATGGATTCGGGCGTAGCGCTCGCGCCGATCGAGGATTTCGACGCCTATCGCCATTCGCTCAAGGCGCGGCTCAACCCGACCACTTCGGTGCTGACGCAGGTCTATGAAACCGCCAAGGCCAATCCCAAGCGTGTGGTGTTCGCCGAAGCGGAAGAGGAAGTGGTGCTGCGCGCCGCGATCCAGTTCCGCGATTTCGGCTATGGCACGCCGGTGCTGGTCGGCCGGACCGAAAAGGTGCGCGAAAAGCTGGTCGAGCTGGCGGTCGAGGATCCGGAAAGCTTCGAGATCCACAACTCGAAGATCAGCGAACACGTTCCGGCGATGAACGAGTATCTCTACAACCGGCTGCAGCGCAAAGGCTTCACCGAGCGTGACGTGGCGCGCATGGTCAACCAGGAGCGCAACGTCTTCGCCGCGCTGCTGGTGGCGCTGGACGTGGGCGATGCGATGATCACCGGCCTCACCCGCCCGTTTGCGCAGTCCGCGCGCGAAGTGAACCTGGTGCTCGATCCCAAGCCCGGCGAAATTTCCTTCGGCATCCATCTGATGATCGGCAAGAACTACACCGTGTTCCTTGCCGACACGACGATCAACGAGCGCCCCGGCGCGGCGGAACTGGCGCATATCGCCAAGGAGACGGCGGCAGTCGCGCGGCGGCTGGGGCATGAACCGCGGGTCGCCTTCCTGTCCTATTCGACCTTCGGCAATCCCTCGGGCAAATGGCTCGACAACATTCGCGGCGCAGTGGCGATCCTCGACCAGGAAGACCCGGGCTTCGAATATGAAGGCGAGATGGCGCCCGACGCCGCGCTCAATCCGAAGGTTATGGAACGCTATCCCTTCAGCCGCCTGTCGGCGCCGGCGAACGTGCTGGTGATGCCCGGCCTGCAATCGGCGAACCTCTCGGCCAAGCTGCTGCGCGAACTCGCGGGGGCTTCGACCATCGGGCCGATGCTGAGCGGCATGCAGAAGCCTGTGCAGATTGCGCCGATGACCGCGATCGCGCCCGATGTGCTTACTCTGGCAGTGCTCGCTGCCGCAGGCGTGACGGGTTAGGCCGCCATGAGCGATACCACTCGCATCGTGCTCTCGGTAACCGGCAGCGACCGCCCGGGCCTCACCTCGGCACTGGCGGAAGCCGTGCTGGCGGCGGGCGGCAATTGGCAGGAGGGACACCTCAGCCGATTGGGCGGGCTCTATGTCGGCTCGGTGCTGGTCGAATTGCCCGACGCCAACGTCGGTGAATTGCAGCGCCAGGTGCAGGCGATCGACACCGCGGGCCTGAATGTGGTTATCAACCCGGCAGGCGACGAACCCGCCATCGCGCCAACCGCGCTGTTGTTCGAACTGGTCGGGCAGGACCGGCCCGGGATTATCCGTGAGGTGTCCGCGATCCTCGCCCGGCTGGGCGTCAACATCGAGAGCCTGTCGAGCGGCGAGGAAACCGCCGCTTGGGGCGGCGAGCGGCTGTTCCGCGCTGAGCTGCTCGTGACGCTGCCCGAAGGCGTAGCCCCCGAAGCGGTGCAGGAAGCACTCGAATCGATCTCGGGCGAAATCATGGTCGACTTCACATTCGGCGGCTGATGCGCGGCCTGACTATCCTCGACTTCGTGCCCCTGTTCCTCGCGGCAGTGTGCCTGCCGCTTGCTCTGTCACTGATTGAGCCGAACGGCGTCTATGGCGTGCGGACTTCAGCAACCTTCGCGTCCGAAGACGCGTGGTACCGTGCCAACTCCATCAGCGGATGGTGTGGCCTTGTCGCAGGACTTGCGGGGTTTGCATTCAATTGGCGGCTCTCGCGCAATCCGGTCGACGATAAGCAGTCGAAACGCAGAGGATTAGTCGTGGTGCTTGTGGTTGCCGCAGCGATGACCATTCCCGGCCTGCTCGCCGCGTAACTATTTGCGCCGATAGCGGAAGTACCACACCTCATGCCCATAGACGGTGCGCGCCTTGTGTTCATAGCGCGTTTCGGGCCAGCCCGAAGGCCGCACCTCCCAGCTTGAGCGGTTCTTGACCTGCCATTCGAACGCATCGGTGTGGCGCTGCATCACCATCAGCGCATGGCGCAGATAGACGGGATGATCGGTGCCGAAGCGGAATTCGCCGCCCGGCTTGAGCTTGTCGGCAAACATTTTGACCGGCCCATCATTCATCATGCGCCGCTTGGCGTGCTTGGCCTTGGGCCAGGGATCGGGATGGAGCAGGTAGATCATGGTCAGCGACCCGTCGGGCGCACGGGCCAGCACATCCAGCGCATCACCCATACGCAGCCGGACATTGGCCAGCTTCTGCTCTTCGATATGAGTGAGCGCCTGCGCCACGCCGTTGACGAACGGCTCCGCCCCGATGAACCCGTGGTCGGGCAGCAGATCGGCACGATGGGCCAGGTGTTCGCCGCCGCCGAAGCCGATCTCGAAATGAAGTGGGCGATCGTCGCCGAAAAGCGATTGCGCCGTCACCGGACCTTCGGCGGGCACGGCAATCTGCGGCAACAAATTGTCGACCAGACCCTGCTGGCGCGCGCGCAGGGGCTTGCCCTGGCTGCGGCCATAGAGTCGGTTGAGCGTGGTGGGATCGCCTTCCTTGAATGCAGACATGGTCCGCGCCCTAGGCGCTCAACTCCATGCCGTCCAGATGCCGTAGCTGCTGGTGACCGTCAGCGCGCCACCCACCAGAATCAGCATCAGCTTGGGGCTGAAATGCTTGGCAGCAAAGGCCGCGAAGGGGGCCGCTGCCATGCCGCCGATCAGCAGGCCGAGAGTCGCTCCGGCGAGGTCCGCAATGCCGATATGCAGGATGAATGTGGCGGAGATCGCGACCGTCACGAAGAATTCGGCGGCATTGACCGATCCGACCACCTTGCGCGGCTCCGCGCCTTGCACGAGCAGGTTGGATGTGACGATCGGGCCCCAGCCACCTCCGCCTGCCGCGTCGAGGAAGCCGCCGACAAGGCCCAGCGGCGCGATATGGCGCGCTGGGCGGAGCTTGGGCGGGTAAAGCAGGCCGCGTGCGAGCAGGTAGAGGCCCATTGCTGCAAGGTAGAGCAGGACGAAGGGCTTGATCGCTTCGCCGTCGATCGATGTCAGGAGATAGGCGCCGGTCACGCCCCCGATCACTCCGGGGATCACCAGCCTCGCGAACAGGCGCTTGTCGATATTGCCGTGGAACAGGTGGCTGAGGCCCGAAGTGGCGGTGGTGAAGCATTCGACGACATGCACCCGCTGCGATGCCTGCGCTGGAGGGAGGCTGAGCACGCCGACAAGCAAAGTGTTGGAGATCACCCCGAAGGCCATTCCGAGCGCGCCGTCGACCAGCTGCGCGGCGAAGCCGACCGTAATGAACGGCGCGATGGCCGCGAGATCAATGCCGAACCATTCCATCCCGCGGTTTCCTGCCTGGGTGATTTCGACAGGCTTCTAGACGCTTGCATGGGCGCCAGCGAGATAGATTTAACTCGCGGGGTGGAAATGAAATTCCGCAGCCGTGGACATGGCAATGTGTGCCCGAAAAGAAAAACGCCCGGGGCCTAAGCTCCGGGCGCAGTTTCTTTTCCTTCGTGAAAGGAACTGGTTCAGGCCGCTTCGGCAGCCTCGTCCGCGTCGCGCAGCACATAGCCGCGGCCCCACACGGTTTCGATGTAGTTCTCGCCGCTGCATGCATGGCTGAGCTTCTTGCGCAGCTTGCAGATG
Source organism: Altererythrobacter litoralis (assembly GCF_036324225.1). Lineage (NCBI taxonomy): Bacteria > Pseudomonadati > Pseudomonadota > Alphaproteobacteria > Sphingomonadales > Erythrobacteraceae > Altererythrobacter > Altererythrobacter litoralis. Next base: position 284,278 of record NZ_JAZDQV010000002.1, read on the forward strand.
AAGACGTCGATGATCTTGAGTTCGGGCTCGTCTATCCCGCCATAGAGGTGGTTGAGGAACATTTCCTTGGTCAGCGTGGTGCCCTTGCGCAGCGAAAGCAGCTCAAGCATCGCATATTCCTTGCCGGTCAGGTGGACGCGGGCGCCGTCGACTTCGATGGTCTTGGCGTCGAGGTTCACTGCCAGCTTGCCGGTGCGGATGATCGACTGGCTGTGGCCCTTCGAACGGCGCACCACGGCATGGATGCGGGCGACCAGCTCTTCGCGGTGGAAGGGCTTCGTCACGTAATCGTCGGCGCCGAACCCGAAGCTGCGGATCTTGCTGTCCATTTCCGAAATGCCCGAAAGGATCAGCACCGGCGTCTGCACCTTGGCGACGCGCAGCTTCTTGAGCACGTCATAACCGTGCATGTCCGGCAGGTTCAGGTCGAGCAGGATGATGTCGTAGTCATACAGCTTGCCCAGATCCAGGCCTTCCTCGCCCAGATCGGTCGAATAGACATTGAAGCCTTCGGTCGTGAGCATCAGCTCGATCGCCTTGGCGGTTGTCGGTTCGTCCTCAATCAACAGCACGCGCATGGGTGGTTCCCCCTTTGCCCCAGAGCTCGCGGTAACCTCTCATCAAGAGGGGTTGCCAGGAATTAACCACACGAGGTCTCAACGAAAAAGGTTAATTTAGCGTAAAGCGGGTGGCTGTGCGGATTGGGTCAGGCAGTGAGTCTATTAGGCAACAGCTACTTAGGTGCTGCCAGTCGCCAGCTACAGCTCGATCCCGATCGAACGCAGCATGCCCAGCTGGTCGAAATAGGGCCGCTCGCACAGGATCAGGTCGCTGCCCGGAGCGAATTCGAATGTCGCCGCCATTCGCGCCTTGAGCTTGCGGCCGGTCGGCGGGATCGCGCGGTCGCCCACGCGGATTTCGCCCAGATGTGTGCCGGTGAGCCAGAATTCGACCAGCACCGTGTTCCCCGCATGCGCAATCTCGATGATTTCATTGCCCTGGTCGGGAAAGACCGAGCGCGATCCGGCGAAATAGCCGCGCACGGATTCTTCCCCGTCGAACAGTTGGCCGGTCGCCATTTCATAGCGCGGGTGGCCGTCGAAGGTCGCGATCACCGCGTCCCAGTCATATTCCATTTCCAGCGCCATGTGGTCGCGCACGCGCTGGATGCGCCTCTCGGCCAGATCGTCGCTCATCTTCCTTCTCCCTCTCCCGAATTCAAACCGGCGCTTACAAGCCCCGCAGCTTCTTCGCGCGTCGCCTCTGGACCGACGAGCCGATCCCCATGGCCTCACGATATTTCGCCACTGTCCGCCGCGCGAGGTCGAAACCTTCCGCCTTGAGCAGGTCGACCAGAGTGTCGTCGGAGAGGATCTTCGCGGGTTCCTCGGCATCGATCAGCGCCTTGATCCGCGCCTTCACCGCTTCGGAGGACGCGCCTTCGCCATCGCCAGCACCCCCGACTCTGCCCACGCCGCTGGTGAAAAAATACTTCAGTTCGAACGTACCGCGCTCGCAGCTGAGGAACTTGTTGCTGGTCACGCGACTGACGGTGCTTTCGTGCATTTCGATCGCTTCGGCCACTTCGCGCAAGGTCAGCGGGCGCAGCTCGGAAACGCCGCGGCGGAAGAAGCCGTCCTGCCGTTTAACGATCTCCGCCGCGGTCTTGAGAATGGTCTTCTGCCGCTGGTCGAGCGCGCGGATCAGCCAGTTGGCGTCGGCCAGCTTCTCCTTGAGCCAGCGGCGCGCTTCCTTGTCCGCCCCGCCGCCGCGTCGCAATTCGAGGTAATAGCCGCGATTGAACACAAGGCGCGGCAATGTGTCTTCGTTGAGCCGGATGTCCCACCCGCCGTCCGCAGTCGCTGCGATCAGTATGTCAGGGACCACCGCCTGCGCGCCCGGGTTGCCGAAAGCGAGGCCGGGCTTGGGATCGTAACCGCGCAGCTCGCTCAGCATTTCGGCGAAATCCTCTTTGTCGACGCCGCACATTCGCTTCAGCCGGGGGATTTCGCCGCGCGCCAGCAGGTCGAGATTGTCGATCAGCCTTGCCATGCAGGGATCGTAGCGATCGGCTTCGCGCGCCTGGATCGCCAGGCATTCGGCAAGCGAGCGCGCCCCCACTCCGCTGGGGTCCATGCTCTGGACCAGCGCCAGCCCGGCTTCGGCTTCGGGCAAAGTGACGCCAAGATCCGCTGCAATCTCGCGCAGGTCGAAGCTGAGATAGCCGGCCTCGTCGAGCAGGCCGATGATGTGCCTTGCGATGAATTGCTCGCGCGCATCGGAACTCAGCGCGCCCACCTGCTCATGCAGATGGTCGGCCAGGCTCAACTCCGCGCTGGAGCGCTCCTCGAATGACGAATATTCATTGTCGGAGGCGCCATGGCTGGCGGCTGCACCCCAATCGGCATCGCCGGTGTCGAAGTCGCGATCGAGCGATGCCGGATCGAGGTCGAGCGGAGCTTCGGCCTCGCCGAGGCCTTCGGCGATCAGGACGTCGGCGGTAAATTCCTCGCGCGGTATGTCATCAGCTGGCAGCTCTTCGCCCGCCTCGCGGCTGACCTCGCCAGCTTCGAGCAACGGGTTGGCTTCGAGCGCTTCTCCGATAAAGGCTTCGATTTCGAGATTGGACAGCGCCAGCAGCTTGATCGCCTGCTGCAACTGTGGCGTCATCACCAATGACTGCGATTGGCGGAGGTCCAGTCTCGGTCCGAGCGCCATCTGCCAAACCTCTAGAGCGTGAAGCCCTCGCCAAGGTAAAGGCGCCGCACGTTCTCGTCGGCCACAAGGTCTTGCGGCGAGCCTGCAAACAGCACCTGGCCGCCATAGATAATGCAGGCGCGATCGACGATATCGAGCGTCTCGCGCACATTGTGATCGGTGATCAGCACGCCGATGCCACGTTCCTTGAGGTCTTTCACCAGGTCGCGGATGTCGCTGATCGAAAGCGGGTCGATCCCGGCGAATGGCTCGTCGAGCAGCATGATCGAAGGCTTGGCCGCCAGCGCGCGGGCGATTTCGCAGCGCCGCCGCTCACCGCCCGAAAGCGCCATGGCCGGGGACTCGCGCAGTCGGGTGAGGCCGAATTCTTCGAGCAGCCGCTCGAGTTCCTGTGCGCGCGTATCCGCATCAGGCTCGACCATTTCGAGCACGCAATTGATGTTCTGTTCCACGGTCATCCCGCGGAAGATGCTGGTTTCCTGCGGCAGGTAGCCCAGGCCCAGGATCGCGCGGCGATACATCGGAAGATTGGTGACGTCCTCGCCATCCATCAGGATGCGGCCCGAATCCGGCCGCACAAGGCCCATGATCGAATAGAAGCAGGTGGTCTTGCCGGCGCCATTGGGGCCGAGCAGGCCAAGCACTTCGCCCTTGGCCACAGTCAGCGAGATGTCGCTCAGTACGCTGCGCTTTTCATAGCTCTTGGCGATCGAGATCACCTCAAGGCCGCCATTGGGCAAGGGCGCGCTCGCACTCTTTACCGGGGAGTGGGCCGCTTCGCTCAGGGTTTCGCTATGCTCCATCACGCCTGCTTTAGCATTCCGCGTGGGCCAGAAAACCCCTGTCATCGCCGAATTGGCAGGATTTGTGCATGGCGGCGTTGGCCTCATGGTTAGCGGGCTTGCACAAGTCGCCATGCTCTGTGATACTCCGGAGTCGGAGAGGCATTGTGGGGAGAACCTCGATGAATGACGCAGTCTCGCATGCCGAGGCATCGTCACCGCGCGCTGGGGGTCACGCGCGCGACTGGCGCAAATCGATGAGCGACCATGTCGCATACGCATTGCTGGTCTATACCGGCCTGCAGATTTTCGTGACGGTGAACGCGATCAAGGGCGGCTCGCACAGCATGCTGCCCTATCTCGCGCTGGTAGTGCTGGTGGCAGGGATCATCCCGGCGTGCCGCTGGTTCGAGAAGCGCTGGGTCAATCTTTCGGACGAGCAGGCTGTCGATCTAGCCTATGTCGCAGCATTCCGGCACGATCGGCTGATGCTCTGGGCACTGGCGATTGGCTTGCCCTTTGCGCTCACCGCGCTGTTTATGGCGATCGGCGCACTGCTCTGACTTAATTTTGCGCTGCCGCCGAACCGCTGTAGGCTGGCGGGGCGGGAGTGCCACATGCGTGAAAATTCCTGGCTGAGGGTTTTGCTGGCGGTTCTGCTGCTTTCGCTTGGCGCGCCTGCATCAGCCGTCCTACCCACATCGATTCCAACGACCTCGCCAAGTGCAGAGGTTCCCGAACAGATAATCGAGGCGACGCGTGACGAGGGCCAGGATGCCCTGATCGCTGAACGGATCGAGGGCATATTCGCCGAGCTCCCCGCATTTTCGGGCGCAGGCGTCGAGGTGAATGAGGGGGTTGTAACGCTTTCGGGCAAGGTGGCGGACCCGGCGGCAATCGATCGTGCGGGCAATATCGCTGCGCGGGTTTCCGGCGTCGTAACGGTAGAGAACCTTCTCGAGCGCGATCTTTCGGTCGAAGAAAACCTCTCCGTGCTGGGCCAGATGTCGGGGCTTGCCCAGAATTTCGTCAAAGCCCTGCCGCTTATCCTGGTATCGCTGCTGGCCGCGATACTGATCGGCGGGCTAGGCTATCTGATCGCCGGCATCAGGGGATTATGGAGCCGGATCGCGCCCAACATATTCCTCGCCGAACTGATCCGAAGCGCCATCCGCTTCGTATTCGTTGTCGGTGGCGTGATCATTGCGCTCGACATGCTCGGGGCCGGCACGTTGATGGGGGCGGTGCTAGGCGGCGCGGGCGTGATGGGGATCGCGCTGGGATTTGCCATGCGCGACACAATCGAGAACTATGTCGCTTCGCTGATGCTGAGTATCCGCCAGCCGTTCCGCGCCAACGACTGGGTTTTGATCGACCATTATGAAGGCCGCGTGATCCGGCTCACCAGTAGGGCCACGATCCTGATGACGCTCGACGGGAACCATTTGCGCATCCCCAATGCGCAGGTCTTCAAGGCGGTTATCCTCAACTACACGCGCAACCCGCAGCGCCGCTTCGAATTCGAGCTGGGGATCGATGCCGACGATGACCCGCGTGCGGCGATGGCTTGCGGAATCGAAGCGCTGGCAAAGCTCGATTTCGTGCTCGCCGATCCAGAACCCTCGGCGCGGGTCCAGAAGGTCGGCGATTCGAATATCGTGGTACTTTACCTCGGCTGGATTGATCAGCGCGAGGCGGACTGGTTCAAGTCGCGTAGCCTGGCCATTGGAGCGGTCAAGGATGCGCTCGAACAGGCCGGCTTTGCCATTCCCGAGCCGATCTACCGCTTGCGGGTTGATTCACGCAGCGATGCCTTGCCGATCGGGCGTGCGGCTGCTGCAGCAGAAGGCGAGGCAGGGGTCGACCGTGTTGCGGCGCAACAGCCCGAGCAGTTCAGCCAGGATGTCCGCCCCGAAGGCGAAATCGAACAAATGGTCGAGGCTGAGCGTCGCAGCAGCGGCAAGCGGGCCAAGGACCTGCTCGATCCCAGCCGCCCGGTGGAATGATCAGCCGTTCTTGGCGCGCTCGATCGCTTCCACCACGATGCGGCGTGCTTCCTGCGCGTCGCCCCAGCTGCCCACGCGCACCCACTTTTCGGCTTCGAGATCCTTGTAGTGGGTGAAGAAGTGTTCGATCTGCTGGAAGATGATTGAAGGCAAGTCCTTGGTTTCCCCGACATCCGAATAGTACGGGAAAGTCGTGTCGACCGGCACGCAGATCAGCTTCTCGTCGCCGCCATGTTCGTCTTCGAGGTTGAGCACGCCGATCGGGCGCGCCCGCACGACACAACCCGGGATGAAGGGGCTGCGCGAGATCACCAGCGCATCGAGCGGATCGCCATCGGGCGAAAGAGTGTGCGGGACAAAGCCGTAATTGGCGGGATAGCGCATCGGCGTGTGCAGGATGCGGTCGACAAACAGCGCGCCTGATTCCTTGTCGAACTCGTACTTCACCGGTTCGCCGCCGGTGGGAACTTCGATGATGACGTTGAGGTCTTCGGGCGGGTTGGTGCCGGTGGGGATCTTGTCGATGCGCATTTCAGTCTCGTGTAAGCGGTGCGGTCCCTCTCCCCCTGAGCCGCACGGGTTTGTTTCGGAGCGGCCTTTAGCGGCGCGACCGCCATTGCGAAAGCCCTTCCTTGGTCGTAATCGCCCCCGCATGAGTAAGAACACCCCGCAAGCCATCAGAGGCACCCAGGATATTTTCGGCGCCGATGCCGAAGCTTTCGCATTCGTGGTCGAAACCTTCGAGCGCGTGCGCAAGCTCTATCGCTTCCGCCGGGTGGAAATGCCGGTGTTCGAGAAGACCGAAGTGTTCAGCCGCGCGATCGGCGAGACGACCGACGTGGTCAGCAAGGAAATGTATTCCTTCGAGGATCGCGGCGGGGAATCGCTCACGCTGCGCCCGGAATTCACTGCGGGCATCGCGCGCGCCTATCTCACCAATGGCTGGCAGCAGCACGCGCCGCTGAAGGTCGCGACCCACGGCTCGCTGTTCCGCTACGAGCGCCCGCAAAAGGGCCGCTATCGCCAGTTCCACCAGATCGACGCGGAGATCATCGGCGCGGCGGAACCACAGGCCGATGTCGAGCTGCTCGCGATGGCGGACCAGATCATCCGCGAACTGGGCATCACCGGCGTGACGCTGCACCTCAATACTCTGGGCGATGCCGAGAGCCGCGAGGCGTGGCGCGCGGCGCTGGTCGAGCACTTCCGCGCCGTGAAGGACGAATTGAGCGAGGAATCGCAGGAACGGCTCGAGAAGAACCCGCTCCGCATCCTCGACAGCAAGGACCCGCGCGACCGCAAGTTTGTGGGCACCGCTCCGAAGATCGACGCGTTTTTGTCAGACGAGGCGAAGTCGTTTTTCGAAACGGTGACTTCGGGGCTCGATGCGGCTGGTGTGGAGTGGGTGCGGGCCGAAAGCCTCGTGCGCGGGCTCGACTATTATCGCCACACCGCGTTCGAGTTCATCCCGGACGAGGGCAGCGAGGCCGCGGGCAAGCTCGGCTCACAAAGCACGATCCTGGGCGGCGGGCGCTATGACGGGCTGATGGAATCGCTTGGCGGCGCACCCACGCCCGCGGTCGGCTGGGCGGCGGGGATCGAGCGGCTGGCGATGCTGGTTGGGGACAAGGCTGAGGAACCGGTCGAGATTGCTGTCATACCGATCAGTGAAGTCGGCAATGTGCGAGCGATCGAGGTGGCGCAGGACTTGCGCAACTCCCGCTTCTCGGCTGAGATTTTTGCTCGCGGCAATATCAAGAAGCGCTTTGCCCGCGCAGACCAGGCTGGAGCCATGGCCGCGATCATCATTGGCGAGGATGAAATTGCCTCTGGCCAGCTCCAGTTCAAGCATCTTGGAACGGGTGAGCAGTCGACTTTAACTTTGGACGAGGCCCGCGAGCGCGCTTGGGAATTGCGATGTGACCGCGACGTTGAAAAATTTGATTCTTATATGACCAACCTGGAGGACGCGGTGAATTCGTTGGGAGACGAAGATTGACCGCCATCCCTGCCGAACGTCTGGACCAGATTGCGCACCGTTTCGCCGAGCTCGAAGCGCGTATGGCCTCGGGCACGCTCGAAGGCGAGGCTTTCGTAAAGGCCAGCCGCGACTATGCCGAGCTTGAGCCGGTGGCGAAGGCTGCAGGCTTGGTCGCCGCCATGCGCGAGGAAGTGCTGGCGCTCAACGCTATGAAGGAAGACCCCGAGTTCAAGGCCATGGCCGAAGAAGAGCTGGCCAAGATCAGGGAGGAATTGCCCGAGCTCGAACGCCAGCTCGCCGTGGCCATGCTCCCCAAGGACAGCGCCGACAGCAAGCCCGCCATGCTCGAAATCCGCGCCGGTACCGGGGGAGATGAAGCGGCGCTGTTCGCGGCTGACCTTTACCGCATGTATGAGCGCTATGCCGCTGAACAGGGATGGAAGGTCGAACCGATCAGCATGAACGCCAGCGATATCGGCGGCTTCAAGGAAATCGTCGCCAATGTCAGCGGCACGGGCGTGTTCGCCAAGCTCAAGTTCGAAAGCGGCGTCCACCGTGTGCAGCGCGTGCCCGTGACCGAAAGCGGCGGGCGCATCCACACATCGGCGGCGACCGTGGCGGTCCTGCCCGAGCCTGACGAGGTCGACGTCCATATCGAGGACAAGGACCTCAAGATCGACATTTACCGCGCCAGCGGCGCGGGGGGGCAGCACGTCAACACCACCGATTCCGCTGTGCGCATCACCCATTTGCCGAGCGGGATCGTCGTGACCTGCCAGGACGAGCGCAGCCAGCACAAGAACCGCGCCAAGGCGATGCAGGTGCTGCGTGCGCGCCTCTACGAGCAGATGCGCGACCAGGCGCAGGGGGCCGAAGCCGAAGCGCGCAAGGCGATGGTCGGCAGCGGCGACCGGTCCGAGCGCATCCGCACCTACAATTTCCCGCAAGGCCGCGTGACCGATCACCGCATCGGCCTGACCCTGCACAAGCTCGACGAAGTGCTCGCCGGGACCGGGCTGGGCGAGTTGATCGATGCTCTGATCGCAGAGGACGAGGCCAAGCGCCTCGCCGCGATGGGTGAGTGACCGTAGCTGACGCCTTGCGCGCGGCGACGCAGAAACTCTCTGAAACCAGCGACACCGCGCGGCTCGACGCCGAATTGCTGATGGTACATGCTCTGGGTGCCAGCCGGTCTGACATGTTGCTGCGCCACATGGATGCGAACGTGCCGACCTGCTTTGCGGCACTGGTCGAGCGCCGGGCGCGGCACGAGCCGGTCGCCTATATCCTCGGCGAGGCCGAGTTCTACGGGCGCAGCTTCATCGTCAACCCGGCAGTGCTGATCCCGCGCGGCGATAGCGAAAGCGTGGTCGAGGCGGCGCTGGAGGTGGCGCCGATTGACGGGCGGGTGCTCGATCTCGGCACCGGTTCGGGCGCCTTGCTCCTGACCATCCTGGCCGAACGCCCGCGTCTCACCGGCGTGGGGATCGACGCGTCGCTCGGCGCGCTTGCGGTGGCAGCGGCGAATGCGGGGCGACTGGGTCTGGGCGAGAGGGCGCGGATGCAGCGAGGCGACTGGCGCGAAGCCGGTTGGGCGGACGATCTGGGCCGCTTCGACCATGTTATCGCGAACCCTCCCTATGTCGAAACCACGGCAGGGCTTGACCCCTCGGTGCGCGAATTCGAGCCCGCCAGCGCGCTCTTCGCCGGGCCCGAGGGGCTTGACGACTATCGGATCATCATCCCGCAATTGCGCAGCCTGTTGACAGAAACCGGCACTGCGGTGTTGGAGATCGGGGCGGAGCAAGCGGAAAAGGTGGCGCAAATTGCTGAGGAAGCTGGGTTTTCTGTTACGTTGCGGCGCGACCTTGCCGAGCGGCCGCGTGCGCTCATCCTGACATAAAGACTTGGCAAACCGCCATTGAGGCACTAACTTCGAATCGGTCTCTGGTTTGCCAAAGCCGCAAATCATTGCGCCAAGCTCCGCATTTGAAGGTTTTTGGGCAGCGCGAACTCGCCTGCCGGGGCATGCGGATAGGGTTGCTCCGTCCGGTTGGGCGGGGTGAAGAACAGGGGTGAGTTGACCCCGCGCCAGCGAATGGTCGCGTGGGCCCTCCAAAGAGGACGGTTTTTCCTTGAACAACAATCGCAGCAATCGTCGCCGCGGACGCGGCAATCGCAATCAGGGCGGGGGCGGCCAGCAGCTCAACCGTATCGACAGCCGCGCGCGCGGCAACGCCCCGCAGCTGCTCGAAAAGTACAAGAAGCTCGCTCAGGACGCCCAGCACAATGGCGACCGGGTGCAGGCCGAATACTACCTCCAGTTCGCCGACCACTATTTCCGCGTGATTGCCGATAACAAGGCGCGGCAGGACGAAGCGCGCGGTCGCCGGCCCGACGAACGTGGCCAGCAACAGGACGATTACGATTACGAGGACAATGGCGACGACCGCCGCCGTTCGCGCCAATCGCGCGACTATCGCGACGATCAGGGCCGCGACGATCAGAACGACGGCATGAACGAAGGCGAGCATGGCTTCGAAGGCGAAGCGATCGAAGGCAGCGACGACGAAGGCGATTACCAGCCGCGCCGCCGCAATGCCGGTTCGAACAAAAAACCGCGCCGCAAGGAGCGCGCGCCGCGCGATGAGGGCGGCTCGGGCGAATTCGATGCTGCAGTTCTTCCTCCTTCGATCTCCGCCAGCAGCGATGACGAAAGCGCGGAAAGCAAGCCGCGCCGCCGCCGCCGCACCAAGGATGACGATGGCGACGCACTGCGCGCCGTAGGCTGATCGCAAACGCAATTCCCGGGATCGGGCAGGGGCACGTAAAGAGCATGACCTCGCGGCTCGATCGGATCTGGCAAGCGATGGCGGCGCGGCCGCTCCTCGCTTCCGCGCTGCTTGGCGCAATCTCCGCTTGCGGCTTTCCCCCGCTTCGCCTCTGGCCGGTCGGCCTCGCGGCGCTTGCGCTGTTCATCACCTTGCTGCGAAAGGCGAACTGCTGGAAGCACGCCACATTGATGGGCTGGCTGTTCGGCCTTGCGCACCTGACCGTCGCCAACAACTGGATCGCGACTGCCTTTACCTACCAGGCGGAAATGCCGCAGTTCCTCGGCTGGCTGGCGGTGCCGCTGCTGTGCCTTTACCTCGCGGTCTATCCCGCGCTCGCCGCCATCACCGCAAACCGGCTTGGCCGAAATGCCGGGACTTTTACCTTCTCCGCGATTTTCGCGGCGGCGTGGATAATCACCGAATGGCTGCGCAGCTGGGTCTTTACCGGCTATCCGTGGCCACCGCTGGGCCTGATGCTGCTGGGCGATTTCGACAGCCCGGGCATCCCATTGCTGCTGCCCTGGCTCGGCACCTATGCGCTTTCGGGGCTGGCGATCCTGATCGCGGCCGGCTTCGCGGCGCTGGTGCAGCAGGGGCGCCGCATTGGCCAGCTGGTGCTGGCATTGCTCGTCATCGGGGCGATGACATTTCCCTTCGGCAGCCTGACGCAGGCAGAAGGCTCGATCCGCTATGCGCTGGTCCAACCGCTCATTCCGCAGGCCGAGCGGGAGGATCCGGGCAAGTTCGAGGATCAGTTCATCCGCATCGCGCAGCTGACCATGCCTGGTAGTGACAGCGAGCGGCTGGTGCTGTGGCCTGAAGCGGCGATCCCCGACTATCTCGAGAACGGCTATCCGCAGCGCTATTACAGCGCACGCACCACCGGGGCCGATCCCGACTTCGCGCGGCAGCGCATTGGCGTGCTCATCGGGCAGCAATCGATGTTGCTCACCGGCCTCGTCCATCTCGATATCGGCCAGCTTGAAGGGCGTACCACGGCAGTCAGCGCGCGCAATTCGGTGAGCGCGATCGACGGGCGCGGCGAGATCGTGGGCGATTATGCCAAGGCGCATCTGGTGCCCTATGGCGAATATCTGCCGATGCGCGAGATCCTCGAGCCTATCGGGCTTTCGCGGCTGGTGGCCGGATCGATCGACTATCTGCCCGGGCCCGGGCCACGCACGTTCAATCTCGGGCGTTTCGGCATGGCCGGAATCCAAATCTGCTATGAAATCGTCTTCTCGGGCCAAGTGGTCGATCGCTCAAACCGGCCGGACTATATCTTCAATCCATCGAACGACGGCTGGTTCGGTAGCTGGGGACCGCCGCAGCATGTGGCGCAGGCGCGGCTGCGAGCAATCGAGGAAGGCCTGCCGGTGCTGCGCTCGACCACTACCGGGATCAGCGCGGTGATCGACGCCAATGGCGTGGTGCGCCAGCATGTGCCGACCGGAGTGACCGGGCGGCTCGACGGCTTGATCCCGCCCGCCAAAGCGCCGACACTGTTCGCACGGCTGGGCAATTGGTTGCCGCTTGGCTGGGCGCTGCTGATTCTCGCTGCATCGCTGGTTGCCATGCGCCGCCGCCGGGTCTAGGGAGCGTTTTCACACATAAAGAACTCTTTATATCGAGGCATCATGCGCAGCGAATTCCTGTTCACTTCCGAAAGTGTCTCCGAAGGGCACCCCGACAAGGTTTCCGACCAGATTTCAGACGCTATCGTCGACCTGTTCCTGTCGAAAGACCCCGAAGCGCGCGTTGCCTGCGAAACCCTGACCACCACCCAGCTGGTCGTGCTGGCAGGCGAAATCCGCTGCAAGGGCGTGTATGAGAACGGCGAATGGGCACCCGGTGCGCTCGAGGAAATCGAAGCGACGGTGCGCCGCACGGTGAAGGAAATCGGCTACGAGCAGTCGGGCTTCCATTGGAAAACGCTGGTCTTCCAGAACCACTTGCACGGCCAGTCGGCGCATATTGCGCAGGGCGTCGATGCCAGCGGCAACAAGGATGAAGGCGCGGGCGACCAGGGCATCATGTTCGGCTATGCCAGCGACGAGACGCCTGACCTGATGCCCGCGACGCTCGACTACAGCCACAAGATTCTCGAGCGCTTGGCGGCCGATCGCAAGAGTGGAGTTGCGCCTTTCCTCGAGCCTGATGCGAAGAGCCAGGTGACGCTGCGCTATCACAACGAGCGCCCTGCTGAAGCTGCCGCGATCGTGGTTTCGACCCAGCATGCGCCGGGGTATTTCTTCCATGGCGGCGAAGGAGACGAAGCGAAATACGCCGAGCTGCGCGAGTATGTGAAGGGCGTGATCGCCGATGTTCTCCCGGCCGAACTGCTGACCGAGAACACCGTCTATCACATCAACCCGACTGGCCGTTTCGAGATCGGCGGGCCCGATGGCGACGCAGGCATGACGGGCCGCAAGATCATCGTCGACACCTATGGCGGTGCCGCGCCGCATGGCGGCGGCGCCTTCAGCGGCAAGGACCCGACCAAGGTCGATCGCTCGGCTGCCTACATCACCCGCTATCTCGCCAAGAACATCGTGTCGGCGGGACTTGCCCGGCGCTGCACGATCCAGCTTTCCTACGCGATCGGCGTGGCGGAGCCGCTGTCGATCTATGTCGACCTGCACGGCACCGGCAAAGGCGTGTGCGAGGCGCAGCTGGAAAAAATCCTGCCCGAACTGGTGCGCCTGAACCCGCGCGGCATCCGCACGCATTTGGGCCTCAACAAGCCGATCTATCGCCGGACCGCGGCCTATGGCCATTTCGGCCGCACGCCCGAAGGCGATTTCTTCCCGTGGGAACGCACCGATCTGGTCGATGCGCTGAATGCGGCGGTAGGCTGATGATCCCCGCGGCCTAGCCGCGGGCAGGATCATCCTCGCCCAGCATCGGCGAAGGACGGTCGAGCGCCAGTTCGGCTTCGGAGAATGTGAACGGGCTGCGCACGCCGGGCAGCTCGCCCAGTTCCACCTGCATCCCGCGCGCCACCACCTGAGGGTCGGCGAATACCTGGTCGATCGCGTGGATCGGCCCGGCGGGTATGCCGTGCTCGTGGCACTGCTCGAGCAGTTGCGCGCGGTCGTGCTTGGCGGTTTCCGCAGCGATCATCGCGTCGAGCTCGGCGCGGTTGGCGATCCGCGCTTCATTGGTCGCGAAACGGGGTTCACCCAGCAAATCGTCGCGGCCCAGCACCTTGAGCAGCTTGCGGAAGAGCCCGTCATTGGCGGGCGCCAGGATCACCGGATCGTCCCGCGTCGGGAACACGCCATAGGCGCTCACTTGCGCGTGCTCATTGCCCATGCGCGGCGGGTTGGTGCCAGTGGTGAGGTAATGCAGCGCCTGGCTCGCCAGCAGCCCGACCGAGCAATCGAGCAGAGCCATGTCGACATGCTGGCCGCGTCCGGTGCGCTCGCGCATCGCCAGCGCGGCCTGGATGCCGATCACGCCATATAGCCCGCAGGTGAGGTCCGAGATGGAGATGCCCATCTTCATCGGCTGGCCTGCGGGTTCGCCGGTCAGCGCCATGAAGCCGCTCATGCCCTGGATCACGAAGTCGTACCCCGCTTCGTGCGCGCGCGGCCCGGTCTGGCCGAAGCCGGTGATCGAGCAATAGACCAGTCGCGGGTTGGAGGCCGAGAGCGAAGCGTAGTCGAGATCGAACTTGGCGAGCGAGCCGGTCTTGAAGTTCTCCAGCACGACGTCGGCACCCGAAATCATCGCCTTCACGCGCGCCAGGTTACCCGCATCGCCGAAATCCGCGACGATCGAGCGCTTGCCGCGATTGGTGGCGTGGTAATAGGCTGCCTCGCGCCGCACTTCGCCATCTGGTCCTTCGCGTTCGACCCACGGCGGGCCCCATTTGCGCGTACCGTCGCCATCGGGGCTTTCGACCTTGATCACGTCCGCACCGAGGTCGGCCAGGATCTGCCCCGCCCACGGCCCTGCGAGCACGCGCGCCAACTCGACCACCTTGAGGCCGGCGAGCGGAGCGTTCGGGTTGCGCGGTTTATCTAGCCACATCGTCGAGCCTAAAGCGCCACCTCGTAATGTGCCGTCGTCTTGGCGGCGATTTCCTCCGCGGTCACGGCGGGCGCCAGTTCGATCAGGCGGAACGGGCTGGCGTGGTCCTTGCGCTGGAACACGGCGAGGTCGGTGATGATCATGTCGACCACGTTCTTGCCGGTCAGCGGCAGGGTGCAGGTGGGGATGAACTTGGGGCTGCCGTCCTTGGCGGTATGTTCCATCACCACGATGATTTTCTTGACGCCCGCGACGAGGTCCATCGCGCCGCCCATGCCCTTTATCATCTTGCCCGGGATCATCCAGTTGGCAATGTCGCCATTCTCGGCCACCTCCATCGCGCCCAGCACGGTCAGGTCGATATGACCGCCGCGGATCATCGCAAAGCTCTGTGCGCTGTCGAAATAAGCGCTGTGCGGCAGCTCGCTGATGGTCTGCTTCCCGGCATTGATAAGGTCCGGGTCGACCTCGTCGTCATACGGAAAGGGGCCGATCCCCAGCATGCCGTTCTCGCTCTGCAGCGTCACATGCATCCCTGCGGGAATGTGGTTGGCGACCAGCGTGGGGATGCCGATGCCGAGGTTGACGTAATAGCCGTCTTCCAGTTCCTGCGCCGCACGTGCGGCCATCTGGTTGCGATCCCACCCCGTGTTTTCCTGGGCCATCAGACGGTCTCCCTTTCACGGGTGGTGCGGAATTCAATCTTCTTGTCGTAGGGCGCGCCCACGATCATCCGGTTCACATAGACGCCGGGAAGGTGAATGCAGTCGGGATCGAGGCTGCCTGCGGGCACCACTTCCTCGACCTCGACTACGCACACCTTGCCGCAAGTGGCGGCAGGCACGTTGAAATTGCGCGCGGTCTTGCGGAACATCACATTGCCGGTTTCGTCGGCCTTCCATGCCTTGACGATCGAGAGGTCGGCGAAGATTCCGTGCTCGAGGATATAGGTTTCCATCGCTCCGTCGCGATTGGGAAAGTCCTTGTGCTCCTTGCCCTCGGCGACCTGAGTGCCGACGCCGGTCTTGGTGTAGAAGCCCGGGATGCCCGCGCCGCCGGCGCGCATACGCTCGGCCAGCGTGCCCTGCGGGCAGAATTCGACTTTGAGCTCGCCCGAAAGGAATTGCCGTTCGAACTCCTTGTTCTCGCCGACATAGGACGAGATCATCTTCTTCACCTGCCGCGTACGCAGCAGCTTGCCGATGCCTTCATTGTCGATCCCGGCATTGTTGCTGGCGAAAGTGAGGCCCTTCACGCCACTGTCGCGGATCGTGTCGAGTAGCCGTTCGGGAATGCCGCACAGGCCGAAACCTCCGCTGGCGATAAGCATGTCGTCGCGAAGCACTCCTTCGAGCGCGGCGGCGGCATCCGGATAGAGTTTCTGCATCGGATCCTCAGGTCTGGCTGGGCTGGAGGGTGGCCCGTGGGCGCGCATAGCGTCTCGTCGGAGGGCTGTCATCCGCTGTCTTGGGAGAAACCGCTGCGCAGGCCGCTCGTCGACTGAGGCTTCGGCTTGGTCGGAGGCCGCTTGCATGCGAGGCTTCTGTCAGCGATCCTGTTTGCCTGTTCGGGGAAAGAGGAGGGGGAATATGATCAGGATTATGTTTGGCTCCGCATTGGCGGCGCTTGCGCTGGCGCAGGCTGCGCCGGCCTGGGCCGATGAAGTGGACGACGCACTTGCCGCGAAAAGCCGCAGCGGGTCCGATCGCGCGCTCGACGAAGGCCGCCATCCCGCCGATGTATTGCGCTTTGTCGGGGTAGCGCCGGGTGACACGGTGGCCGATTTCATGGCGGGCGGCGGCTATTACTCGGCGCTTCTGGCCGATCTGGCCGGCAAGAAGGGTGCGGTCTACGCGATCAATCCCACGCGATTCTACAATGCCGAGGAATGGGCGCAACGGGTCGCCGCGCATGGCAATATCCGCACCATGGCGGTCGATCCGCGCGCCATGTTGCTGGCGCCGGGCAGCGTCGACATGATCTTCACTCACCTCAATTTCCATGACCTTTATTGGGAGTCAGAGAGGTTCGGCTTTCCGCGGCTCGACGTCGACGGGGTGCTCGCCAACTGGTTCGCCGCAGTGAAGCCCGGCGGCCATGTGATCGTGATCGACCATGTCGGCCCGGCGGGCGATCCGCGCGAAGTCACCGAGGCCGTGCATCGCATAGCGCCCGAGAATGTGGTGGCCGCGATGACGCAAGTGGGGTTTGTGCTTGAAGCGCAAAGTGATGTGTTGCGGCGCAGCAATGACGACCTGTCGAAGAATGTGTTCGACGAGTCGGTGCGCGGAAAGACTGACAGGTTTATGATGAAATTTCAGAAACCTGTTCCATGAAAACCGGCATATAGTTGCGTTTCTTGCAACTATCCATGACCTTTTCGCACTTGCACAAAAATCGGGTTTTCCGCATATCGAACAGGCCTTTTAGGCATCCTCTCCCAAAGACTTTCCGGCCCGGCCTCTTGGTCGGGCCTTTTTCTTTGCCTGCGGCCAGGACACCGCAATCGCGATCCCCGTTTGAACATTGGCCTCCGGCTCCCTAGCTTGGGTTTGTCCAGGTAATCGGGAGTTCCCCATGGCCGATGCGCCAGCCAGCAGCAAAAAGACGGAACCCAAAACAGTCCGGCTCCAAGTCGCCGCAGCGCGGCAGGAGGAATCGGGCCAGGGTATTGCGCGCATTCCGCGTTCGGCCTTCCAGGCGCTGGGCATCACCGAAGGCGATGTGATCGAAGTCACCGGCAAGCGCAGCACGCCTGCGATCGCCATGGCAGCTTATAGTGAAGACGAAGCGCTCGATGTTGTGCGGCTCGACGGGCTGCAGCGCGGCAATGCCGAGGTTGGGTCGGGCGAGCATGTCACCATCGCGGTAGCGCAATCGCGCCCGGCGACGCGCGTGGTGTTCGCTCCGGCGCAGCGCGAAATGCGGCTGCAGGGGCCGGGCCAGGCGCTCAAGCGCAACTTCTTCCGCCGCCCGCTGGTGGCGGGCGACCTCGTCGCGACCACCGGCCAGCAACCGGTTCAGAACATGCCGCCCGATGTGCGCCAGCTTCTGCGCGCGCCCGCCTATGCGCTGACCCAGATTCGCCTTTCGGTTGTCTCGACCGCGCCCAAGGGAATCGTCCATATCGACGAGGATACCGAAGTCGAGCTGCGCGCCGAGTTCGAGGAGCCGCGCGATGCGCGCGCGGTGGTCAATTACGACGATGTCGGTGGCATGGGCGACACGATCCGCCAGCTGCGCGAAATGGTCGAGCTGCCGCTGCGCTATCCCGAACTGTTCACCCGGCTGGGGGTCGATCCGCCCAAGGGCGTATTGCTGCATGGCCCCCCGGGCACCGGCAAGACACGGCTGGCGCAGGCGGTCGCCAATGAAAGCGAAGCCGAATTCTTCACCATCAACGGTCCGGAAATCATGGGCTCGGGCTATGGCGAGAGCGAAAAGCGGCTGCGCGAAGTGTTCGAGGAGGCTGCGCGCGCCGCGCCTTCGATCATCTTTATCGACGAGATCGATTCGATCGCACCCAAACGCACGCAGGTTCCGGGCGAAGCGGAAAAACGGCTGGTCGCACAGCTGCTGACGCTGATGGACGGACTCGAAGCGCGTTCGAACCTGGTCGTCATCGCCGCCACCAACCGGCCCGACGCGATCGACGAGGCGCTGCGGCGCCCCGGTCGCTTCGACCGCGAGATCGTGCTCGGCGTGCCCGACGAAAGCGGGCGGCGCGAAATCCTCGCGATCCACACCCGCGGCATGCCGCTCGGTGAAAAGGTGGACCTGCAGGAGCTCGCGCGCACCACGCATGGCTTTGTGGGTGCGGATCTTGCCGCCTTGGCGCGCGAAGCGGCGATCGAGGCGGTGCGACGGATCATGCCCAAGCTCGATCTGGACGAACGAACCATCCCGCCAGAAGTGCTCGAGGACCTGCGGGTCGAACGCGACGATTTCCTCGCGGCGCTCAAGCGCATCCAGCCTTCGGCGATGCGCGAAGTCATGGTGCAGATCCCCAATGTCAGCTGGAGCGACATCGGCGGGGTCGCCGATGCCGTCGACAAGCTCAAGGAAGGGATCGAACTGCCGCTGAAGAACCGCGCGGCGTTTGACCGGCTCGGGATCCGCCCTGCCAAGGGTTTCCTGCTCTATGGACCGCCGGGCACCGGCAAGACGCTGCTGGCGAAGGCGGTGGCGAAGGAAGCCGAAGCCAACTTCATTTCGATGAAGAGTTCGGACCTGCTCAGCAAATGGTATGGCGAAAGCGAGCAGCAGATCGCGCGCATGTTCCAGCGAGCGCGGTCAGTCGCGCCTTGCGTGATCTTCATCGACGAGATCGACAGCCTGGTGCCCGCGCGCGGCAGCGGGCAGGGCGAGCCGCAAGTGACCGGCCGCGTGGTCAACACGATCCTGGCTGAAATGGACGGGCTGGAAGAGCTGCAATCGGTGGTGGTGATCGGCGCGACCAATCGCCCGGCGCTGGTCGATCCGGCCTTGCTCCGGCCCGGTCGTTTCGACGAGCTGGTCTATGTCGGCACGCCCGACAAGGGCGGGCGCGAGCACATCCTGCAGATCCACACCAAGGACATGCCGCTGGCGAGCGACGTGGACCTTGCTGCGATCGCGGCGAAGACCGACCGCTTCACCGGTGCCGACCTGGAAGATGTGGTGCGCCGCGCCGGGCTGAATGCGATGCGTCGAATGGGTAGTGAAGTCGAGCAGGTCGCGGCGCAGGATTTCGACGAAGCACTCGAGGATTCGCGCGCCACCGTGACCGAAGCGATGGAAGAAGAGTACAAGAATATGCGCGGCGAGTTGAAGAAGCGCGCGGCCGAGGTCCGCCCGATCGGCTTCATCCATGAAGGCATGGTCGAGCCGAGCCGCGGGCGAAAGCACGGCACCTCGCCGGAAGAAAGCGGGATCGAATAGGCGGAACGGTTCCGCCCGGCTGCGTCAGGCTTTTGGACCGTCCGGCTCGCCCGCCTTGGTATGGCCGCCCGGCAATTCCAGCCGGTGGCGGATCAGCGCTTCGGGCTGGTTCTCGCGCAGCCATTTAAGCATGTGCTCGCGCAGGTCGCAGCGCAGCTGGAACAGCTCGCCGATGGTCTTCGCGCTCACCGACATGCGCAGTTCCACGCTCTCGGGATAGGCTTCGGTCATCACCAGCGCCATGTTGCGTTTGTCAAACAGATCGTGCTCCTGCACGTAGCGTTCGAATTCCGCACGGATCGGGCCGACATCTGCGATCGGATCTAGGTGCAGCATCACCGGCCCGGTCAGGGCTTCGCTCTTGCGCGACCAGTTCTCGAAGCCATCATCCAGAAACCGGCTGGTTGGCACGATAAGAACGCGTTCGTCCCAGGTGCGCACGGTTACGAAGCTCATCTTGATTTCCTCGACCCGCCCCGCCTGGCCGTCCACCTTCACAAGATCGCCGATCCGCAAGGGTTCGGTTACCGCCATCTGTAGCCCGGCGATCAGCGACTTGAGCGCAGGCTGGGCGGCGGCGCCCACGGCCAGTGCGGCAAGGCCCGCCGATGCGAGCAGGGTTGTGCCGATGTCACGCACGCCGGGAATGCCCATCAGCATCAGGCCGACAGTGATGAAGATGATCGCGAAGGTAGCCGTGCGGGAAAGGATAGCGATGCGCGTTCTTCGACTGCGCATCGCGACAGGATCATCGGAAATCTCGAGCCGGTATTCGAGGGCCGCGGTGAACGCCTTGACCAGCGTGTAGGCGATCCAGCCGAGCAGCGCCGGGCGGACGAAGCGTGCGATCGGTTCCCAAACGCCCTGGAGGTGAGGGTCCGATTGCGCCACCACGGTAACGCCGATGGCAATGAATGACCATTTGACCGGACGGCGGACGCGCTCGACCACCATCTCGTCGACATGGGTTTCGGAAAGAGAAGTAAGGCGCCGAACGACCGCGAAGACTGCCCGATAAAGCAGATAAGCGACGGTTACGGCGACGGAGACGAGCAGCGCTC
This sequence comes from Altererythrobacter litoralis, assembly GCF_036324225.1. Lineage (NCBI taxonomy): Bacteria > Pseudomonadati > Pseudomonadota > Alphaproteobacteria > Sphingomonadales > Erythrobacteraceae > Altererythrobacter > Altererythrobacter litoralis. Next base: position 304,615 of record NZ_JAZDQV010000002.1, read on the forward strand.
CCTCGCCGATGGCGATCCAGTCGATTTCCCAATTTAATGGATTGTATCTGTCCAGCATCACACCAGACCTATGCCGAAATGCCCGGCGTTGCAAAGCCTGCGCAAAATCAATGCGCTGCGTCCCAGCTGGTTCCGGTGCCGATATCGACTCCCAGTGGCACCGAGAGTTCGACCGCCGGGCGGGCCGCTTCGGCCATCACCCGCTCGATCATCGGCGAGGCTTTGCTGACGTCGCCTTCGGGCAGTTCGAACACCAGTTCGTCATGCACTTGCAGCAGCATGCGCACATGGCCCAGGCCCGCCTCGTTCAGCGCGGGCATCATCCGCGCCATCGCGCGCTTGATGATATCCGCGCTGGTGCCCTGGATTGGCGCGTTGATCGCGGCTCGCTCGCTGCCCTGCCGTTCGGCCTGGTTCTTCGAATTGATCCGCGGGAACCACGTCTTGCGGCCGAACAGCGTTTCCGAATAGCCGCGCTCGCGCACGGACTCGAGCGTCTCGTGGATATAGCGTTGGATGCCGGGGAAGCGCTGGAAATAGGTGTCGATCATCGCCTGCGCTTCGTCCGGCTCGACTTCGAGCCGCGCCGCGAGCCCCCAGCGCGAAATGCCGTAAAGGATCGCGAAGTTGATCGTTTTCGCGCGCGCGCGCGTGTCGCGCGTCACTTCGCCGAACATCTCCTGCGCAGTGCGGGCGTGGATGTCCTCGCCATTGGCGAACGCTTCCTTCAGCGTGGGCACGTCGGCCATATGCGCCGCGAGCCGCAGTTCGATTTGCGAATAGTCGGCGGCGAGCAGCAAATTGCCCGCTTCCGGCACGAAAGCCTCGCGGATCTGGCGCCCGATCGGCGTGCGAACCGGGATGTTCTGCAGGTTCGGGTCGGTCGAGGACAGCCGCCCGGTCTGCGCGCCGACCAGGCTGTAGCTTGTGTGGACCCGCCCGGTTGCAGGATTGATCTGTTCCTGCAAGGCGTCGGTATAGGTCGATTTGAGCTTCGCCAGATGGCGCCATTCGAGCACTTTGCGCGCGATCTCCGCGCCTTGCGCGGCTAGCCCTTCGAGCACGCTCTGGTCGGTTGAATACTGGCCGCTCTTGCCCTTCTTGCCACCCTTGTAGCCGAGCTTGTCGAACAGGATGTCGCCCAGCTGCTTGGGGCTGCCGACCGTGAATTCCTCGCCCGCCAGAGCGTGGATTTCCTTTTCGAGCCGCCCCGTTTCGCTGGCGAACTCCTCCGATAGCCTCGCCAGCTGCGCGCGATCGACCTTGATCCCATGGCGCTCCATCTGCGCGACGACCGGAATCAACGGGCGATCGACCCGCTCATAGATACGCGTGCCGCCCTCGACCGACAGGCGCGGCTTGAGGTGCTGATGAAGGCGCCAGGTGACGTCGGCATCCTCCGCCGCATATTCGGTCGCCTTGTCCAGCGGCACTTCGCCAAAGGGAATCTGCTTCTTGCCCGTGCCGCACACATCCTTGAAGGCGAGCGGCGTGTGGCCGAGGTGGCGTTCAGACAGCTCGTCCATGCCGTGCCCGCCGCCGATCCCGTCATGCGAGCGCCCGGCATCGAGCGTGAAGCTGAGGATCATCGTGTCGTCGACCGGGGCCACCGCGATGCCTTGCCGCGCCAGCACGTTGATGTCGTATTTGATGTTCTGCCCGATCTTGAGCACTGCGTCGCTTTCTAGCAGCGGCTTGAGCGCGGCGATCGCATCCGCCAGCGGCACCTGCTGCGGCTTTTCGGCGAACATGTCGCTGCCGCCGTGGGCAAGAGGGATGTAGCACGCATCGTTGGGGCCCAGCGCCAGGCTCACCCCGACGATGTCCGCCGCGACCGAATCGAGCGACGAGGTTTCGGTGTCGACCGCCACTTGCCGCGCGGCAAAGGCGCGCTCGACCCAGTGTTCGAGCCGTTCGATGGTCTGCACCGTTTCATAGGCGTTTCGGTCGATTGGCGGCATCTCGGGCAGCGGCTGGCGGTTGCCCTCGGGCGCGCCCTTATCCGACTGGGCCTGCTGCTTGGGCGGGTTGAGGTCTGTCGCGCGCGAAGGGCTGCCATGTCCGCCGTCGAGCCGGCGCAGCAGCGAAGTGAAACCGTGCTTGCCGAGGAAAGCGGCGAGCGGTGCTGCCGGCACGCCGTCGAGCTTGAAGTCGTCGAGTGGCTCCGGCAGCTCGCAATCCTCTTTCAGCGTGACCAGCACCTTGCTCAGCTCGGCATCAAAGCGACCTTCGGTCAACCGGTCCTTGAGCTTGGATGGCTTCATCTCGGGCGCGGCATCGAGCGCGGCGGTGAGCGATCCGTGTTCGGCGATCAGCTTCGAAGCAGTCTTGGGGCCGATCCCGAAAATGCCCGGTACATTGTCGACCGAATCGCCCATCAGCGCCAGCACGTCGCCGACCAGCTCAGGCCCGACGCCGAACTTCTCTTTCACCTCCTCGCGGAAGATGCGCTGGTTCTTCATCGTGTCGAGCATGTCGATGCGCGCGCCATTTTGCTCGCCAACCAGCTGCATCAGATCCTTGTCGGACGAGACGATCGTGACGTTCCAGCCGCGGGCCTGCGCAGCGCGGGCATACGACGCGATCAGATCGTCGGCTTCGTATCCCGCCATCTCGATACAGGGCAGGCTGAAGGCGCGAGTGGCGTCGCGGATCAGCGGGAATTGCGGCACGAGGTCTTCGGGCGCGGGCGGGCGGTTGGCCTTGTACTGGTCGTAGATCTCGTTGCGGAAGCTCTTCGAATCCTTGTCGAGGATCACCGCAAGGTGAGTCGGCCCTTCCGCCTTCTCGAGATCCTCCGCCAGCTTCCACAGCATGGTGGTGTAGCCATAGACGGCACCGACCGGCGTTCCCTCGGGATCGGTCAGCGGCGGCAGCCGGTGATAGGCCCGGAAGATGTAGGAAGAACCGTCGACGAGATAGAGATGCTGCTGCTCGGCCATGCCGCCTTGCTAGCAGCGCGGGGCCACGCTGGTAAGCTGCTTTGGGGCAGCTATGCGCAGGGTTTGCACCGAGGGCAGCGCGCGGGCAGGGCATATCCCGCTCGGGACGAAATGAGGCAGGAAAATGGCAAGGATCACGCAAATTCGCTTGCGTGGTCACAAAATGGCCATTATTTACGCCCTCGAAGCGATCCTCCGGGTTCGCTTTGTGTGAGATCCTGCTTTGGGGGTCGCGCAGAAACACTCGCTGATCAAGGAATTGAACCTATGCGTAAGATCGTTCTTGCTGCCGCTGTTGCCGTTTCGGCTCTTGGCCTCGCTGCTTGCTCGGAAACCGCTGACGAAGCTGGCGAAACCGCTGACGCAATGGCTGCTGACGCTGAAGCCAATGCTGACGCCGCTGTTGAAGCGACCGAAGAAGCTGCTGACGCGACCGCTGAAGCTGCCGCTGAAGCTACCGACACTGCTGAAGCTGCTGCTGAAGAAGCACCGGCTGAGTAATTCGGCAGAATCGATTTTTCGATTTGCGAAGGGCGGTGCCGCAAGGCGCCGCCCTTTTCGTTTGTCTGCAGGACATCCGGCGGTTCGATCCGCCGCGATGGATCAGCCGCCGGTGTGCTCGGCGCTGGTCCAATTGGGCTGGCGTCGCTTGGCACGTTCGGCAAAGCCGTCGTAAAGCGCCCGGGCGATCGAGGCGATCCGGTCTTCCCGCGCGGCGCGCGTACCTTGGCCGGTCACGTAAATTGCCACCGCAATCGCTCGGCCATCGGGCCCTTCGATGATGCCGATATCGCTCGACGTGTTGTTGAGCGAGCCCGTCTTGTGGCTGACTTCGACGAATTCGGGCATCAGCGCAGGGATGCGGCGCTTGCCGGTGCGGGTCTTCGACATCGCATCGAGCAGCACGCGGCGGCTTTCCGGCTTCAGGAACTTGCCCTGGTATAATCCGGCGAGGAATTCGAGCATGGCGCGCGGCGTGGCCGCATCGCGCTTGTCGATATGCGAAGCGGGATTGAATTCGCCATCGTCGCGCACCAGCGTGGCGATGTCGCGATTGATGCTGAATTCCTTGAAGCCGTGGCGACGCATCCAGTCGTTCACCTTGGCTGGTCCACCAACGGCCGCCAGCAACGCGTCGGTTGCAGGATTGCTCGAGCGCGAGATCATGATCTCGATCAGTTGGCTTGCAGGCATGTATTCACCTGCGCGCACCGGAGCGACGGGCGAGGAGAAGCGCGCCGATGCGACCGGGAGCAGCAGCGGGAATTCGCTTGTGAGCGAGTATTTGCCCTGCTCGACCATTTCGAGAAAAGTTGCGGCGACCGCGACCTTGCTGGTCGAAGCCATCGGGAACAACTGGTCGTCGAGCACGCCGATCCGTTCACCGGTGGTCAGGTCGATAGCGGCGACGCCGATGCGGCCGCGGCTGCCATCGGCCAGTTGCGCGATGCGGCGCTCAAACGAGGTTTCATAGACGGCTTCGAAAGTCTGCGGCGCGCGCAGCTCAGTGCCGAGCGCGCGGTCGAAAGCAGCTTCAAAGTCCTGAGTTTGCGCCAGCGCAGCGGATGCGCCGCCAAATCCTAGCACCAGGGCCAACAATGCTGTGACTGGCCGTTTCATACCCCAACCCTACCCGTTCGTGGTTTGCGCAGGGTTAACGGGTAGCGATTTTTCGCCGCAAGCCCGAAAATGCCTTGCTGCGATGAAAAGTTCCATGCTTGCGCTAGAATCAACATGTTGGGCCCGATGATTCGGCGTGCGAGGGGCATGGTTTCCCTTCGCTCAGCCGTGTCGTTCGTCGAAGAATTCGGCGCTTTGATAGCTCAGCGGGCGATCCGGCTTGACCTCGATTGTGTCCATGGCAGGACTACGCCCGTTCAATCTTTGCAAATGAGGCTTTGCATGACTTCGAAAATTTCGCTCTCCGCATTCCGCGGGATCGCACTCGCGACCGCCAGCCTGCTGGCGAGCACTTCGGCCACAATCGCCACCGCTCAGGGCGCGCCGATCGTGAAGCCCGGCGCACCTGGCAAGCCGACTCGGGTGCTGACCGCTGAGGAAGCGACCAGGCTCGCTGCAACGTCTTACGCTCCGGGCGACGTCAGCTTCATGCAGGGCATGATCGTGCACCACCAGCAGGCGGTCGACATGGCTGCACTGGTTAAGGGGCGTACCAACAATCCTGACGTTGTCGCTGTCGCCGGGCGGATCAACGCCGGCCAGGCTGACGAGATGAAGTTCATGCGCGAATGGCTCGAAGCGCGGGGCGAGCCGCTGGAGATGGCCGGAATGGGCCACGCGCACCACAGCATGATGGGAATGGCGAGTCCGGCGCAGATGGCCGAACTTGCCGCTGCCAGCAGCACAGCCTTCGACCGGCTGTTCCTGCAGCTGATGATCGCGCACCACCGCGGCGCGCTCGACATGGTGAGCGATCTTCACCGAACGCCGGGCACTGCCTACGACCCGGTGATGTTCCAGTTCACCAATGATGTCGTGAGCGACCAGCGCGCTGAGATCGAGCGGATGAACAAGCTTCTGGCCGGGCTTTCAAGCGATCCGCGCGCCACGCTGGCGGCGGGTTTCCGCGACGCAGGCGAAGCGATCAGCAATTTGCGCCATCTCGCCGCGCTGCCCAAGCCGGCCGGATTCTTCGATCCGGCCAACCCTGCTGGGCTGCAGCCGCTCAAGCCCAAGAAGGAAGCGGCGAAGGTAGACGCCGCCGATCCGCATGCCGGCCATGCCATGCCTGCCAAGGCAGAAGCCGCCAAGGGCGCGCCGCCGCCCGATCCGCGCGACGAGGAGAAGGAAGAGGAAAAGCCGCAGTTCGGCGAACGCGGTTCGCTGCTCGATTTCGCTAATACCGACATGGCCTTCTCCGGCGACCTGCTGGTGGCGGGCAATTACCACGGCTTCAACGCTTACCGGCTGGGCGCAGACGGCATGCCGCAGCTGGTCAGCTCGATCGTTTGCCCCGGAGGGCAGGGTGACGTCTCGATCGTCGGCGATCTGTTGATCATGAGCGTCGAGGAACAGCGCGGGCGGATCGATTGCGGGCTCGAAGGCACCGACGGCAAGGTCGATAGCGAGCGTTTCCGCGGCGTACGCATTTTCGACATTTCGGACATCACCCGTCCGCGCCAGGTGGGCCAGGTCCAGACCTGCCGTGGCAGCCATACCCATTCGGTCGTCAGTGCCGACAGCAACCGGATCGTGATCTACAATTCGGGCACCTCTTACGTGCGCGGGGCGGAGGAACTGGCAGGTTGCTTCAGCAATGCGGGCGACGAAACCGCGCTGTTCAGCATCGATGTGATCGAGATCCCGGTCGCCAATCCGGCGGCCGCGCGCATCGTCGACCGTCCGCGCGTTTTCGCCAAGGACGGCCAGATTGCAGGGCTATGGCGCGGCGGCGACCATGGCGAAGGCACGCAGGACACTAGCGATACGAACCAGTGCCACGACATCACAGTATTCCCGGCGAAGAACCTTGCCGCAGGCGCATGCTCGGGCAACGGCATCATTCTCGACATCAGCGATCCGCTCAAGCCGAAGCGGATTGACGACGTGACCGACAAGGGTTTTGCCTATTGGCACTCCGCCACCTTCAACAATGATGGCACCAAGGTGCTGTTTACCGACGAGTGGGGTGGGGGCGGGCGACCGCGCTGCCAGGCCGGGGATCCGATGAACTGGGGGGCCAATGCCTTTTACGCGATCGAGGACGGCAAGCTGGTTCATCATGGCAGCTACAAACTGCCCGCGCCGCAGAGCGACAAGGAAAACTGCGTTGCGCACAATGGCTCGATCATCCCGGTGCCCGGGCGCGATATCTTCGTCCAGGCATGGTACCAGGGCGGGATCAGCGTGATCGACTTCACCGATCCGGACAATATCCACGAGATCGCCTATTTTGACCGCGGGCCGGTCGACAAGGACCAGATGGTCGTGGGCGGATACTGGTCTGCCTATTGGTACAAGGGCCGGATTTACGGCACGGAGATTACGCGCGGCATCGATATCTTCGCGCTTGAGCCGAGCGAATTCCTATCGGCCGAGGAAATCGCGGCGGCGGAAGCGGCGATCTATCCGGGCGACATCTTCAACCCGCAAGCGCAGACGCAGGTGATCTGGCCGAAGGAAGCGCTCGACCGGCTGGAGGCAAGCCGCAAGGGCGGTTGACGAAGGTGCGTTTGGCCGCCTTTGAACCGGCGGCCTGGTCTTCGCTTTGACCGGCAAGGAAAAGGCCCGGCGGATCGCTCCGCCGGGCCTCTTTGTGCCTGTTTGGCCGGGAAGGGCTCAGAAGCCCATGCCCCCCATTCCGCCCATGCCGCCCATGTCGGGCATCGCCGGGGCAGATGACTTGTCTTCCGGAGCATCGGTGATCGCTGCTTCGGTGGTTATCAGCAGGCCGGCAACCGAAGCTGCGTCCTGCAGCGCGGTGCGAACGACCTTGGTCGGGTCGATCACGCCGGCTTCCACGAGGTTTTCGTAGGTGTCGGTCGCAGCGTTGAAGCCCTGCGTTTCGTCGCCTTCGCGCAGCAAATTGCCCGATACGACAGCACCATCATGGCCGGCGTTTTCCGCGATCTGGCGCACAGGCGCCATGATCGCCTTGCGCACGATGTCCACACCGCGGGTCTGGTCGTCATTGGCGCCCTTGAGGCCTTCCAGCACCTTAGTGGCATAAAGCAGAGCGGTGCCGCCGCCCGGAACGATGCCTTCTTCGACCGCCGCACGGGTCGCATGCAGCGCGTCGTCGACGCGATCCTTGCGTTCCTTAACTTCGACTTCCGAAGCGCCGCCGACCTTGATCACGGCTACGCCGCCGGCGAGCTTCGCCAGACGCTCCTGCAGCTTTTCACGGTCATAGTCGCTGGTGGTGGTTTCGATCTGCGCGCGGATCTGTTCGACCCGGGCCTTGATGTCTTCCGCTGCACCGGCACCATCGACGATGGTGGTGTTGTCCTTATCGATGCTGACGCGCTTGGCTTCGCCGAGCATGCCCACGGTCACGCTTTCGAGCTTGATGCCGAGGTCTTCGCTGACCATCTCGCCCTTGGTGAGGATCGCGATGTCCTGCAGCATGGCCTTGCGGCGATCGCCGAAGCCCGGTGCCTTGACCGCTGCAACCTTCAGGCCGCCGCGCAGCTTGTTCACCACGAGGGTCGCCAGCGCTTCGCCTTCGATGTCTTCAGCGATGATCAGCAGCGGGCGGCCGCTCTGCACCACGGCTTCGAGGATCGGCAGCATCGGCTGCAGGTTCGACAGCTTCTTTTCGTGGATCAGGATGTAGGGGTTGTCGAGCTCGACCGTCATCTTCTCGGGGTTGGTGATGAAGTACGGGCTCAGGTAACCGCGGTCAAACTGCATGCCTTCGACGACGTCGAGTTCGAACTCGAGGCCCTTGGCTTCCTCGACGGTGATGACGCCTTCCTTGCCGACCTTTTCCATGGCTTCGGCGATCTTCTCGCCGACTTCACGGTCGCCATTGGCCGAGATGATGCCGACTTGGGCAATCTCGTTCGAGCCGGCCACTTCCTTCGAACGGCCCTTGAGGTTCTCGACCACCTTGTCGACCGCGAGGTCGATACCGCGCTTGAGATCCATCGGGTTCATGCCGGCCGCAACCGACTTCATGCCTTCGCGCACGATCGCCTGACCCAGCACGGTGGCGGTGGTGGTGCCGTCACCGGCGAGATCGTTGGTCTTCGAAGCGACTTCGCGCAGCATCTGCGCGCCCATGTTTTCGAACTTGTCTTTGAGTTCGATTTCCTTGGCGACGGTAACGCCGTCCTTGGTGATGCGCGGTGCGCCGAAGCTCTTGTCGATCACGACGTTGCGGCCCTTGGGCCCCAGCGTGACCTTCACCGCGTTGGCGAGCGTATCGACGCCCTTCAGGATGCGTTCGCGCGCGTCGCGGCCGAACTTTACGTCCTTGGCAGCCATTGGTGTTTCTCCTGGATTAGAATTGTTGGAACGGAAGCGTTGCGTTCAGGCGATCAGGAAATGATCCCCATGATGTCGCTTTCCTTCATGATCAGCAGCTCTTCGCCGTCGATCTTGACTTCGGTGCCCGACCACTTGCCGAACAGGATGCGATCGCCGGCCTTGACGTCGAGCGGGATACGCTCGCCATCGTCGTCGCGATTGCCTTCGCCGACGGCGATGACTTCGCCTTCGCTCGGCTTTTCCTTGGCGCTGTCAGGGATGATGATGCCACCGGCCGTCTTTTCTTCGGCTTCGATGCGACGGACCAGAACGCGGTCGTGCAGCGGACGAAATGCCATGTGGATGACCTTTCTTGCTTGAGTGAATATCTGGCTTGGCACTCTCCCCTCGAGAGTGCCAGCGCGGCGCATTTGGGGATGGTTGGCCGGCGAGTCAATACGCGCGGGCGCAAAAATTTTGCACCCGGTTGCAGCGGTCGGGCAGGTCAGGCGGTGCGGATGGTCAGGTCCAGCTGCTCGCGCCGCGACCAGCGGCGAGTCAGCAGCCCGGCGGAGAAGACCAGGCCTGTCGCGAGCCCGATCCACACCCCGGTCCCTTCGAGCGGGGTATAGAAGCCGAGCCATATGGCGACGCCATAGCCGGGCACCCAATAGCTGAAGATCGCGATGAGCATCGGTACGCGCGTATCCTGCACACCGCGCAGCGCGCCGGCCGCCACCGCCTGCACCCCGTCGAACAGCTGGAACGCGGCGGCCACCACCATGTAGCTAACGGCAAAGCCGACCATCGCGGCGTTGGCGGGGTCGAGCGGGTCGACATAGATGCGCAGCAGCAGTTCGGGCGCAAGGATCATCAGCGCGGCGGTGAAGCACATGAAGCCGCCGCCCATTACGATCCCGACCCAGCCTGCGCGGCCGATCGCTTCACGGTCGCCCGCGCCGAAATGGTAGCCGACGCGGATCGTCGCGGCCTGGCCGATGCCGAAAGGTACCTGGAAGGCGAGCGCTGCCACTTGCAGCGCGACGGTATGCCCAGCCAGTTCGGATGCGCCGATGCGGCCCATCAGCAGCGCCGCGCCGCTGAACAGCCCAGCCTCCGCGATGATGATGACCATAACCGGCGAGCCGAGCTTCAGCAGCAGGCGTAGCCTTTCCCATTCGGGGCGCCACCAATTGCCCAGCACGTGATAGCGCCGCAGCCGCCGGTCCGCGGCGATCGCCACAAGGTAGCTTGCAAGGATGGAAAGCGATGTCACGACGCTGGCAAGCGCCGAGCCTTCGAGGCCCAATGCGGGCGCGCCGAGATTGCCGAACACGAAGGTGTAGTTGGCCAGCACACTGGTGCCCAAGGCCAGCCCTGTGATCGCGGTAGCGAAGACCGGCCGGCCCAGCGCCGAAACGAAATTGCGCAGCACGTTCGCCATGATCATCGGCACCATCGCCCACATGATGATGCGCAGGAAATCGCCTGCCCGCGAAGAAAGATGCGCGTCTTGCCCGGCCGCCAGCATCAGCGCTTCGCCATGCCAGCAGATTGCCATGCCGACGATGCCCGAAGCGAGTGCGAGCCACAGCCCCATCCGCACCGAGCGGCGCACTTCGCGCACGGCATGGCGGCGGCGGCCAAGCTCTTCCGCGATCAGCGCGGCGACAATGCCGGTGAGGCCCGAGAAAGCCCACATCAGCAGGCCGAACAGCGCGATGCCCAGCGCCGAAGCGGCAAGTTCCACTTCGCCCAGCCGCGCCACGAAGATCACGTCGACCGCATGGACCAGCATCTGCAGCAGATTGGCGAGCGCCAGCGGCCAAGCGAGCCGGAAGGTCGCGGCAATTTCGCCGCGCCAGCCTTCGCTGCGCAGGGGCAGGGGCTTCAAGGCATGTCCGTCATGCATCGTTCGGGTCGCTGCCCGAATCCGGCGGACAGCCGGATCGGATAGGCGCGTCGCAGGGGCGGGGAAAGCGCCTTGTTGGCTTTGCCGCAGCAAGCGCGCGTGGCTGCGGTTTCCGTGCCACACATGCAAGAAGGGCGGCGCCTTGCGGCACCGCCCTTCCGTGAATTCAGCTAGAGCTGAACGAAGCTTACTTCAGCTCGACGGTGCCGCCGGCTGCTTCGATCTTGCCCTTGATGTCTTCGGCTTCAGCCTTGTTCACGCCTTCCTTGAGCGCCTTCGGAGCGCTTTCGACCAGCGCCTTGGCTTCGGTCAGGCCCAGGCCGGTGATGGCGCGGACTTCCTTGATCACCTGGATCTTCTTGCCGCCGTCACCGGTCAGGATGACGTCGAATTCGGTCTTCTCTTCAGCAGCTGCGCCAGCATCGCCACCGCCAGCAGCGGGGCCAGCAACGGCGACGGCAGCAGCGGCGCTAACGCCCCACTCTTCTTCCAGCGCCTTGGCAAGTTCGGCCGCCTCGAGGACGGTCAGCTTCGACAGTTCTTCAACAAGCTTGGCAATATCGGCCATGATGTTTCACTCCAAAAATTCGGCTGGGGCGTCGGTCCATTCCTCGGCCCCGGAAAAAATCGCTGTGTGCGATGAACCTTATGCCGCTTCCTTGGCGCCATAGGCACCAAAGACACGGGCCAGCTTGGCAGCCGGGGCATTGACGACCTGAGCGACCTTGGTCGCCGGGGCGTTGATGAGACCCACGATCTTGCCACGCAGTTCGTCGAGGCTGGGCATCGAGGCGAGCGCCTTGACCCCTGCTTCGTCGAGCACCTGCGTACCCATCGATCCACCGACGATTTCCAGCTTGTCGTTCGACTTTGCGAAATCGACAGCAGCCTTGGCGGCTGCGACCGGGTCGGTCGACCAGGCCAGCGCGGTCGGGCCGTTGAGGAAATCCTCGAGCCCGACGTAGTCGGTGTCCTTCAGGGCGAGCTTGGCGAGACGGTTCTTCGCAACCTTGTAGGACGCACCGGCTTCACGCATCTTCGAGCGCAGTTCGGTGGACTGAGCCACCGTCAGGCCGAGGTTGCGGGTGACAACCACCACGCCGACCTCGTTGAAGACCGCATTGAGCTGGGCGACCGCATCGGCTTTCTGCGAACGATCCATGCCATACTCCTTCACTATGACCGCATCGAATGGCTCCGCTGCGGCCGGCTACGTTTGTCCATGCCGCCGAAGCGACACGGGCGAGTCCGTGACAAGGGAAGGAGGATGCCGCACAGGCATCGGACAGGCCGCCATGGAGGAGGCCGGAAAATCTCGTTTCCCCGTCTAGGCTGGAAATTAAGACCGGCAGATTCCGGTCACCAACTGTCTCGGACGGACGACCGGCGGAATCGAAGAGACCCGCCAATCGGTGGCGGGCCTCTACGGGTTTTCCGGCTGCTGTCAAGGAAAAGGCGTTATTTCGCCTCATAACCAAGCAGGTCGCCCGGCTGGCATTCGAGCTCGCGGCAAATCGCTTCGAGCGTCGAGAAACGGATCGCCTTGGCTTTGCCGGTCTTGAGGATCGACAGATTGGCCAGGGTGAGGCCGACGCGATCGGCCAGCTCGGTCAGGGTCATGCGCCGCGCGTGCAGCAGGTCGTCCAGTTTGACCACGATGTTTGCTCCTTCTTCGGCTGGCATCACACGGTCCCTTCCAGCTCTTCGCGCATTTCGGCGCCTTTGCGGAAGACACGGGCGAGGATGAACAGGATCAACACGAGCAGGATGCCGGAGCCGTCGATCCCGACGTCGCCCCTGAGGTGCAACCCTTCCATACCGAGACCCTTGGCGTCCTTGGTCACATCGGCGATCCACAGGATCATCCCGCCAAGCGGAATGGCTGCCAACTGGCCCACCAGCGCGACCCAGCCCATGTGCGAGAGCCTTTCCGCATTGATTGCGACGAAGGGGTCGCCCTGCTTCACGCTGTCGACGATGCGCAGCAGCAGGATCAGGAAATAGGCGGCGAGAGCGAGGAAAGCGGCGGTGGCCACGAGCAATACAAGGATTGCCCCGACCAGTTCAGGCCCGGCGGTAACGCCATGCGCTGCAGCCTCGGCGACGATACGGTCCTGAAAGATGACCGCAGCTGGAATGCCGATGCCGACCATCACGACGGCGAAGCAAAGCACGCCGATGAAGAAATAGAGCAGCAACTGCGCTGCGGTCAGCAGCGGGTCGCGTTTGTGAGTGTCCATGTTCCGGTGCTCCCAGTTATTCTGCGATCAGGCCAGTTCCGGAGCGGTGACCACGGCGGCCTGGGCAGGCGGCACGTTGATCAGCGGAGTCCAGCTGGCGATCACGATGAGGACGGCTGCAACCGCAGCGGCGAGATTTTCCAAGGGGGTAGTCATTTATCGATCTCCTTGATCGGCGATATCGATAGTCAATAATCCGGGTCGGGTTTATTGTCAATCAATAATATTGAAAAACGATATTTCGCTTATCGTTTGGCGAGAAACGGCTCAAACCGCGAGTGGATCGGGGTGCTCTCGCCGGGCCGCGAAGGGCGCATGCGGTTTGACAAAGCGCAGTCGGCTCCCTATTTCGCCACTCCCAGCCCGCTTCGAGCAAGGCCGATTCATGCGCGGGAATCGACCAAGGAATGGAAGCGGCAGGTTCCATATTCGCGACGTTTGATGTGCTGCAGCAGCGCGCCGGGGAAGGCGTGTCATTCGCTGCGGCCTTTTCGCGTCCCGGATTCGGAACTTCCCTACGCGTGACCGATTGAGTTCACGGCCGCCGGCTCCACGCGGTGTCGGCCTAACAGATAAAGAGGCGTTCCTCTCCATGGCTACCAAGGCGAAGTCCCCTAAGGCACAGGGCACTGCAAAGAAGCGCATCCGCAAGATCTTCGGCGACATCCACGAAGTGGTGCAGATGCCGAACCTGATCGAGGTTCAGCGCGAAAGCTACGAGCAGTTCCTGCGTTCCGACAAGCAGACCGGTTATGTGTCGGGTCTCGAGAAGACGCTGCGCAGCGTGTTCCCGATCCGCGATTTCGCCGGCACTGCCGAACTGGACTTCGTGCATTACGAGCTGGAAGAGCCCAAGTACGACACCACCGAGTGTCGCCAGCGCGGCATCACCTATGCCGCCCCGATGAAGGTGACGCTGCGCCTGATCGTGTTCGAGGTGGACCAGGAAACCGAAACCCGCTCCGTGCTCGATATCAAGGAGCAGGACGTGTACATGGGCGACATGCCGCTCATGACCGAGAACGGCACCTTCATCATCAACGGCACCGAGCGCGTGATCGTGTCGCAGATGCACCGTTCGCCGGGTGTGCTGTTCGACCATGACCGCGGCAAGACCCACAGCTCGGGCAAGCTGCTGTTCGCTGCTCGCGTGATCCCCTACCGCGGTTCGTGGCTCGATTTCGAATTCGACGCCAAGGACATCGTGAACGTCCGTATCGACCGCAAGCGCAAGCTTCCGGTGACCTCGCTGCTTTACGCGCTGGGCCTCGATAGCGAAGACATCCTGCATTATTTCTACCAGACCGTGACCTGGCAGCGCGCCAAGGACGGCTGGAAGATTCCGTTCGTTGCTGAAGCATGGCGCGGCCAGAAGCCGGCTTTCCCGCTGGTCGATGCAAAGACCGGTGAGGAAGTGTTCCCCGCCGGCCAGAAGATCAGCCCGCGCGCCGCCAACAAGGCCGCCAAGGACGGTCTCGAAGAACTGCTGCTGCCGACCGAGGAAATCTTCGGCCGCTATGCTGCCAGCGACATGATCGACGAGAAGACCGGCCGCATCTACATCGAAGCGGGCGACGAAGTGGCGCCTGAGAACCTCGACATGCTCGACAAGGCAGGCATCGACCAGGTCGACCTGCTCGACATCGACGAAGTCAACACCGGCCCGTGGATCCGCAACACGCTGAAGGTCGACAAGGCCGAGAACCGCGACGAAGGCCTCGAAGCGATCTACAAGGTCATGCGCCCGGGCGAACCGCCGACGCTTGAAACCGCCGAAGCGCTGTTCGAAGGCCTGTTCTTCGACGGCGAGCGCTACGACCTTTCTGCGGTCGGCCGCGTCAAGCTCAACATGCGCCTCGGCCTCGACGCCGAAGACACCGTCACTACGCTGCGCAAGGAAGACATCCTGGCGGTGGTGAAGGAACTGGTCGGCCTGAAGGACGGCAAGGGCGAAGTCGATGACATCGACAACCTCGGCAACCGCCGCGTCCGCTCGGTCGGCGAGCTGCTCGAAAACCAGTACCGCGTCGGCCTGCTGCGCATGGAACGCGCGGTGAAGGAACGCATGAGCTCGGTCGACGTGTCGACCGTGATGCCGAACGACCTGATCAACGCCAAGCCCGCGGTTGCCGCGGTGCGCGAGTTCTTCGGTTCCTCGCAGCTTTCGCAGTTCATGGACCAGACCAACCCGCTGTCGGAAGTCACCCATAAGCGCCGCGTTTCGGCGCTTGGCCCGGGCGGCCTTACCCGCGAGCGCGCCGGCTTCGAAGTGCGCGACGTTCACCCGACGCATTATGGCCGCATCTGCCCGATCGAAACGCCGGAAGGCCCGAACATCGGCCTGATCAACTCGCTCGCGAGCTTCAGCCGCGTCAACAAGTACGGCTTCATCGAGACGCCGTATCGCACCGTCGTCGACGGCAAGGTCACCAGCGAAGTGATCTACCTTTCGGCCATGGAAGAGCAGAAGCACACCGTCGCGCAGGCTTCTGCCGAACTCAATGAGGACGGCAGCTTCGCAGAGGAATTCGTCTCGGCGCGCCAGAACGGCGACTACTTCATGGCTCCGCGCGAGCAGATCACGCTGATGGACGTCAGCCCGAAGCAGCTCGTTTCGGTTGCGGCCTCGCTGATTCCGTTCCTTGAGAACGACGACGCCAACCGCGCGCTGATGGGCTCGAACATGCAGCGCCAGGCAGTGCCGCTGGTTCGCGCCGAAGCGCCGTTTGTCGGCACCGGCATGGAAGAAACCGTGGCGCGCGATTCGGGCGCTGCGATCACCGCGACCCGCGGCGGTATCGTCGACCAGGTTGACGCGACCCGCATCGTGATCCGCGCGATCGGCGATGTCGAACCCGGCCAGTCGGGCGTCGACATCTACACGCTGCAGAAGTTCCAGCGCTCGAACCAGAACACTTGCATCAACCAGCGTCCGCTGGTGAAGGTTGGTGACGTGATCGAGGAAGGCGACATCATCGCTGACGGTCCGTCGACCGATCTCGGCGAACTGGCGCTCGGCAAGAACAGCCTCGTCGCGTTCATGCCGTGGAACGGCTACAACTACGAAGACTCGATCCTGATCTCCGAACGCATCGTGAAGGACGACGTGTTCACTTCGATCCACATCGAGGAATTCGAAGTGATGGCCCGCGACACCAAGCTGGGGCCGGAAGACATCACCCGCGACATCCCGAACGTCGGCGAGGAAGCGCTGCGCAACCTCGACGAAGCAGGTATCGTCTATATCGGCGCCGAAGTGCACCCGGGCGATATCCTGGTCGGCAAGATCACGCCGAAGGGCGAAAGCCCGATGACACCGGAAGAAAAGCTGCTTCGGGCGATCTTTGGCGAAAAGGCCAGCGACGTGCGCGACACGTCGCTTCGCCTGCCCCCGGGCGTGGCCGGCACGATCGTGGAAGTGCGCGTGTTCAACCGCCACGGTATCGAGATCGACGACCGTACGCGTGCGATCCAGCACGAGGAAATCGAGCGCCTGCGCAAGGATGCGAAGGACGAACGCGCGATCCTCAACCGTGCGACCTACAACCGCCTCAAGGACATGCTGATGGGTCAGACCGCCTCGGCAGCGCCCAAGGGCGTGAAGAAGGGCGTGGTGATCACCGAGGAACTGCTCGAGGAAATCGAACGCCACGAATGGTTCAAGTTCGCGGTGGCCGACGACAACCGGCAGGCTCAGATCGAAGCGGTCAAGAGCCAGTATGACGAAGCCGCCAAGGGCATCGACGACAAGTTCGAGGACCGCAAGGAGAAGCTCGAACGTGGCGACGAACTCGCTCCGGGCGTGCTCAAGATGGTCAAGGTCTTCGTTGCGGTGAAGCGCAAGCTGCAGCCGGGCGACAAGATGGCTGGCCGCCACGGGAACAAGGGCGTCATCTCGCGGATCCTTCCGCAGGAAGACATGCCTTTCCTCGAAGACGGGACCCCGGTCGACATCGTGCTCAACCCGCTGGGCGTGCCTTCGCGCATGAACGTCGGTCAGATCTTCGAAACGCACCTCGGCATGGCCGCGCGCGGCCTTGGCCAGCAGGTTGCCGCGGCGCTCGAGGAATGGCGCGACGCCAACCCCGATCCGCAAGCCGCCAAGCCGCCCAAGGCGGTCCGCGAGAAGCTCGTGGACGTCTATGGCGAGACCCACGAATCCGAGATCAAGGCCCGTTCGGACGACGAGATCATCGAACTCGCCGGCAATCTCACCGCTGGTGTCCCGATGGGCACCCCGGTGTTCGACGGTGCGCGCGAAGCGGACGTTTCCGACATGCTCGCAAAGGCCGGGCTTGACACTTCGGGCCAGGTCACGCTCTATGACGGGCGCACCGGCGAGCCGTTCGACCGCAAGGTGACCGTGGGCTACATCTACATGTTGAAGCTCCACCACCTGGTCGACGACAAGATCCACGCCCGTTCGATCGGCCCCTACTCGCTCGTCACCCAGCAGCCGCTGGGCGGCAAGGCGCAGTTTGGCGGCCAGCGCTTCGGCGAAATGGAGGTCTGGGCGCTGCAGGCATATGGCGCTGCCTACACCCTGCAGGAAATGCTCACCGTCAAGTCGGACGACGTGGTCGGCCGTACCAAGGTCTACGAAGCGATCGTCAAGGGCGACGACACCTTCGAAGCGGGCATTCCGGAAAGCTTCAACGTGCTTGTGAAGGAAATGCGCTCGCTCGGCCTCAACGTCGAACTCAAGTCGCTTGGCGAGGACGAGGAAGACCAGGACGAATGGCCGGAGGCGGCGGAATAATCGGAGCGGGCCTCCTCGGCCCCTCCGCTTCCGCTCCTAGATTTCACCCGTAAGGGAACACGAAAAATGAACGAACTGACCAAATTCACCAACCACCTGGCCAAGCCGGAAACCTTCGACCAGATCCAGATCGGCATTGCCTCGCCCGAGCGCATCCGCAGCTGGTCGTTCGGCGAGATCAAGAAGCCGGAAACGATCAATTACCGCACGTTCAAGCCCGAGCGTGACGGCTTGTTCTGCGCGCGCATCTTCGGCCCCGTGAAGGATTACGAGTGCCTGTGCGGCAAGTACAAGCGCATGAAGTACAAGGGTGTCGTCTGCGAAAAGTGCGGCGTGGAAGTGACCGTGACCAAGGTCCGCCGCGAACGCATGGGCCATATCGAACTGGCCGCGCCAGTCGCGCACATCTGGTTCCTCAAGTCGCTGCCGTCGCGCATCGGCCTGCTGCTCGACATGCAGCTCAAGCAGCTTGAGCGGATCCTCTACTTCGAGAACTACGTGGTGATCGAGCCGGGCCTGACCCCGCTCGACAAGTACCAGCTGCTGTCGGAAGACGAGCTGCTCGAATACCAGGACGAGTATGGCGAAGACGCGTTCAGCGCCGGCATCGGCGCCGAAGCGGTCAAGCACATGCTGATGGACCTCGACCTCGAATCCGAGCGTGAAGCGCTGCTGGAAGAACTCGCGACCACCACGTCCGCGCTCAAGCCCAAGAAGATCATCAAGCGCCTCAAGGTCGTCGAAAGCTTCATCGAATCGGGCAATCGCCCCGAATGGATGATCCTCGAAGTGATCCCGGTCATTCCGCCCGAACTGCGCCCGCTGGTGCCGCTGGACGGTGGCCGCTTCGCGACGTCGGACCTCAACGATCTCTATCGCCGCGTGATCAACCGCAACAACCGCCTGAAGCGCCTGATCGAGCTGCGCGCGCCCGACATCATCGTGCGCAACGAAAAGCGCATGCTGCAGGAAGCCGTTGACGCGCTGTTCGACAACGGCCGCCGCGGCCGCGTGATCACCGGCGCCAACAAGCGTCCCCTCAAGTCGCTCAGCGACATGCTGAAGGGCAAGCAGGGCCGCTTCCGCCAGAACCTGCTCGGCAAGCGCGTCGACTATTCGGGCCGTTCGGTGATCGTGACCGGTCCCGAACTCAAGCTGCACCAGTGCGGCCTGCCCAAGAAGATGGCGCTCGAACTGTTCAAGCCGTTCATCTACGCGCGCCTCGACGCGAAGGGTCTTTCGATGACCCTGAAGCAGGCGAAGAAGTGGGTCGAAAAGGAACGCAAGGAAGTCTGGGACATCCTCGACGAGGTGATCCGCGAGCATCCGGTGCTGCTCAACCGCGCGCCGACGCTCCACCGCCTCGGCATCCAGGCGTTCGAGCCCGTGCTGATCGAAGGCAAGGCGATCCAGCTGCACCCGCTGGTCTGCGCCGCCTTCAACGCCGACTTCGACGGTGACCAGATGGCCGTGCACGTCCCGCTGAGCCTCGAGGCGCAGCTGGAAGCGCGCGTGCTCATGATGAGCACCAACAACATCCTCTCGCCCGCCAACGGCAAGCCGATCATCGTGCCTTCGCAGGACATGGTGCTGGGCCTCTATTACCTGTCGATGGAACGCCAGGAAAAGACGCCCGAATTCATCGAGGAAAAGGGCGGCGAGAAGATCGAAAAGCTGCCGCGCTTCTCCGACATGGCCGAAGTGCACCAGGCGCTCGAGGTCAAGTCGGTCACACTACACACCCGCATCATCGCGCGCGTGCCGCAGGCGGACGAAACCGGCAATGTGTCGATGAAGCGCTTCGTCACCACGCCGGGCCGTATGCTGATCGGCGAATGCCTGCCGAAGAACCACAAGGTTCCGTTCGATATCGTTAATCGCCTCCTCACCAAGAAGGACATCGGCGACGTGATCGACGAGGTCTATCGCCACACCGGCCAGAAGGACACCGTGCTGTTCGCCGACGCCATCATGGCGCTAGGCTTCCGCCACGCATTCCGCGCCGGCATCTCCTTCGGCAAGGACGACATGATCATTCCTGCCGAAAAGGTCGAACTGGTCGAGCAGACCAAGGCGCTGGTGGCTGACTATGAGCAGCAGTACCAGGACGGCCTGATCACCCAGCAGGAAAAGTACAACAAGGTGATCGACGCCTGGAGCCGTTGCGGCGACCAGGTGGCAGACGCCATGATGGACAAGATCAAGGCCCGCCCGATCGGCGACGACGGCAAGGAAGCGCAGATCAACTCGATCTACATGATGAGCCACTCGGGTGCGCGCGGTTCGCCGGCGCAGATGAAGCAGCTCGCCGGCATGCGCGGCCTGATGGCCAAGCCTTCGGGCGAGATCATCGAAACGCCGATTATCTCGAACTTCAAGGAAGGCCTGACCGTCCTTGAATACTTCAACTCGACCCACGGCGCCCGCAAGGGCCTGGCCGACACTGCGCTCAAGACGGCGAACTCGGGCTACCTGACCCGCCGCCTTGTCGACGTGTCGCAGGACTGCGTGATCGTCGAAAACGATTGTGGCACCGAGAACGCGCTCGAAATGCGTGCGATCGTGCAGGGCGGTTCGGTGATCGCTTCGCTCGGCGAACGTATCCTCGGCCGCACCGTGGCCGAAGACCTCGTCAACGCGAAGACCGGCGAAGTCATCGTCAAGGCCGGTACGCTGCTCGACGAGCCGATGGTCAAGGCGATCGAGGAAGCCGAAGTGCAGTCGGCCAAGATCCGCTCGCCGCTGATCTGCGAAGCCGAACAGGGCGTGTGCGGGACCTGCTATGGCCGCGATCTCGCTCGCGGTACGCCGGTCAACATCGGCGAGGCTGTCGGCGTGATCGCCGCGCAGTCGATCGGTGAACCGGGCACGCAGCTGACCATGCGTACCTTCCACATCGGCGGTGCGGCGCAGCTGAACGAAACCTCGCACCTTGAGGCGATTTCGGACGGCACCGTGGTCTATCGCGACATGCCGACCATCACCGACAAGCGTGGCCGGATCCTCTCGCTCGCCCGCAACGGCGAGATCGCGGTGATCGACGCCGAAGGCCGCGAACGCGAAATCCACAAGGTTCCTTACGGCACCGTGCTGATGCACAAGGATGGCGGCAAGGTGAAGGAAGGCGATCGCCTGGCCGAGTGGGACCCGTTCACCCTGCCGATCATCACCGAACAGTCGGGCATCGTGAAATACCAGGACCTGGTCGAAGGCACGACGCTGGAAGAGCGGGTCGACGAAGCGACCGGCATTGCCCAGCGCGTCGTCACCGAAAACCGGGCGATCGGCCGCAAGAAGAAGGAAGACCTGCGTCCGCGCCTTACCCTGCTCGGCGAAGAGAAGGGCAAGAAGGGCGAGGAAACCGAAGCGCAGCGCTACATGCTCGCTCCGGGCACCACGCTCTCGGTCGAAGACGGCCAGGAAGTGCAGGCGGGTGACATCCTTGCCCGTGCTTCGCGTGAAGCCGCCAAGACGCGCGACATCACCGGCGGTCTGCCGCGTGTTGCCGAGCTGTTCGAAGCGCGCCTGCCCAAGGACAATGCGATCATCGCCAAGATTTCGGGCAAGATCGAATTCGTCCGCGAATACAAGGCCAAGCGCAAGATCGCGATTGTGCCGGAGGAAGGGGATGCAGTGGAATACCTGATCCCCAAGACCAAGGTGATCGACGTGCAGGAAGGCGACTATGTGAAGAAGGGCGATACGCTCATCTCCGGTTCGCCCAACCCGCATGACATCCTGGAAGTGCTCGGCGTGGAGGCGCTGGCCGAATATCTCGTCAACGAGATCCAGGAAGTCTATCGCTTGCAGGGCGTGAAGATCAACGACAAGCACATCGAGGTGATCGTTCGCCAGATGCTGCAGAAGGTCGAGATCACCGATGGTGGCGACACCACCCTGCTGCCGGGCGAACAGGTCGACCTCGAAGAGATGAATGCGATCAACGCGAAGCTGGCCAAGGGCAAGCAGCCGGCCACCGGCAATCCGGTGCTGCTGGGCATCACCAAGGCCTCGCTCCAGACTCGCAGCTTCATCTCGGCCGCGTCGTTCCAGGAAACCACCCGCGTGCTCACGCAGGCGGCGGTCGAAGGAAAGAAGGACACGCTGATCGGTCTCAAGGAGAACGTGATCGTGGGCCGCCTGATCCCTGCAGGTACCGGCGCGGGCATGAACCGCATGCGGGTCACCGCTTCGAGCCGCGACGCCGCTCTGCGCGCCGCGTGGAAGAAGCAGCAGGATGCGCTAACCGCATCCGGCCAGTCGGAGCCCGAGCCCGAAGCCGACGCCATCCCTTCGGAAGAAGCGATGAAGGCGGCAATGGCAGCGATGGCGCCCGCGGCGCCTGCGGAAGACGGCGAAGAGTAATCCTCGCCTGGCCTTTCGGCTAACGGACAAGAGCCCCGCCGGAGCGATCCGGCGGGGCTTCGTTTTTCCAAGCAATACGGCTAACGGCTCTTGCCATGACAACTACCCGCTTCGCGCCTTCTCCAACCGGCCGGCTGCATGTCGGCAATATCCGCACAGCGCTCCATAACTGGATGCTCGCGAAGAAGCATGGCGGGCGCTTCCTGCTGCGGATCGACGACACCGACGCCGAGCGTTCGCGCGAGGAATATGTCGAGGCGATCCGCGCCGATCTCGCCTGGCTGGGCATCGAGCCTGAGGGCGAGGGGCGCCAGTCGGCACGGCTTGACCGCTACGAGGCAGCGTTTGCGGTGCTGAAGGCCGCTGGCCGGGTCTATCCCTGTTACGAGACCGCGCAGGAACTCGACCTCAAGCGCAAGGTGCTGCTCGGGCGCGGCCTGCCGCCGATCTACGACCGCGGTGCTCTGGACCTGAGCGACGCGCAGCGCGCAGCCAAGGAAGCCGAAGGCATCGCACCGCACTGGCGATTCAAGCTCGACCATGACGAACCGATCGAATGGACTGACGGCATCCGCGGCGCGCAGAAATTCGACGCTGCCCAGCTGTCCGACCCGGTCGTGCGCCGCGCCGACGGCAGCTGGCTCTATATGCTTCCTTCAGCGGTCGACGATGTCGACATGGATGTGACGCACGTGCTTCGCGGCGAAGACCACGTTTCGAACACAGCTGTTCAAATTCAAATCTTTACCGCACTTTATGCTGCAGGTTTTGCTGCAGCAAAACCGCTGCTCGAGTTTGCGCATGAAGCGTTGCTGGTGGGCAATGAAGGCAAGCTCTCGAAGCGGCTCGGATCGCTCGGCTGCGACGCCTTTCGCGAGAAGGGGATCGAGCCCGAAGCGCTTATCGGCCTGCTTGCGCGGCTCGGCACGTCGCAGCCGGTCGAGCCGATCACCGACCGTGCGAAGCTCATCGAGAGCTTCGACCTTTCGACCTTCGGCCGCGCCCCGGCCCGGTTCGACGATGCCGAACTCGAGCGCCTCAACACCGCTATCGTCCACCAGATGGAATTCGATACTGTCAAAGATCGCCTGCCCGCCGGAATGGACGAGGCAGGCTGGCATGCGGTGAGGCCGAACCTATCGACCGTCCATGAGGCCATCGAGCTGTGGCGGCTCGTAACCGGCCCGATCGACCAGGTGGAATTCTCCGCCGAGGATCGCGCCTATCTGGCGGAGGCCGCGCGCCAGCTCCATTGGAGCGATGATCCGTGGCATGCGCTCACCGCCGCGCTGAAGAACAGCACCGGGCGCAAGGGCAAGCCCCTGTTCCTGCCGCTGCGCCAGGCGCTCACCGGCATGGACCATGGGCCGGACATGGGCGAACTGCTGCCGCTGATCGGCGAGGCGGAAGCGCGCGCGCGACTGGAAAAGGCAGCGCACGGTTGAGCCTGCGCGGGTCGCACGGCCCGATCTTCACCTCCGCGAAACGCTCTTTGTTAACCAATTAGAGGGCATGATCGTCATCGGATTGGCAATTGCGTTGCGTTACTCCAGGCAAAGCAATTCAGCGTGTTTGAAGCTAAGGGAACCTTGCGATGGAGCGCAGACAGAACGATCGCTTTGCTGCGAACTACAGTGCCGAAGTGCGCTATCGTTCGGGCATGAAGCTACAGCTGCCGGTGCTCGACATCAGCCTGGGCGGCTGCATGGTCGATGCACGTTCCTGGTCCATCCGCCCCGGCGAATTGGTGTCGGTCAAGCTGCCTGGCCTGGGCTTCCAGCCTGCCGAAGTGATCTGGATCGAAGACCAGCGCGCCGGGATTGCTTTCGAAGAGCCGCTATACGAGCCGACGCTCGAACACCTCAGCCGCCTCGCGGCCTGAGGCCTCCCGAAAGTCGAACGCGTGCGGCCTAGGCGCCGTGCTTTTCCAGCTCGTCGCCGGTCAGCGTCACCACATGCAGCAGGTTGGTCGCGCCCGGGGTGCCGAAGGGCACGCCCGCCAGCGCGATCAGCTTGCTTCCCGCCTTGCCATAGCCATGGCGCAACGCCATCCGCTTGCCCTTGGCGATCATCTCTTCGAAGCTGCCGATATCCTTGGTCACCACCGCATGCGCGCCCCACAGCAGCGCCACGCGCCGGGCAGTTTTGCTTGACGGTGTCAGCACCAGCATCGGCGTGTCGGGCCGCTCGCGCGCGACGCGGCGCGCGGTCGAACCCGATGAGGTGAACACGGTGATCGCGCTGATCGAAACCGTGTCGGCGATCGTCATGCAAGCATGGCTGAGTGCGTCGGCGGTGGTGGCATCGGGCGGTGTATCGAGGAAGCGCACACGCGCGCGATAGTCTTCGCTGCGTTCGACCTGCGTCGCGATCTTGTCCATCATGTCGACCGAGTCCTCGGGCCATTCGCCTGCCGCGCTCTCGGCGCTCAGCATCACCGCGTCGGCCCCGTCGTAAACGGCATTCGCGACGTCAGACACTTCGGCGCGGGTCGGTGTCGGGTTCTCGATCATCGATTCGAGCATTTGCGTCGCCACGATCACCGGCTTGCCCGCGGTGCGCGCGGCGTTGACGATCTTCTTTTGTAGCGGCGGAACTTCATAGGGTTCGAGTTCGACACCCAGGTCGCCGCGCGCCACCATGATCCCGTCGGACATCTCGATGATCTCGTGCAGGCGGCGGATCGCCATCGGCTTTTCGATCTTGGCGCAAAGCGCGGCCCTGGCACCGATCAGCTTGCGCGCTTCGGCCAGGTCTTCCGGGCGCTGGACGAAGCTGAGGCCGATCCAGTCGACCCCCTGTTCCACCGCGAAGGCAAGATCGCGGCGGTCCTTCTCGGTCAGCGCCGGGATCGGCACTTCGGCATCGGGAACGTTGACGCCCTTGCGGTCCGAAATCACTCCGCCGACTTCGGCCGAACACAGGATTTCGTCTTCGCTCGCGCGGATCAACTTGAGCCGGATCTTGCCGTCATTGATCAGCAGCCGCTGGCCCTTTTCGAGGATGCCGAACAGTTCGGGATGCGGCAGGCACACGCGCGTTTCGTCGCCCGGCTCTGGATTGCGGTCGAGCGTGAAATGGCCCGAATGGCGGATCACCGCCTGCCCGTCCTTGAAAGTGCCGACGCGCAGCTTCGGCCCCTGCAAATCGGCCAGGATGGCGATCGGGCGACCGTATTTCTTCTCAAGCGCGCGGATCGCCTTGATCGTGCCGCCATGCACCGAATGCTCGCCGTGGCTCATGTTGACGCGGAACGCGTCGGCCCCGGCCTTGAACAGCCGCTCGAGCATGTCAGGCGAGCTGCTCGCCGGCCCCACAGTGGCAAGAATCTTGACCTTGCGACCGCGCGGGTCGACCTTGCGGGCGGCGATGGTACTGGCAGTTTCGCGTCTCGACATGGCGCGATGCTATGGCACAGCTGTGTGGCAACTCAAGGAATAGTCTCAATGGATACGAATGCGCCCGATCCGCTCGACGATCTGGACGATCGCGTGGCCGCCGCGGCATTTCGCCGGCTGGTGCGCCATTTGCGCCACCGGCATGATGCGCAGAATATCGAGCTGATGGGGCTGGCCGGGTTTTGCCGCAATTGCCTGGCCGACTGGATCCGCGATGCAGGCTATGCCGGGGACAAAGGCGCAGCGCGCGAACTTGTCCACGGCATGCCGATGGACGAGTGGAAGGCGAAGCACCAGCGCGAAGCGACCCCGGAGCAGCTGGCAGCGATGGAGGCGAGCCTGGCAAGAAACGCACAGCATTAATCGCCGCAGCGGGTTCACGCCCCGCGACCGGCTGGCTATCGACGGGCCAACCGATTCTCAATTCACCGGAGCTAATACAATCATGGCCGAAGCCACAGACGACCGCCTGCGCCTGCTGATCGAGCGTATCGAACGCCTCGAGGAAGAGAAGAAGGGCATCGCCGACGATATCCGCGACGTTTATTCCGAAGCCAAGACGGTCGGCTATGACACCAAGATCATGCGCCAGATCGTGCGCCTGCGCAAAATGAAGCCAGACGACCGCGCCGAAATGGAAATGGTGCTCGATACCTACAAGGCGGCGCTCGGGTTCGCCTGATCCGACACGTAACGGGAGATAAAGCATGGCCGGACCCTGGAAGGACGCTCGCGGGATCATCGTCACCACCACGCCCACGATCGAAGGGCAGCCGATCCAGCAATATCTCGGCATTGTGACCGGCGAAGTGATCGTGGGGGCGAACATCTTCCGCGACCTCTTCGCCAATATCCGTGACATCGTGGGCGGCCGTTCGGGCAGCTACGAGCGCATCCTGGCCGAAGCGCGCGAACAGGCGATCCAGGAACTGCAGGCCGAATGCGGCGCGCGCGGCGGCAATGCCGTTGTCGGCGTCGATCTCGACTATGAAGTGATCGGCGACACCGGTTCGATGCTTATGGTCAGCGCCAGCGGCACTGCGGTCAGGATCTGACGGCTTGAGCGAGCCGACGCCCCGCAAGTTCACCGCTTCCGACGGGCTGACGCTGGCTGGCGATATCGGCGGGCCCGAAGGCGCGCCGCTAGTGCTGCTGATGCATGGCGGCGGGCAGACGCGGCACAGCTGGGCCGGGGCGATGCGCGCGCTCATTGCGGCGGGTTACCGCGTGGTGAACCTCGACGCGCGCGGCCACGGCGAAAGCGAATGGTCTGCCGCGCGCGCCTATACGATCAACGACCGGATCAAGGACATCGATGCCGTGGTCGACGGCTTCGGCACGCCCTTCGCGCTGGTCGGCGCATCGATGGGCGGGCTCACGTCGATCCATGCGGTGGGGCAAGGGCTGGCGCCCGCGGCGCTGGTGCTGGTCGATATCGTGCCCGACATGGAGCCCAAGGGGGTCGAACGAATCGTCGGTTTCATGAACGCGCATCACGGCGGTTTTGCCTCGCTCGACGAAGCGGCCGATGCCGTTGCTGCCTATTACCCTGAGCGGCCACGCCCCAAAGACCCCAGCGGGCTGATGAAGAATTTGCGGCTGCGCGATGACGGGCGGCTGTACTGGCATTGGGATCCGGTGATGTTCCAGGTCGAAGACCCGAGCCAGTTCCGCGAGCCGCTCGCGCGTTCGACCAAAAAGCTGGGCCAGCGGGCCGAAGTGCCGGTGCTGGTGGTGCGCGGCAAGCTGAGCGACATTGTGTCGGAGTCGAGCATCGCTTCGTTTCGCGCCAAGGTGCCGCATGCCGAATGCGTCGACGTGAGCGAAGCGGGCCACATGGTGGCGGGCGACAAGAACGACGCCTTCAATGCGGCGGTGATCGGCTTTCTGACGGCTCACATGCCGGTGTAGCGCCGGGCGTCAGGCTTCGAAACCGGCCGCCAGCGCCACGATCCCCAGGATCAGCCCGTTGTGCGCGGCATGGAGCAGGATGCAGCTCCACAGCCCGTAATTGACCCGCAGATAGGCGAGGATCGTGCCCAGCACGAATTGCGGCAGCACCAGCGGCAGCAGGATCGCAAGGCTACCTTCTTCGTAATTGAGCAGATGGATCGAAGCGAAGCCCATCGCGCTGAGCCAGAACAGAAGCGGGAAGATCGCGCGGAACCAGCCGATCGCATTGTGTCGGCGAAATGCGAACAGAGCGATAGCGCCAAGCACAATGCCTCCCGCGAAAGCTAGGGCAACAGAGCTGGCAGCCTGGTGCCCTACTGCCGATTCAGCCAATACTGCCGCGGTTGTCCCAGCCATGAGGAGCGCTAGCAGCGCCAATACATGCCCTGGGCGGCCTGAAAGCCAGCCGCGAAAGATCGTCTCTTCCGCCAGTGGAGCCACCACCACCACCATCAGCGCCAGTTGCAGGTTTATATCGAGCCCGGCCAGCGCGGTTTCGGGCAGATCGACGCCCACCACCAGCGCTGCCAGCGCCGCCGAAACCAGCACCAGCATGATAGCGAGGTCCAGCACCAGCATGCGCCCCAACGCGCGCAATCCGGGCGCTCCGATTGGCGCGGCACGCTCCGGCAATGCGGGGCGCTTCACGAAAGCGAAATAGTTCTTCCACTCCGCACGAGCATCGGGAAGCGCGGGAAGGCTTGTGGTTTCACCAATCATGCGGCTAATGCGACCCCCGATTCCCACCATCCAGATTTTCGAAGTGAAAACCCATGGCAGGCCATTCCAAATTCAAGAACATCATGCATCGCAAGGGCGCGCAGGACAAGAAGCGCTCGGCGATGTTCTCAAAGCTTTCGCGTGAAATCACTGTCGCGGCCAAGATGGGCATGCCCGATCCGGACATGAACCCGCGCCTGCGACTGGCGGTCAACGCGGCCAAGGCGCAGTCCATGCCTAAGGACAATATCCAGCGCGCGATCGACAAGGCCAGCATGGCCGGCGGCGAGGATTACGAAGAAGTGCGCTACGAGGGCTATGGCCCCGGCGGCGTCGCGCTGATCGTCGAGGCGCTGACTGACAATCGCAACCGCACCGCCACCAATGTGCGCACCGCCTTCAGCAAGAACGGCGGAAACCTGGGCAGCGAAGGCTCGGTCCAGCACGGGTTCGAGCGCAAGGGGCTGATCGAATATCCCGCCAGCGCGGGCGATGAGGAAACGGTGCTCGAAGCCGCGATCGAAGCGGGCGCGGACGATGTCGAAAGCTCTGACGACGGCCACACGATCTGGACCGCTTCGGACGATCTCCATGCAGTCGCTACCGCGCTCGAAGCGGTTCTGGGCGAGGCAGAGAACGTCAAGCTGGCGTGGAAGCCCAACATCACCGTGGCGATGGACGAGGCGGGCGCCACGACCTTGCTCAAGCTGGTCGACACGCTCGACGATGACGACGACGTCCAGACCGTGTGGGGCAATTACGAGATCAGCGACGAGATCATGGAGAAGCTGGCTTGATGTCCGCCCCGACGAGCGGAGCGGTGGGCTGATGTGGAGCTTCGTCGCGAAGGCGCTGCTGGCCGGCGTGATGATCGCGGCGATTGCGGAAGTCGGACGGCGGCTTCCGGCCATGGCGGCGCTGATCGCGTCGCTCCCCTTGGTCTCGATCCTGGGAATGATCTTCCTGTGGCACGCGCGGCCCGACGCGGAGAACATGGCGGTGCATGCGCAATCGACCTTCTGGTTCGTGCTGCCGAGCCTGCCAATGTTCCTGCTGATCCCGATGATGCTGCGGCAGGGCTTCAGCTTCTGGGTCGCGCTCGCGGTCGGATGTGTGCTTACGCTGGTGCTCTATCTGGCGATGGTTCAGTTCGGGCCGCGCATCGGCATCAGGTTCTGATAGCGCCGTGATCATCCTCGGCCTCGACCCTTCGCTCAGCTGCACCGGATGGGGCGTGGTGCGGGCCGAAGGTTCGCGCATCGCGCACGTCGCCAATGGTGAAGTGAAGACCGATGCCAAGGCTCCGATCGCCGAGCGGCTGCATCATCTTCACGACGCGATCCGCGCGGTGATCGGCGCTCACGCGCCCGATCGCGCCGCAGCGGAAGAGATATTCCTCAACAAGAACCCGCAATCGACGCTCAAGCTGGCGCAGGCGCGCGGCGCCGTGCTGGTGGCCTGCGCGGCGGGCGGGCTGTTGGTGAACGAGCATGCCGCGCGCCTGGTCAAGAAATCGGTGGTCGGCACTGGCGGTGCGGACAAGGCGCAGGTCCAGGCGATGCTCAAGGTGTTGTTGCCGGGCGCGCAGATCGCCGGGGCCGACGCCGCCGACGCGCTGGCGGTTGCGATCGCGGACGCGCATCTGGTCCCCAGGGTATAGGAGAGAAAATGGCCATAGAGTTTTACGGCATTCCCAATTGCGACACGGTGAAGAAGGCGCGCGTGTGGCTCGAAGCGAAGGGGCTCGCCTACACATTCCACGACTTCAAGAAGGAAGGCGCCGATCCTGCGCGCGTTGCCAGCTGGGTGGAGGCGAAGGGGCTTGATACGGTGCTCAACCGTCGCGGCACCACCTTTCGCAATCTTTCCGATGCCGAAAAGGCCGCGATCGACGCGGGCGATGCAGTGCGGGTGATGGTGGAACAGCCGTCGCTGATCAAGCGCCCGGTGGTCGAGCGCGAGGGCGCGATCCTGGTCGGTTTCAAGGAAAGCGAGTGGGACGCGAGTTTCTAGGTCGCGTCGGGGCCCCAGTCGCCGCCTTCGATTTGCGCGCGACCGCTCATGTTGCCGGCCTGCTTGTTGGCGGCACCCAAAATGTCATCCTTGATCGCCATAACGTCATAGCCGGCCCCCCACAGGCCGATAATGACGATCAGAGTAGCCAGGAGCAGCTTCTTGAACATAGCTAGCGAATCTAGCGCGATCAGCCCTAACCGCAGGTTAAAATCCCGCCTGACTGGCCTGTTTACCCTGATCGGCCTCGCAATGAGTGCGCCCGCGCCCTTGCTCGCGGCGGAAGGGGACGTGCTGGTCATCGCGCATCGCGGCGCGAGTGCCGAGCGGCCCGAGCATACTCTGGCGGCCTATGAAATGGCGATCGATCAGGGTGTGGACTATATCGAGCCCGATCTGGTCGCGACCAAGGACCTTGTGCTGGTGGCGCGGCACGATAACGAATTGTCCGACACAACCGACGTCGCCAGCCGCGAGGAATTCGAGGATCGCCGCCGCGACAAGACCGTCGACGGGCAGCGCGTGGCGGGCTGGTTCGTCGAGGATTTCACTCTGGCGGAACTGCGCACGCTGCGTACGAAAGAGCGGATACCGCTGGTGCGCCCGGCCAATGCGCGGTTCGACGGGCTCTACCAGGTGCCCACGCTGGAAGACATCGTGAAGCTGGTGCGCGCGAAGGAAGCCGAGACCGGGCGACGGATCGGCCTCTATCCCGAGCTCAAGCATCCCAATTTCCTGCTGCAGGAAGCGGGGATCGACATGGTCGACCTGCTGCTGCGCGAATTGCGGCGGCTGGGCGTGAGCGAAGCCGATCCGGTGTTCATCCAGAGCTTCGAAGTCGGCGTGCTGCAACGGCTCGACCGGCGCAGCGACTTCAAACTGGTGCAGCTGGTCAAGCCCGAGGACGGCCCGGCAGACGAGCCCGCGATGCGCTATGCCGAGATGATCGCGCCTTCGGGCCTTGCCGAAATCGCGAAATATGCCGACGTGCTGGGAGCGCATATCGGCCTGATCCTCGGAGCCGACGGAGCGCCCACCTCGCTGGTTGCGGACGCAAAGGCGACGGGGCTGGAGGTACATGCGTGGACCCTGCGGCCAGAGAATGCCTTTCTGCCGGCGCCATTGCGCGGGGCAGGTGGCGATGCCGCGCACGGCAATGCCGCGGCGCTGAAGGACATGCTCGTGCGTGCAGGCGTCGCCGGAATCTTGACCGACGCGCCCGACCTGTTCGAATAGCTCAGGCGCGTGTCGCGGTGACCAGGTAGTTGAGCGAGAGGTCGCTCGGCGACAAATGCAGCCCCTTGCCCGGGCGCCAGGCGATCCCGCATGGAGCCCCCGTCGCCAGCCCCGCTTCGGACAA
Source organism: Altererythrobacter litoralis (assembly GCF_036324225.1). Taxonomy (NCBI): domain Bacteria; kingdom Pseudomonadati; phylum Pseudomonadota; class Alphaproteobacteria; order Sphingomonadales; family Erythrobacteraceae; genus Altererythrobacter; species Altererythrobacter litoralis. The sequence goes on from NZ_JAZDQV010000002.1 coordinate 336,208, forward strand.
CAGTTCGTCCAGCTCCTCGGGCGTGACGAAATCTTCCCAGTGATGCGTGCCGCGCGGGACATAGCCGACCCGCTCGGCCGCCTCGACCAGCAACAGCCGGCTCGCGGTGGTGCGGTTGGGGGTGGAAAGGGCCAGCAGGCCGCCCGGGGCCAGGCTTTCCGCCAGCGCCGCGACGAAGGCGCGCTTGTCGGCGACATGCTCCACCACTTCGAACGAAGTGACGAGATCGAATGCGCCGAGATCGAGGCTTGCCAATTCGCCTGCCATGTAGCGGATATCGAGCCCGCCGCCCGCCGCATGCGCGCTGGCGACGCCCACATTCTCCGCCGAAGCATCGACCCCCGTCACCTCCGCACCCCAGCGCGCTAGCGGTTCGCACACCAGCCCCGCGCCGCAGCCCACGTCGAGCGCGCTCTTGCTCGCGAGCGGTTGCGCGGCGCGAACATCGCCGCTCCAATGCCGGTCCACCGCTTCGCGCAGGAAGGTGAGCCGCACCGGATTTACCTGGTGCAGCGAGGCCATCGGCCCCTTGGCGTTCCACCATTCGCGCGCCAGCCCGGAAAAATGTGCTTCTTCCTCTGGGCGGATAGTTACATTTGTGACATTTGCCTTTGCCATGAGGCATCCCTAACAGCGCGCGGGGATTCGGACCAGCTAGGAGCACGGAAGCCTTGGCACGTATCGTGATGAAATTCGGCGGCACCTCGATGGCGGGGACCGAGCGCATTCGTCGCGTGGCGAATATCGTGCGCAAGCAGCAGGCCGCCGGGCACGAAGTTGCGGTGGTGGTTTCGGCCATGGCGGGCGAGACCGACCGGCTGGTGAACTTCTGCCGCGAAGCCAATGCGCTGTACGATCCGGCCGAATACGATGTGGTCGTTGCCAGCGGCGAGCAGGTCACATCGGGCCTGCTGGCGCTGACGCTGCAATCGCTCGGCTGCAAGGCGCGTAGCTGGCTCGGCTGGCAATTGCAGGTGCATACGATCGAGGCGCATGCAAAGGCACGGATCGATTCGATCGATTCGGACGCGCTGGTCGCGTCGATGGGAGCGGGCGAGATAGCAGTGATCCCGGGCTTCCAGGGTGTCGGCAGCGATGGCCGCGTGACCACGTTGGGCCGCGGCGGGTCGGACACTTCGGCAGTGGCGGTGGCTGCAGCGATCGATGCGGACCGCTGCGACATCTACACCGATGTCGACGGGGTCTACACCACCGACCCACGCATCGTGGCCAAGGCGCGAAAGCTCAAGGCAGTCACCTACGAGGAAATGCTCGAGCTGGCTTCGGTAGGGGCCAAGGTGCTGCAAACCCGCTCGGTTGGGCTGGCAATGAAGGAAGGCGTGCGCGTTCAGGTGCTCTCGAGCTTCCTCGGCGATGACGCCGTGCCAGCCGACCAATTGCCCGGCACGCTGATCGTGTCGGACGAAGAAATGGATCAATTAGTGGAGAACGGCGATATGGAACGCCAGCTCGTCACCGGTATCGCGCATGACAAGAACGAAGCCAAGGTGATCCTCACCCGGGTGCCTGACCGGCCCGGTGCGGTGGCCAACATCTTCGAGCCGCTGGCGCAGGCCGCGATCAATGTCGACATGATCATCCAGAACGTGGGCCGCGACAAGGGCGAGACCGACGTGACCTTCACCGTGCCTCAGGCCGATCTCGCGCGCGCGCAGGCGCTGCTCGAGGACAAGCGCGAAGTGATCGGCTATAATCGCATCATCACCGACAGCAAGATAGCCAAGATCAGCGTGGTCGGCGTGGGGATGAAGAGCCATGCAGGCGTCGCCAGCACGATGTTCCGCGCGCTGTCGGATCGCGGGATCAACATCCAGGCGATTTCGACCTCCGAAATCAAGGTCAGCGTGATGATCGACGAGGACGAGACCGAACTGGCGGTGCGCGTGCTGCACACGGCTTACGGGCTCGACGCGCAGGACGAAGCGGCCTGATCGCGCGGGCCCCTTCGCGTCACCGCGTATTGCCCTCCGTTAAGCCGAGCCACTAACCAAAACTTAAGGGTATTCCCCGCACCCATGGCCTGTAGCTAGGAGCACAGGCGATTCCGATCAGGGGACATCTTGAACAGCACGCGCCGCAGGGCGATGTGTGGCGCCATGACCGGCGCCACCTCTACCTCGAGGCCAATGGCGGGCTTGCCTCGGGCGAGCAGGCCAATGTCGCGATCCACAATATCTCCGAAGGCGGGATGCTGATCGAAACCGCGCTGGAACTGGCAAGCGGTGTGGAACTCACAGTCGAACTGCCGCACGAAGGTGCGGCGGCGGCGCAAGTGGTCTGGACCAGCGGCAGCCTGTTCGGTTGCCGCTTCCTCCGCCCGATCGGCGCGGCGGCACTGAGCGCGGTGCAGCTCAAGGCCGATGCCCCCCTTCCGCCGCTGTTCGGGCATGCCGAAGGCGCACCGGCACGCGGAGTGGCGCTGGGCAAGAGGCTCGAACAAAGCCGCAAGGCGCGCGGGCTCACACTGGCGCAGGTCGCCGACCGGCTGGGCGTGAGCAAGCCGACCGTCTGGGCCTGGGAAAAGGGCAAGGCGCGCCCGGTGGATGAGCGCTTTCCCGCGATTGCAGATGTGCTCGGCCTCGATGCGGAGGAATTGCTCGAAGCGCAGCGCCCCGAAGGCGTTTCCGAACTACTGCAATCGAGCCGCGAACAGATCGCCCAGGCGCTGGGGATCGACGCCAGGCAAGTCCGCATCCTGATCGAGATCTGACCGGCGCGATAGGTAATTGCCCCAATAGAATCGCTACGAAATTCTAATATTATGGTAAACAATGCCATAAGTTGATTCGTTTTTTAGTCAAGTTAAATGAACAAACTAACAGTCTATATTGATATTGCCTGATATATACGTTTTTGGCGTAAAATAATGCTGATAGTTAGTTAACTTCATTTGCTTGGTTTGGAACGGATTGGCGGGGGTTGGTCGCCAGAGCCGGGGGCAAGCGGCAATGACAGGAAGTTTCTCCGCAAGATACGGGGATATCTTGCAGGATATGCTGGCCGAAACGGTCGGCAGCATTTTCATCCGCACCGATGCGGAAGGTTTCATCGAGGAAGCCTCTCGCGGGATCGAGGCATTGGGGCTAAACCTCGCGGAAATGTTGTTCAAGCCGCATATCGCCGATCTGACGGTAAGCGCTCATGCCGCCGCAGTGCGTGACTTCCATGATGGTGCGCTGCATGGGCGAACCCCGACTGCAGGCCGGCTCGAATTCCCTGTGTCGACCGCTTCGGGCGAGGCGGCATGGTATTCGCTCAGCCTGCGCCCTGCGCCCGACGAGGATGGCCGGATCAACTGCACGCTGGGCCTGCTGCGTTCGGTCGAAGGGCGTCGCTCGCTGGAGGAAGAGCTGGCCGCCGCCGCGATGACCGACAATGTCACCGGGCTCGCAAACGGGCGCGCCTTCCAGGCCATGCTGGCGCCTCTGCTCGCGCATGGCGCGCCGGGGGCGCTGGCGATCTTCGAGATCGATCGCTTTGCCGCGCTCAAGCTCAACTTCGGCCATGCTATAGCGCAAGAGATGCTGTGGGCCTTCGGGCGCTTCCTTTCGAACGTCCTGCCTGAGGATTTCATCCTTGCGCGGCTCGACGGCGATCGCTTCGCCGTGCTCATGCCAGGCTGCACCGGTGCGGCCGCAGACGAAATCACGCGCGACATTCTCGCCACGTTCGCCGGGCTGTCGAGCGACACGCAGCGCGCCGAAACGCGGCTCAGCGCCTCTGCCGGTATCGCCACGATCGCGGGTTCGATCGACGCGGTAATGATCAATGCCGAACGTGCGCTGGTGGTGGCGCGCGCGCTGGGCGGGAGGCGCGCAGAAATCCGCGACCCGTCTTCGCCATGGCATGGACGGCGCACTTGAACCTAGGCCCGCTGGCGCTTGGAGGCGCGGCAATCTGGCGCTAAGGCAGCGGCATGCCATTTACTGCAAAGATCCTTCTGCTGGGCTCGGGCGAACTGGGCCGCGAATTCACCATCTCGGCCAAGCGGTTGGGCGCCTGCGTCATCGCTTGCGATTCCTATGCCGGCGCGCCTGCGATGCAGGTCGCCGATGCCAGCGAGGTCTTTTCGATGCTCGATGGCGCGGCACTGCGCGCGGTGGCGGATAAGCACCGGCCCGATTTGATCGTGCCCGAGATTGAAGCGATCCGCACCGAAGTGCTGGGCGAACTCGAAGCGGAAGGCTTCAACGTCGTCCCTTCGGCGCGCGCAGCCCAGCTGACCATGAACCGCGACCGCATCCGCGACGTAGCGGCGGACGAGCTTGGCCTCGCCACTTCGCTCTATCGCTATGCCGAGAACCTCGAGGAAGTGCGCGCGGCGGCGCAGCGCACGGGCTTTCCCTGCGTGATCAAGCCGGTCATGTCCTCTTCGGGCAAGGGGCAGAGCAAGGTCGATGACGAAACCGGGCTGGAAGCGGCGTGGGACTATGCCGTGGCCAATATGCGCGGCGACCGCCAGCGGGTGATCGTCGAGCAGTTCATCGACTTCGATTACGAGATCACCTTGCTCACCGTGCGCCACGCAGGCGGCGTGACCTTCTGCTCGCCGATCGGCCACCGCCAGGAGCGTGGCGACTACCAGGAAAGCTGGCAGCCCACTGCGATGACCGACGCCGCGATCGCCAGGGCGCAGGACATGGCGCGCAAAGTGGTCGAGAACCTTGGCGGCGCGGGCCGCGGCTGGGGCCTGTTCGGGGTCGAGTTTTTCGTAAAGGGCGAGAAAGTGATCTTCTCCGAGCTGTCGCCGCGCCCGCACGATACTGGCATGGTGACGCTGATCTCGCAGGACCTGACCGAGTTCGACTTGCATGCTCGCGCGATCATGGGCCTGCCGATCCCGGACGAAATCCATGCACGCCCTTCGGCTTCGGCGGTGATCTTGGCCGATCGCGACAGTGCCGATTTCGAGTTCCATGGCGTGGCAGACGCGCTGGCGGTGCAGGGCGGTGCGGTCGATTTGAGGCTGTTCGGCAAGCCGACTACGCGGCCCTATCGCCGCATGGGCGTGGCGCTGGCGGCGGCAGGCGATACCGACCATGCACGGCGGATCGCCGCCGAGGCGGCGGGCAAGGTGCGGATCGAGTATCGCGATTGATAAGCTTGCCGTAAGCGCGCATCGGCCTTAATCGCCCGCGCCATGAGCAATTTTCCCAAGACCAGCCGCCTGATGCAGCGCGGCAAAGACTTCCTCGGCTGCGAATATGCGATCCTGTGCGGCGCGATGAGCTGGGTGTCCGAACGCAACCTCGTTTCGGCCATCAGCAATGCCGGGGGCTTCGGCGTGATCGCCTGCGGCGCGATGACGCCCGAACTGCTCGACACCGAGATCGCCGCGACGAAGGCGCTGACCGACAAGCCCTTCGGCGTGAACCTCATCACCATGCACCCGCAGCTGTTCGATCTGATCGAAGTTTGCCGCAAGCATGGCGTGAGCCATGTCGTGCTCGCGGGCGGCATTCCGCCCAAGGGGAGCGTCGAGGCGATCAAGGGCGAGAGCGGGAATGACGCCAAGGTGATCTGCTTCGCCCCCACGCTCGCGCTCGCCAAGAAGCTGCTGCGTTCGGGCGCGGATGCGCTGGTGATCGAAGGGATGGAAGCGGGCGGGCATATCGGCCCGGTCTCGACCAGCGTGTTGGCGCAGGAAATGCTGCCTGAACTGGCCGACGAGCACCTGATCTTCGTCGCGGGCGGGATCGGCAAGGGCCAGGCGATTGCGGGCTATCTGGAGATGGGCGCCGCCGGGGTGCAGCTCGGCACGCGCTTCGCCTGCGCGACCGAAAGCATCGCGCATCCCGATTTCAAGAAGGCCTTCTTCCGCGCTTCGGCCCGCGATGCAGTGGCCAGCGTGCAGGTCGATCAGCGCCTGCCGGTGATCCCGGTCCGCGCGCTCAAGAACAAGGGCACCGAGGAATTCACCGCAAAGCAGATCGAAGTCGCCGGCTTGCTGGATCGCGGCGAAGTCGAGATGGGCGAAGCCCAGCTGCAGATCGAGCATTTCTGGGCAGGCGCACTGCGCCGTGCGGTGATCGACGGCGACGTCGAGAACGGATCGATCATGGCCGGGCAATCGGTCGGCATGGTCAAGGCAGAAGAGCCGGTGGTGGACATCATCCAGGCGCTGATGGCCGAAAGCGAGGAAGCGCTGACGCGCCGCTGACATGGCCGAGCCGCTCGTCCTCACGCTCAGTTGCGCCGACCGGCCGGGTATCACCGCAAGGGTGACCTCCTTCCTGTTCGAGCGCGGCGGCAACGTGCTCGAGGCGCAGCAGTTCAATGACCGCGAAAGCGACCGTTTCTTCATGCGCGTCGAATTCGATCCGGGCGTACTCCCGCGTGAAGCGATCCGCGAAGGGTTCGCCCCGCTGGCGGCCGAGCACGGTATGGAGTGGAAGCTGGCGCTGCGCGACCGGGCGCGCCGGGTGCTGATCATGGTCAGCAAGTTCGACCACTGCCTGGCCGACCTGCTCTATCGTTGGCGCATCGGCGAATTGCCGATGGAGCCCGTCGCAATCGTTTCGAACCATCCGCGTGAAAGCATCCAGCATACTGATGTTGGCGACGTGCCGTTCCACCATTTGCCGGTCACAAGTGCGAACAAGGCCGAGCAGGAAGCGCAGGTGCGCGCGATTGCGGCGGAAACCGGCGCCGAGCTGGTGGTGCTGGCGCGCTACATGCAGATCCTCTCGGACGAGCAGGCGGCGCATTTTTCCGGTCGCTGCATCAATATCCACCACAGCTTCCTGCCCGGCTTCAAGGGCGCCAAGCCCTATCACCAGGCGCATGCCCGCGGGGTGAAGATGATCGGTGCGACTGCGCATTACGTGACGCGCGATCTCGACGAAGGGCCGATCATCCATCAGGACGTCGAAACGATCACCCATGCCGACAGCCCTGAAGAGCTGGTGCGCAAGGGCCGCGATATCGAGCGTCGCGTGCTCGCCGAAGCGGTGCGGCTGCACCTCGAAGAACGGGTGCTGCTCAACGGCACCCGCACAGTGATGTTCAGGGGTTAGGCGGCGCCGGATGCGCCGCTCGATCCCTTATTTCCCTTCGAGCGCCTTGTCCTCATTGGCGCGCTTGAGCACGTAGAGCCGCATCGCTTCGATCTGGTCGCGGTTGAACTGGTCCTTCCACGCAACCATGCCGTTTTCCGACAGCAGCCCGTCATGGACGACTTGCTGCCACAGGTCCTTCCGACCGAGCGTGGCTGAATGGCGCAGGTCCGGATTGAGGCTGCCCGCCACCGCAGAGATACCGTGGCAGACACTGCAGCTGTTGCTGTAGAGCTTTTCGCCGAGGGCGATCTGCTCGGGCGTACCTGTTGGAGCCGGCGGATCGAGCACAAGTGCGGGCGTCGGCTTGAGCGGCGGCAGCTTGCCATCGGCGCCCAGCTTGAACACCATCAGGCGGCTGATGTTGGGCGTGATGCCGCCGGCGAGCTTGCCTGCGGACACGTCCCACACGCCGCCCCAGCCCACCAGCACGGCGACATATTGCTCGCCGTCGATGGCATAGGTCATCGGCGCGGCGAGCACGCCGCTCTGGGTCTCGAACGACCACAACTGCTTGCCGGTATCGGCAGTGTAGGCACGGAACTCCCCGGTCGAGGTGCCCTGGAACACGAGGTTCCCCGCAGTCGCCAGCGTCCCGCCATTGGTCGGGCTCGGCTGCGGCACCTTCCAGCGCACTTCGCCGGCCACCGGGTCGAAAGCGACCAATGCGCCGTTGAGCGCTTCTTTCGTCGCTTCGCGCACGGCCTTGTCCGCCGGGATGTTGCCGCCGCTCACGTCGATGCCCAGCTGGAAGCCGGTTTCGCCCGGCTCCCAGTTCGGATCGTGGGCATAATACTGCGGTGTGTTGTTGGTCGGGATATAGACCAGCCCGGTCATCGGGCTGTAGCTCATCGGCGACCAGCTATGCGCGCCGACTGCGCCGGGCACGCCGATCCACGGCTTGCCGGTCAATTCGTACTTGGCTTCCGGATTGACGTCGGGCTTGCCGGTCACGGGATCGAGCCCGAAAGCCCAGTTGATCCCATCGACAAAGGGCTTGCCGGAGATGAACTGGCCGGTCACCGCATCGAGAACGTAGAAAAACCCGTTCTTGGGCGCATGCATCACCACCCGGCGCGACTTCCCGCCGATTTCGAGGTCGGTGACGGTGATCTGCTGGTTGGAATCGAAATCCCAGCGATCCTCGGGCGTTTCCTGGAAGTGCCAGGCGTATTCGCCGGTATCGGGCTTCACCGCCACGATCGACGCCGTGTAGAGGCTGTCCCCCGCGCCATCGGTATTGCGATAGGCCGGGTTCCACGGTTCGGCATTGGCGGTGCCGAAATAGACGAGGTCGGTCTGGGGATCGTAAGTGATCGAATCCCACACCGTGCCGCCGCCGCCGAGCTTCCACCATTCGCCGTTCCAGGTCTTGGCGGCCTTTTCCATCGCTTCGTTCTCGAAGCCATCGGCCGGGTTCCCCGGGACGGTATAGAAGCGCCACAGCTCCTCGCCGGTCTGCGCGTCGAACGAAGCGATGTAGCCGCGGGTGAAATATTCCGCGCCGGCCGATCCGATCAGGACCATGCCCTTCACGATACGCGGCGCGCCGGTGATCGCCATGTGCGAGCCCTTGGGGATGGTGAGCTTGTCCCACACCACCTTGCCGGTTTTCTGGTTGAGCGCGACCAGTCGCCCGTCGAGCGTCGCGACATAAACCTTGTCGCCATAGAGCGCGACGCCGCGGTTCACCGCATCGCAGCACACTTCGACCAGCTTGGAGCGCGGGACCTGGGGGTCGTATTCCCATTTGAGCGCGCCGGTCTTCGCGTCATAGGCTTTCACCATGCTCCACGCGGTGGAGATGTAGAGCGTGCCGTCATGCATCAGCGGAGTGGCTTCCTGCCCGCGCGCAGTGTCGAGATCGGCAAACCATGCAAGACCGAGCTGCGACACATTGTCGGCATTGATCTGGTCGAGCGGCGAAAAGCGCTTTTCGTCATAGCCGCCCCCATAGGTCAGCCATTCGTCGCCCACGCCCGCTGCGATCATCGAATCGGTTACGCCTTCGGTCGCCAGGGGCGAGCGTTCCGCGCCGCGTTCTCCGCAGCCCGCCAGCAGCAGTGCCACTGCGCCGATCGCTGCGCTCATGAAACCTTTCGCCATCATCGTCAGTTCTCTCCCTTGATAGACAGAGTGCCCCTTGGCGCTTGCGCTGTCCATTGTGCATTTATGACAGTGCGGGCAGGATCGGCGACAGGGAATGGGAGCTGGAAAAATGTGCGACGAAGCAAATCTGGAGAAATGGGCGCGCGAGGGGCTGACGCGTCGGCAGTTCGGCCTCGCCACAGGAATGGCCGCGATCGCCGCTGCCTGCACGCCCAAATCGGGCCAGGCGGATAGCGGCGCGCAGGTGGTTACTTCGCCGGGCTTCCCGGCATGGACCGAGCAGTCAGTCGCCTTCGAAACGCCTGACGGCACGATGGATGGCTGGCTGGTCGCGCCAACGTCCGGCCCGGCGCCTGCTGTGGTGATCTGGCCCGATATTGCGGGACTGCGCGATAGCAAGAAGGCGATGGCGCGGCGGCTGGCCGATCGCGGCTATGCCGCGCTGGTGGTGAACCAGTATTACCGCGATACGCCTGCCCCGATCTGGCAGGATTTTGCCGATTTCGCCGGGAATGGCGGCTGGCCCCGCGCGCGCGAAATGCGCGCCAGGCTGGATGCCGAAGCGATCATGCGCGATGCCACGGCGGCGGTCGCCTTCCTCGATTGCCGTGACGAGGTTGACAGCAAGCGCGGCATCGGCACGCAAGGCTATTGCATGGGCGGGCCCTTCACCATGTGGACGGCCGCTGCAGTCCCTGCGCGCGTGAAAGTTGCGGCCAGCTTCCACGGCGGCGGGCTGGTGCGGCCCGACTATCCGATGAGCCCGCACAAACTGTTCGACCGGATGGAAGCTTCGTTGCTGATCGCGATCGCGCAGGATGACGACGCCAAGGCGCCGGGTGAAAAGGATGTGTTGCGCGAAGCGGCCTCCGCTGCGGGGCGCAAGGCGGTGATCGAGGTTTTCGCCGGAGATCACGGCTGGTGCGTGCCTGACAGCCCCGCATACAAGGAGCCCGAGGCGGAGCGCGCCTGGGCCGAAATGCTCAAGCTTTACGGGGACGCCTTGTAGCGAAGCTCGCGGGCTGCCGGAGCGCGCCCTGCCAGCTGAAAGGGAAGGGGGTGAGCCGGGCCCACCCCGCTAGCCTCAGATATCGTCAACGCTCTTGCTGACGAGGATGTTAACCGAAACGCGGCGGTTCTGCGCCTTGCCTTCGGGGGTGCTGTTGTCCGCCAGCGGGTCGGACGCGGCCATCCCGGTGGGCGAAAGCATGCGCCAGGGTTCCCACTTGCATTCCTGCTGCAGGAAATTCACGACGCGACCCGCCCGCTTTTCGCTGAGCGTCTGGTTGACTTCATAGCTGCCGGTGGAATCGGTGTATCCGACCACGAGCAGCAGTGCGTTGTCGATCGACTTGGCATTGGCGGCCGCATCGCACAGGTCGCGCTGGGCGGCCGGCGAAAGGTTCCACTTGCCGGTGTCGAAATAGACGTTGGTGGTGCCCTTGATGTTGTACTTGTCGATGTCGCCCATGCGACCGCGCAGCGCCTCGGTGGCGGCGACGTTTTCGGCAATCGCGGTTTGATTCTCGGAGATCGCCGCTTCATTCTCGCCAAAGCGCTGGTCGGTGGCGTTGCGGATCATCGCCGCAGTCTTCAGGTCCTTGCCTTTGAGCGCGATCCTGCTGGCGACCAGGCCGCCTTCCCATTGTACCGTTTCCACGCTGACTGGCAGGCCGTTCATCAGCGAGCTGGAGGTGAGCTTTTCGCGGCCAAGGCCCAGGAAGCCGCCGCTGGTCCTGATCTCGGTCGCCGGGCCGACATTGACCACGGCCTTGATGTCGCCGGCTACAGTGATCTGCACCCGATTGCCGTTGCGCGCCGAAATGAAGCCGTCGAGATCGGGCCCCTCGAGCAAGCCGGACAGGTCCGTCGGAAGCGAACCATAGACGTTGATGTTCTCGGCGTTCGCGGACTCGTTCTCCTGCGCCGACAGGCCACCCGTTGCGGGCACGGCAAGCGCGGCGAGCAGGAACAGGGCTCCCGACCTAGTGGAAATGACACTCATTACGCTACTCCTTAAAACTACTTCAGCCGGCTCTGCGCGTCCGCGGCCATTCGTTCGGCCGGTTCTCGGGATGGCGTGTCCGGCTGCCAGACCCCCTCATCTCGTTCCATAGCGTGTGCGGCACATGGGCCACACATTGACGACATGAAGCCGCTCGGTGTGCAGACCAACCTTTCTGCCAGATTAACAACCGGCCTGATTGCACCCTTTGCGGGGGTGGTTCGGGCCGTCCGTGCGGCGAACCGGTGCAGGGCGGGGCGCTCAGGCAAGCAAACACCAGCTTGTGGGCGCCATTGCCAGGTAACGCAGGATATTGTGTGCTGACCGAGTCCGCGGGCGGTTTGGAGCCTGCTCGCGCCGTTTTCCTACGTGGCATTCGGGCGGTTTGGGCGATGATGCGGCGGCCCATCGGCGCTTTGCGGAACCCTCGTGTCTTGTTCGTTGATTGGCATGCGGATCGCAGGTGTTTCATCAACTTGCGTGGCGCGCAACGCGCCATGGGAGTTCGGAGCCTGGCCGGTCCGGTTTCCCTTGGAAGCGGCGGGCTTGCCATGTAGTCTGTCGCCAATCGGTGTTCAGAGGAGAAAATTCGATGGAATTCGTGCTGCTTGCGCTGTTGTTCCTGCTCGTCACTTTCCTTATCATGGCGGTGCGCGTAGTGCGGCAGGGCTTTGTCTATACCATCGAGCGGCTCGGCAAGTTCACCATCGCCGCCGATCCGGGCCTGCACCTGATCATCCCCTTCATCGACCGCGTCGGGCAGAAGGTGAACATGATGGAGCAGGTGCTCGACATCCCGGGCCAGGAGATCATCACGCGCGACAACGCCATGGTCGGCGTGGACGCTGTCGTGTTCTTCCAGGTGCTTGATGCGGGCAAGGCGGCCTATGAGGTGCACAATCTCTACGCCGCGATCATGGCGCTGACGACGACCAATCTGCGCACGGTGATGGGCAGCATGGATCTCGATGAGACGCTGTCGAAGCGCGACGAGATCAACGCGCGGCTGCTGAGCGTGGTCGATCATGCGACTTCGCCCTGGGGCGTTAAGATCACGCGCGTCGAGATCAAGGATATCCGCCCGCCGCATGACATTTCCGAAGCGATGGCTCGGCAGATGAAGGCGGAACGCCTCAAGCGCGCCGAAATCCTCGAAGCCGAGGGTGAACGCGCCAGCCGCATCCTGCGCGCCGAGGGTGAGAAGCAGTCGGCAATCCTTTCCGCCGAGGGCAAGAAGGAAGCCGCTTTCCGCGACGCTGAAGCGCGCGAACGCGCCGCCGAGGCCGAGGCGCGCGCCACCCAGATGGTGTCGGATGCAATCGCGCAAAGCGGCAGCGCCGCGATCAACTACTTCATCGCGCAGGAATACACCAAAGCGGTGGGCAAGTTCGCCACCAGCCCGAATGCCAAGACCATCCTGTTCCCGGTCGAGGCGACGCAGTTGATCGGCTCGCTCGGCGGGATCGGCGAACTGGTGAAGGAGGCGATCGGGACTAGGGATGGCGATGTGACCGTGCCGGGTAGCTCCGCTTCCGGCCAGCCGCTGCCGCCGGTGCGTCCGCGCACCAGCGTACCCCGGGCTGGTGACAGCTGATGAACCTCTTCGAAGGCCTCGACGCGCATTGGATGTGGATCGCCATCGGGCTGATCCTCGCCGTACTCGAAATGCTTTTGCCGGGGGTCTACCTGATTTGGCTGGCAGTGGCGGCGATCATCACCGGTGTCCTGACTTTCGGGCTTGATCTTGCGCTTCCCTCGCAGATCGTGGTTTTCGTTTCGGCTTCGCTGATCGCTGCCTTCAGCGCTCGCCGATTCCTGAAGGATTCGCCGATCGAAAGTTCGGACCCCTTGCTCAACCAGCGCGGAACTCGCCTGATCGGGGACACGGCAGTCGTGACGCAGGCATTCGACGGCGGCTCGGGCCGGATAAAGCACGGTGACAGCGAATGGCTGGCAAAGGGCCCCGATCTCGGGATCGGCACCCGCGTGCGCATTACCGGCAATGATGGTGCGATCCTGATCGTCGAGCCGGCTGTGATGCTGCCTCCGCCCGGGGAATCCCCGAGCGGTGAGGGCGGAGGCGGAGATTAGGCCGCGCCGGCGCCTGCGACCGGTGTGAAGCGCCCGTGCTTGCGGTAGCGCATCATCCACTTGTCGAGGAACAGGCCCAGCGGGCGCGGTTCGATCCCCAACTGCTTGTAGCCCGGACACTCGCCTGAGGCCACGTTCCCCTGCCGGAGCAGCGCCCATTGGTCGCGGCTCATGAGAGTGCCGGGAAGTGCGGCGAAGAACGAGGATGCGCCATCGGGCATGGGGATGAAATGCCGCTTGCGACCTTGCGCGGCGGCAATGCGACGGTTGATTTCAAGCATGGTGAGCGTTTCAGGGCCGCCCAGTTCGAAGGTCTTGCCACCATGCCGGACAGGGTTTTCCAAAGCGACGGCGATCGTTTCGGCGACATCATCAACAAAGGTCGCCTGCAATTGCGCATCGGGCCCGAAAACAGGCAGAACGGGCAGCATCTGGATCAGCCCGGCAAACATGTTGATGAAATTATCGTCTTCCCCGAAAATCACTGAAGGACGAATGATCGTGGCCTTGGGGAAGTTCGCCAGAACAGCCTTTTCACCGAGGCCTTTGGCGCGCGCATACTCGACTTCCGATTCGGCATCGCTCCCGATTGCGCTCACATGCACGAATGACTGCACGCCAGCCGCCTTCGCCAGCCGCGCCATTGCGCCAGGCGCCTCGCCCATCAACTGCCGCAGGTCACCTCCGAAGGCGCCGACCAAGTTCACCACCGCGTCCGATCCCTCGATCGCTGCCGCGAGGCTGCCTTCGTTGGTGATGTCGCAGCGCAGGAATTGCAGTTGGCCGAGATTGGCGAGCGGCTTGAGGTTGAACGACCGCTCGGGATTGCGACTCGCTATGCGTAGCCGGACGCCGCGCTCTAGCAGCGCTTGCGCGACATAATTGCCCAGGAATCCACTGCCGCCGAAGATGGTGACGAGCTTGTTCGCGAGAGGATTGGTCTTGGCCATCGGGGGTCCGTTGTTGAATGCTCTGCTTGGTGTGAGGGCGCATTGCCGCAATGCGCCGTGCGCCGCAAGCGTTGCAGGCTGGAAGAAGTGCTTTCTTGCGTTGACAGAGTGCGCCGCCACTCGCTATTGGCCCGCGCCTACCGCGAGCCGGACTTAGACGACCGGCCCGATTGAGTGCCCAGATGGCGGAATTGGTAGACGCACCGTCTTCAGGTGGCGGCGGGGGCAACCCCGTGGAGGTTCGAGTCCTCTTCTGGGCACCATTAGCTTAAAGCATTGAAATACATAGAAAAAATGGGATACTTTGAGGACTCACATTGGTTCTCCAAATTCTTGTCTCGGCTTGTCTTTTCCCTTCTCTTTCAATGCCTATCGGTCTCCAGCGTTCGAATCATCGATAGTCCCGGATCATTCTGGCTTGAAATTCTTGCGGGCCTTTCTGTGGGCCTTCTGAAAATCCGAATTCGGAGGCCCGCATCGTCATTCCCGTGAGGAACGCCTCTTTCCTGTCTCTTGAGCGATTGCCACGCTTGGGGAAGTTTGGGGAGCGGTCTAGGCAACTTACCCTGCAATTCGTATGAATTGAGGAGATGCTGCGTAAATCTTGCATTTCCGGTCTTTACCCTGCATTTTCGTGAAATCGCAGATTGCAGGGTAATACATGAACTTCAAACCGTTTTCCGACGAACAGGCAAGGGTGATCGTCAATCTCGAGCAGACCTACCAGGTCTGGATGGAGGCCCTGCGTGCGCTGAATGAGATGCCCTACAACATGCGCATCAAGGAGGTTTCTGGTCGAGAATATCTTTATGAGGTTACAGATCGGCGCGGATCGATGAAGAGCAAGGGCCCGCTCGATCAGGAAAAGCAGGCTGAATTCGACGATTACAAGGCTGAGAAGGCAGAGCTCAAGGAACGTCTTTCAGGAAGCAAGGACGCGCTCAAGGAACAAGCGAGCCTGTACCGCGCGCTGCGTCTCCCAATGCTCCCGGCGGAGGCGGGCAAGATCCTGCGCGAAGCTGACCGCCTTCGTTTTCTTGGAGATCAGGCCATGGTAGTCGGCACCAACGCTCTGATTGCATATGCCTTGGAGGCAAATGGATTCATTCGAGATGCGCCCGACACAACACTGGATTTTGACATGGCGTTGACCGGAATCGAGGCTGATGAGGACCGACCAACCTTATGGAAAGTGCTTAAAGAAGCCGACTTGACCTACTCGGTGAACACCGAGCGGCCTTTCCAGGCACGCAACGCCAAGGCATACGAGGTGGAAATTCTTTCGGCCCCTAGCCGCATTAGCGGACAAGTTTTGCAGGACCGACCTCGGCCCATACCGCTACCCGAACAGGAATGGCTGTTGAATGGACGACCGGTCGACCGCGTCGTTGGTGTACGCGACGGCGAAGCTGCGCGCATGGTTGTTCCCGATCCGCGATGGTTCGCCTTGCAGAAACTGTGGATGGCAGAAAAGCGTGAGCGCGATCCGCAAAAGAAGCCCAAGGATCGCAAGCAAGGAAATGCCGTGCTTGATGCAGTCTGGGTTGCCATGCGGCATTACCCATTGGATGAAGAATTCTGCAAAGAGCTGCCCGAAGTATTGAAGCCGCATTTTGAACGATGGGATGCCAAGAAACCGCAGCGCGATTAAGCGATCCGACGCCGGCTCCCTTGTTATCGGTTGCTTTCAGGTCATCGGTAGGTGTCGCCGTACTAAGCTTTCCGGGATCACTGTCGTAGCGATGGTGACAGAAACTGGGCCGATTGCGGACTGTCGGCTTTTTGGGAAATTTGTACGGATATTACATGTAGCGGCGCGAGGCTGGTCGGAGCGAGAGTCTCGCGCTGAATTTTGTCTTCCGACATGCGTTGTGAGCGGGGTGGGTTATTGCGCCGTCGCTCTCCAGTTGAATAGCCCCTAGATTTGTGGACGCCTTCTTTCCTAAATTTGAGGACAGGAGGCGACGATGGGGAAAGCTAATT